>NZ_JAAKXY010000003.1:600000-819114 GCF_011043775.1 Natronolimnobius sp. AArcel1 | reverse complement strand
GTCAAATCAGAGATTCGTTCCTCGAGATGGGCGTTCATCCACCAGAAGAGTTCCGTGTGCTCGGCATGGGGCGATTCATGGCCGCTCGTGGCTATGATTACATCGACTTCTATCCGGAGTTCCACAACCCCAACGCAAAGGCATTCAACTGATTGACGGCCGCTTGCTTCCACCAATGTTTCAAATTGATCCTGATCCACAACTCGAGCGTGAGGCTGACGAGGCGGCTGAAGCTGCGTTGCAGGGCGACGAGCCGCTGGTTGTGAATCGGATGGGATCGGAGATGCACATTCAACGGTATCTAGTATACTACTCCTCGAGTTCCGCCCGTAGCAACTGGTTCACGTCACCAGGATCTGCACTCCCGCCGGTCTTTTGCATGACCTGCCCGACCAGGAAATTAATCGCGCCGTCGTCGCCGGATTCGTAGTCGGCGACGGCCTCGGGATTGTCGTCGATTGCGTCGACGACCGCCTGCTGGACCTCGCCTTCGTCGGTCTTGCCCAGATCCTCGGCCTCGACGACCTCGTCCGGCGTCCGACCGTCATCGAGCATCGCTCGCAGCACCGTCTCGCGGGCGTTTTTCGCCGTAATCTCGTCCGTCGCGACGAGTTCGACGAGTCGGGTGACTTCCTCGAGGCGGCCCTCGAGATCCGTAATTTCCATGTCGCGGTAGTTGAGTTCGCCGAGCAGGTTGTCCGCGACCCACGTTGCGGCGAGGTCGGGGTCGAACTCGCTGGCGACATCCTCGTAGAAGTCTGCGACCTGTTTCGTCGAAGTGAGTTTCGAGGCGGCTTCCTCGCTCAGATCGTACTCATCCTGGAAGCGCTCGCGGCGCGCGGAGGGCAGTTCCGGAATGTCGATCTTGTCTTTCCAGTCCGAAACGCGAAGCGGCGGGAGGTCGGCCTCCTCGAAGTAGCGGTAGTCCTTCTCTTCTTCCTTCGAGCGCATCGAGACCGTGATGCCGCGGCTCTCGTCCCAGTGGCGGGTCTCCTGTTCGACTGCACGGCCGCGCCGGATGGCGTTTTTCTGTCGTGTTTCCTCGTACGCCAGTGCTTTTTCGGCTCCTTTGTGACTCGAGATGTTCTTCACTTCAGTCCGGTTGGCGGCGGCAAGTGCGTCCGCGCCGATGTCGTCGATGTTGTCGCTCTCGATTTCCTCTTCCGGGATAATCGAGAGGTTGGCGTCGATCCGCAGGCTGCCGTCGCGTTCGGCGTTGAAGACGCCCAGGTACTCGAGGACTTCCTCGAGTTCGGCGAGGAACGCACGGACCTCGTCGGGGCTGCGGAAGTCGGGTGCGGTGACGATTTCCATCAGCGGCGTCCCCGCGCGGTTGTAGTCGACTAAGGTGTAGTCGGCGGTATCGATGCCGCCGCCGACGTGCTGGAGGCTGCCCGGATCTTCCTCGAGATGGGCGCGCTCGACGGTGATCGTGCGGCGGTCGCCCTCGACAGAGACCTCGAGTTCGCCGTCCTGACAGATTGGCTCGTCGTACTGGGTGATCTGGAAGTTCTTGGGCAGGTCGGGGTAGTAGTAGTTCTTCCGGTGGAAGCGGGTCTCTTCGGGGATGTCGGCGTCGATGGCTTTGCCGATCTTGACGGCGGCCTCGACGGCTCCTTCGTTCAGGACGGGCAACGCGCCGGGCAGGCCGAGACAGACCGGACAGACGTTCTCGTTTGGCTCGTCGGTCTGGTCAGTCGAGCAGCCACAGAAGATTTTCGTGTCAGTCTCCAGTTGGACGTGGACCTCGAGGCCGATGACGGTCACGAGGTCGCCCTGCTGGACGGTCTGGGCAGTCATTGGACCACGATTCGGGCTGGTGGGGGTAAAACGTAACGGGACGGGCGCGAGACTTGCAACCCAGTTTGGCCTTCATGATCGTGTCCGCTCAGCCTGCTATTGTGCAGCCCTCTCCTCATGCTCCCGGATGATAGACGCGACGGTGCGGGGATGGTTGATGCCCCCGTCTCGCCCGTTCACGCCTTCATATCTGATCACGAGCCCTGTATTCGCTGGTGACGATACCTTACCAGTATGGAACGTTGTTCAGGCCGATTGGAGCCCCAATCTGACAACGAACCCATGAATTCGATCAGTTTACTGGCAGCGAACGGACAGGACAGCCTGATGCAGACACCCGAAACCCAGCGAGAGGTCTTCGAGTTCGTGCTTGACGATACGCTGCTCACGCTCTCGTTCGTGTCAAATATCGCCCTTGCGGGCCTGACAATCCTTTTTATTGTTGCGATGGCCCGGGGGGTTACTGACCCACGCGCGAAACTGATCATTGTCGCAACGATGCTGATCTCCGTTGTCTCGATCTCGAGTTACACGGGCCTCATGTCGGGACTAACGTTGAGTTTCGTCGAGATGCCTGCGGGCCACCCGCTCGCGGGCGAGGAGGTCCTCACCATGTGGGGTCGATACCTCACTTGGGCGTTCTCGACGCCGTTCATCTTGATCGTGCTCGGAATGATTGCCGGCTCGAATTTGACGAAGATCACGACGACGGTCGCGATGACAATCGCGATGTGTGTCACCGGCCTCGCCGCGGCACTGACCACGTCCTCGTACCTCATGCGCTGGTGGTGGTTCGTGCTCAGTACGAGTTTCTTCCTGGTGATCGTCTACGTCATCATGGTTGACTGGAGCCGCGAATCTGAACGGACTGGGACCGCGGACCTGTTTAACACGCTGAAAATACTCACCGTCGTCGGCTGGTTCGGTTACCCAATCCTTTGGGCGCTCGGCGTCGAGGGCTTTGCCATACTCGAGGTTTGGATGACCTCCTGGGGCTACAGCGTGTTGGACATCATCACGAAGTACATCGTCACCGTGCTGATCGTGCTGTACGCTGTCGACGAACCCGACACGATCACTGCCGACGCCGACTACGGCTCCACGCTGAGGGGCGTTGGTGTCCCCGCCGATGACTGATAGTGACTGTGACCTTGTGCTCGTGTGGGAGCGTTCTGTTACCAGTTCTACCGTCAGTTTCCCACGATGACGCCCCCGTTGACGTACCTGCAGTTTCACCTCGTGTTCACGATACCACCGATCCTCGTCCTCGGCTGGCTGGCGAGTCGGCGCGACCAGGCGCGGTGGGACCGCGGGGCAGCCTCCGGGCTTGCTATCCTCGTCTTCCTTGCAGTCGCCTACACCACCCCCTGGACGAACGCCATGATCCCCGAGGGCGTCTGGTGGTACGGCGAGGGGGCCGTTCTCGCGACGATCTGGCACACGCCGCTCGAGGAGTACTTCTTTTTCGTCCTCCAGACGACGCTGACGGCGTTCTGGCTGTTCCAGTTCCTGGACGTCTCCGACGTGTCACTCCGGCTTCCCGCGAGCCATCGACTCGTCGGCGTGCTTGGCGGGGTGGGGATCTGCGCTGCCGGGTGGGTGCTGCTGGGAACGACGACGACATTCTACCTCGGCTCGATTCTTTTTTGGGCCGGCCCAATTCTCGCGATTCAGTGGGGGTTCGGTCTCACCTATCTCCTCCGGGAGCGCCGGCAGGTACTGCTCGCGGTTGGCGTCCCGACTCTCTACCTGTGGGTCACCGACTGGATCGCCATCTCGCTCGGAATCTGGATAATCTCTGACGCGCACACAATCGGGATCGGACTCGCTGGCCTCCCGCTCGAGGAAGCACTGTTTTTCCTCGTGGCGAACGTGTTCGTCGTCCAAGGGCTCGTCTTGTATGCCTGGGTGCTCGACCGACGTGGCGAACTCGCTGCAATGGCGACGGTGCGTCGTCTCGTAAACCGATTCGTCGCTCACTCAACTGATGGCTGACGAGTCGACTGGCGTTCGATCTGAGGCTCCGACCGAGCCAACTGGCTCGCAAGCGCTCGCAGCGAGGATTACCGTTGTCGGTGGAGCGCTCGCCATCGGCGGTGGCGTAGCTGTCACCGCCTTCATCGGCTCCCTGCCGCGACCAATCCAGTTGCTCCCGCTGGCAGCGAGCATACTCATTCTCGGCGTCCCCCACGGTGCCGTCGACCACCTCGTCCTCCCCCGCGCCCGGGGCGAGCGGGTTACCCGCGGTGACCTGGCGTTCGTTGGCGTTCTCTACCTCGTCGTCGGATCGTTGTACGCCGCGGTTTGGTTTCTCGCCCCGGTCGTCGCGTTCACGATCTTCATCGGTATCACGCTCGCTCACTGGGGACAGGGTGATGTCTACACGCTAGTCGAACTCGCGGGTGCTTCTCACCTCGAGACGCGATCCATGCGCATCCTGACCGCACTCGTCCGGGGTGGGCTCCCGATGCTGGTTCCACTGATCGCGTTTCCCGCGGAGTACGCGTTCGTCGCCAGCGCGCTGATTGGCCTGTTCGATCCCGCGGCCGCGGCGGCACTGGACCCGATTTTTGCGACGACAACGCGTCTCGCCGTCGCCGTCGGATTTGGGACTCTGATTGCGCTCACGCTCGCGAACGGGTTTCTCGTCGCAGACGACCGCTTCCCGTGGGTGATCGACGCGGTCGAGACGCTCGCCCTGCTCGCGTATTTCGTCGTCGTGCCGCCGATCCTCGCAATCGGTTGCCACTTCGCGCTGTGGCACTCGCTCAGGCACGTTGTCAGGACGATGCTGCTTGACGACCACGCACGCGGGGCGTTAGCACGGCGGGACCTGCCGGTCGCGTTTGGCCGGTTCGCAAGGGATGCTGCGCCGTTGACCGCTGGCGCAGTGCTCGTCTTCGTCGCGCTCGGATTCTCGATTCCGGCGACGCCAGCGACCCTCGCTGACGTGATGGGGATCTACCTCGTCGGCATCGCGGTCCTGACGCTCCCGCACGTGATCGTCGTAACGTTGCTCGATCTCGAGGTGAACCTCTGGTCGCCGTGAGAGCGACGGTCCATCGCTGCGTTCGGCGTCATCTCGCATCCAAACTCTCGAGCAGAGACACGAGTGTCTTATCGTGCGTCCTCGAGTTCGTCGAGGACAGCCGGATTCTCGATACTGCTCAGATCGCCCAGATCCTCGCCCGTATACGTGGCCTCGAGTGCGCGACGAACGATCTTGCCCGACTGCGTCTTCGGGAACGCATCAACGAACAGGATCTCGCGTGGGCGGAACGGCTTGCCTAACTCTGCGCCGACCTGCTTGCGCAACTCGGCCTGCAGGTCGTCGGATTCCGCATGGTCGTCCTCGAGAATGACGTATGCGATGACTGCCGTTCCCGTCGTCTCATCCGGCGCGCCGATGGCAGCGGCCTGATTGACCGCGTCGTGGTCGATGAGTGCGCCTTCGACTTCCGCGGGGCCGACCTTGCGACCAGCGACGTTCAGCGCGTCGTCGGCGCGGCCGTGGAGGAACCAAAAGCCATCCTCGTCTTGTTGCGCCCAGTCGCCGTGGTCCCACAGCCCATCCCAGGTCGACCAGTACTCCTCGAGATAGCGCTCATCGCCCGACCACAGGCTCTTGGTCATCGAGGGACAGGCGTCTCGAGCGACCAGAAAGCCGCGTTCGTGGTCGTCTTCGACGGAGTTGCCCGCGGCGTCGACGATGTCGATGTCCATGCCGAGTCCCGGCCCGCCGAGCGTGCAGGGCTTAAGCGACTGAATCGGCATCGGCATCAGGAAGCACCCACAGATCTCCGTGCCGCCGGAGATGTTGATGATCGGGCACTCGCCGTTTCCGACGTGCTCGTAGAACCAGCGCCAGGACTCGGGGTCCCAGGGCTCGCCGGTTGAGCCGAGGATGCGAAGTGAGCTGAGGTCGTGACCCTCGAGCCAGTGATCCCCGTGCTTTCGCAACGCCCGAATCGCGGTCGGCGAGATACCGAACTGAGTCAGTTTATGCCGGTCGATCATCGCCCAGAGACGGTCCGGATCGGGGTAGTCCGGCGCGCCCTCGTACATGAAAACGGTGCCGCCGGCGGTGTGCGTCCCAATGAGCATCCACGGCCCCATCATCCAGCCGATATCGGAGAGCCAGAAGAACCGATCCGCGGGTTTGAGATCCATTCCGAAAGAGACCTCCTTGGCGCACTGGACCTGCACGCCGGCATGGGTGTGGACGATTCCCTTCGGCTTGCCGGTGGTGCCAGAGGAATAGAGCAGCATGGACTCCTGACTCGAGGGGAGCGATGTCGTCTCGTAGTCGACGGTGGCGGTTTCAACGGCGTCGGTCCACCACTCGTCGCGGTCGTCGCTCCAGGGAATCTCGTGTTCGTTCGTCCGAACACTGGAACCAAGTCGGTCGAAAACGACCGTGTGCTCGACGTGGCCCGCCTGTGCGATTGCCTCGTCGGCCGTTGACTTGAGGAAGACGGGATCCCCACGCCGGTAGAAGCCATCAGCCGTAAACAGCACCGAGCACTCGGCATCTGCGAGTCGCGTTGCGACCGCATCCACGCCGAAACCAGAAAAGATGGGCACCGCAATCGCGCCGACTTTGAAACAGCCATAGAGGATCGAGACGACTTCGGGGACCATCGGCATGTAGAGACCGACGGTGTCGCCCGTTTCGATGTCCCGCTGCTCGAGTGCGTTCGCGACCTGATTCGCCTGTCGGTGGAGGTCGTGGTAGGTGACCTCACGTACGCTGCCGTCTTCTCCCTCCCAGATGGTCGCGACGGTGTTGCGCCGCTGCTCGTCCACGGCGGCGTGGCGGTCGACGACGTTGTGCGCAATGTTGAGTTCGCCACCGGGATACCACTCGGTGAACTGTGGCCCCTCGCTGTCGTCTCTGACGGCGTCGTACTCCTCGTAAAACTCAATCTCGAGATAGTCGACGACGGCGTCCCAGAACCAGTCGACGCCCGAGTCCTCGACGCCGTCCACCTCGCTTGTCGTTCGCTCGATCAACTCGTCGTAGTCGTCGATGCCGTACGCCTGCATGAAGTTGTAGACGTTCGTCGACTCGACGAACGCCCGGTCGGGTTCGTGGACGACCTCGTCGACAGCCTCGAGGCCGGTATCAGTGTGGGCTGGCATGGGTCTCGAGTTGGTGTGTTCATCGCACACACGTATCAAACGGTGGGTCGGCTGTACGTCCATGTGAACGCCTGCCTGTCGGGTCGTGGTGGTGTTTGTCGTCGCATCCGTACCCGGGCGAACCACTGCTCGTGACAGCTGACATATATTTGTCTGACGTACGTTTATGGTTCCGGATGCTGGGCTAGCGTGTATGTCGAACAACCGCGTCGAGCAGCTCGAATCGACGGTCGCGGAACTCGAGTCGACGGTAGAAGGACTCACGGACGAGCTTATCGAGGCCAAAGAGCGCATTCGCGTTCTCGAGGCAGAACTGGATGCCGAGACGCCCACTCGAGTACCGGAACGCCGTCGTCCCGAGGAGTCAACTGCCGACGCACAGACGGACGAATCATCCGATTCGGCCCCAATGACGGAAGCAGAACCCGACGATGTTGCCAAGGCGGCTGCAGATGCCGAAGAGGAGACGACCGGTGACGAAGCGGAAGACTCAGGTAGCGACGACATCATTGTCGCATAACTGCACGGTTAGGACCACGGCGGGGCGGTGCTCTCTCTCCCGCATCTAACCGGAGAACGGAGGTCTCGAGAAGGGAATGTACATTAAGGCAGTCGTTCTGGACAATTTCAAGAGCTTCGGTCGGAAGACAAAAATCCCGTTTTACGAGGATTTCACGGTCGTCACCGGCCCGAACGGCTCCGGGAAGTCCAACATCATCGATTCGATTCTCTTTGCGCTTGGACTTGCCCGCACCCGCGGGATTCGCGCGGAGAAGTTGACAGATCTCATCTACAATCCGGGCCACGAAGACGACAGTGGCTCGAGTGGCCCACGAGAGGCGGTCGTCGAAGTCATTCTCGACAACAGCGACGGTACCCTCGACAGATCGCAGGTGATCAACGCCGCCGGGAGCGAGGATGTCGGCGACGTCGACGAGATTCGCATCCGCCGGCGCGTCAAACAGACCGAGGACAACTACTACTCCTACTACTACTTAAACGACCGCTCGGTCAATCTCTCAGATATTCAGGATTTGCTCGCACAGGCCGGTGTCACGCCGGAAGGCTACAACGTCGTCATGCAGGGCGACGTGACCGAAATCATCAACATGACGCCCCATGCTCGTCGCGAAATTATTGACGAAATTGCGGGCGTCGCCGAATTCGACGCGAAAAAAGAAGACGCCTTCGGCGAACTCGAGATTGTCGAAGAACGGATCGACGAAGCCGAACTTCGCATCGAGGAGAAACGCGACCGACTCGGCCAACTCGAGGACGAACGCCAGACAGCCCTTCGCTATCGCCGCCTGCGGGACGAGAAAGCGGAGTACGAAGGCTACAAGAAAGCCAGCGAACTCGAGGAAAAACGCGAGGAACTCGCCGCAGCCGAAGACGCCGTTGCCGACCTCGAGACCGACCTCGAGGAGCGAAAGCGCGAACTCGACGAACGCCAGGGCAAAGTCGTTCGATTACAGGAGGACTTAGAGGACTTAAACGCCGAAATCGAGCGCAAAGGTGAGGACGAACAGCTTCGCATCAAAAGCGAAATCGAGGAGATCAAAGGCGATATCTCCCGTCTCGAGGACAAAATCGAGGCCAGCGAAAACGCTATCGACGAGGCCGAATCCAAGCGCCGCGAGGCATTCGTCCAGATCGATCGCAAACAAGAGACGATCGATGAACTCGCAGACGACATGCGCGAGCACAAACTCGAGAAAGCCTCGATCACGACCGAGATTCAAGAACGCGAGACCGAGAAGGAAGCTCTCGAGGCCGAAATTGACGCCGTCGACACCGAGTTCGACGAACTCAAAGCGGACCTTTCGGACCGGAAAGATGACTTAGAGGAGGCCAAGACAGCAAAGAACGACCTCCAGCGCGAACAGGATCGACTGCTCGATGAGGCTCGGCGACGTTCAAATGAGATCAGCGAAAAAGAGTCAACAATCGAGCAGCGCCGCGAGGACCTTCCTGAACTCGAGAACCGCAGGAATGATCTCGAGCGAGAACTCGAGAAGGCCGAAAAGAATCAATCGAGCATTGCGGGTGTCGTTGACGATCTTAAAAACGAAAAGCGTCGGCTCCAGTCGGATGTCGACGAGTTAGACGACAAGATCCAGGCGAAACAACAGGAGTACGCCGAACTCGAGGCGAACGCGGGCGAGAGCGGCGACTCATCGTTCGGTCGGGCGGTAACGACGATTCTCAATTCGGGGATCGACGGCGTCCATGGCGCAGTCGCCCAACTCGGGACGGTCCCGGGCGAATACGCTGTCGCCTGTGAGACGGCAGCGGGTGGGCGTCTCGCGAACGTTGTCGTCTCCGATGATATCATCGGCCAGCAGTGTATCGACCACCTCAAATCGCGCAATGCAGGGCGGGCAACCTTCCTGCCGATGACGGATATGCACAAGCGCGGCTTGCCGAACGCGCCAAGCGATCCGGGCGTCGTCGACTTTGCATACAATCTGGTTGACTTTGATAGTCAGTACGCGAACGTCTTCTCGTACGTTCTCGGCGATACGCTCGTCGTCGAAGACTTAGAGACTGCCCGCGCGTACATGGGCGACTACCGCATGGTCACCCTTGATGGCGACCTGGTCGAGAAAAGCGGTGCGATGACTGGCGGTTCGGGCGGCGGCTCGCGCTATTCGTTTACCGGTGGCGGCGAGGGCCAACTCGAGCGCGTCGCGAAACAGATCACCGACCTACAGGACGAGCGAGCATCGCTTCGTGAAGACCTTCGCGGCGTCGAACAGCGACTCGATGACGCCCGCGACCGCAAGACCGATGCTGCAGACGAGGTGCGCTCGATCGAAAGCGAGATCGAGAAACTCGAGGCTGAACGCGAGTCGATTGAGGACGAAATCGAGACGCTCGAGGCTGACCTTGCGGAGTTACGTGATGAACGCGAATCCGTCGACGAGCGGATGAACACGATTTCGAGCGAGATTGACGAGAAGAACGCTGGTATCGAGGACATTGAAGCCGATATCGACGACCTCGAGCGCGAACTCGCGGACTCGAAGATTCCCGAATTGACTGCCCAGATCGAGGAGCTACAGCGCGAAATCGACGAGCGCGAGGCCACAATCGACGATATCGACGGGAAACTCAACGAACTCGGACTCGAGAAGGAGTACGCCGAGGATGCAATCGACAGCCTCCACGATGATATCGAGGACGCCCAGAACAAGACGGCCGAACACGAAGCTCGCATCGAAGAGTGCGAGGCCACCATCGAGGAGAAAGAAGACGAGCTCGAGTCCAGACGCGAGGCCGTCGCCGAACTCGAGGACGAACTCACCGAACTCAAAGCAGACCGCACCGAGCTTCGCGAGGACCTCGAGGATGCACGGACGAAACGCGATCAGCAACAGGACCGGGTCAACGCCCTCGAGAGCAAACTCGAGAGCAAGCGCGAGCGTGCCCAGAACCTCGAGTGGGAAATCGACGGTCTCGAGGCTGAAGTCGGCGAGTACGATCCCGAGGATGTGCCGGATCATGACACCGTCCTCGAGATGATCGAGCTCCTGACGGCGGATATGGAGGCGATGGAGCCGGTCAACATGCTCGCGATTGAGGAGTACGACGAGGTCCGCACAGACCTCGAGGAGTTAGAGGACGGCAAGGCAACGCTCGTCGAGGAAGCCGAGGGCATCCGTGACCGGATCGAGCAGTACGAAACCCAGAAGAAACAGACGTTTATGGATGCCTACGACGAGATTTCGGCGTACTTCACCGAAATATTTGAGAAGCTCTCGGAGGGGACCGGGACCTTGCACCTCGAGGACGAGGCTGATCCGTTCGAGGGTGGGCTGACGATGAAGGCCCAGCCGGGCGATAAGCCGATACAGCGCCTGGATGCGATGTCCGGTGGAGAGAAGTCTTTGACTGCGCTGGCGTTCATTTTCGCAATTCAGCGTCACAACCCGGCCCCATTCTACGCACTGGATGAAGTCGATGCGTTCCTCGATGCGGTCAACGCCGAGCGCATCGGTGAGATGGTCGAGGAACTCGCGGATCAGGCCCAGTTCGTCGTGGTCTCACACCGCTCGGCAATGTTGGATCGCTCCCAGCGCGCCATCGGTGTCACGATGCAACAGGATAACGTCAGTGCGGTGACCGGCATCGATTTGAGTAGTGAAGAGGTGCCGGCTGATGACTAGCGAGGAGCGAAGCTCCTCGGAAACGCGAACGGGGAGCGCTGCGAGGTCTGAGCGGAGCGAAGACCTCGATGCGAACGGTGAACGTGAGCGATCCTCGAGCGGGGAAGCCGCGAGCAACGAGGCATCCGAAAAGCCGAACGCGACGGATTCCACGGAGCCAAACCCAGCCGACAGAGACGAGTTCTACCGCACTGTCCGAACCGACGGCGGCGATGACATCCCGCTGACTATTGCGGGGCACGAAGACCGCGACCGGCCCGGTGCAGACTCGAGTGATAGCTCCAGCACAAGCACTGAGACCGTCCTCGAGTTCTCGGAATCGGATTCGGAGTCCGACACGGACGACGATGACGGCGATGACGACGAAGTCGAACCCGTTGAACTCCTCGTACAACTCGCCGAAGAGGGCGAAATCGACCCCTGGGATATCGACATCGTACAGGTGACTGATCGCTTTCTCGAGGCGCTCGATGATGCTGACCTTCGGACCTCGGGCCGGGCGCTGTTTTACGCGAGCGTTCTCTTGCGGATGAAAAGCGACGAACTGTTCGCGACGGACGAACCCGAAGACGAGGAACTGCCGCCCTGGGAAGCCCCGTTTGCGGACGACGCGGGCGGACCGATGGACGGCGGCGATGAGGGTGGCCCGCCCGGATTCGACCCCGTCGAGAGTCTCGAGGCGGAGATGGACCGTCGCCTTGAGCGCAAGCAGGCTCGCGGGAAGCCCGAGACGCTGGATGAACTGGTGCGCGATCTTCGCAGTGCTGAACGCGGCTCGTGGTGGAAAGAATCGCGCAGTTACGATACAAGTAATTCCCCAAGTGGCTACGACCGGGGGATGCAGGAACTGAGCTATCACGCCGAGGATCAGTTCCGGGTCGATGAGGAACCGACGAGCGACGACGTGACGCATACGACCCACGAAGAAGATATCGAGACCGTCATCGACGACGTCGACGCAGAACTCGAGGAACACTACGAGAACGGTCGTGATGAGGTGTTGTACGCCGAAATTGACGACGTCGGCGGGACGCGAGTGATGACCTATCTTGCCTTACTCTTTCTTGCCCATCGCGGTCGACTCGAACTCGAGCAGGACGAACTGTTCGGTGATCTCTGGATTCAGCAGGTGACACTCGAGGCGGAGCCAGACGAAGCGATTGCGGACTGAGGGTGGGATGTGCCGATCTACAGTGATGTGTTGTGATTACGCTGCAGTGTCGTCGTCGGACGATTCTGGAAGATAGTGTTCTCGGTGGCAACTGTTTCGTTGAAATTCCTGTCCGCGAAACGCTCTTCTATGTTGCCAGACTGAATGTGTGACGATACCATATATCACGAGGTGTCAAGTACCCCCCGCGTCAGGATATGGGTATGTCTGGCGGATCATCACCGGACGAGAGCAATCTCACCGAGGGATCGCTCATCCGGCCGATGTTTCAGTTGGCGTGGCCACTCGTTGTCATTCAGATCTTACAGGTCGCGTACAACGTTGGCGATACGTTCTGGCTTGGCGCGTTCTCGACGGACGCCGTAGGTGCAATCAGCCTTGCGTTTCCCCTCTTGTTCCTGTTGATCGCACTCGGCGGTGGATTCACGACAGCGGGTGCGATTTTGATCGCTCAGCACACTGGTGCCGAAAGCGGTGAGGGTGGCCTCATCGCTGGGCAGACGCTGTCGTTTATCTCGCTCGTCGCAGTCGGACTTGGCATTCTGGGATATTTCCTGACCGACCCGATGCTCGCCGTTCTCCCAGCCGACCCGGAGACTGAAGCGGCAATTATCCCGCTCGCAGCCGACTATCTGCGCATCTTCTTCCTCGGGTTACCGTTCGTCTTCGGCTTTTTCGTCTTCGTCGCGCTCATGCGTGGGTACGGCGACACTCGCGCACCCATGCGCGTCATGTTCATCAGCGTCGTCATCAACCTCGTTCTCGACCCGATCCTCATCTTCGGTGTCGGCCCGGTTCCACAACTCGGCATCAGCGGGGCAGCAATTGCGACTGTCTTCTCGAGAGCCGTTGCAACGGCGATCGGCTTCTATCTGCTGTACTACACGGGGGTTGGTCCCGAAATCCGGCCCGAACACCTCAAGCCGCGTCTCGAGTACGTGCGTGAGATTACGCGACTTGGCGTGCCAACCTCGCTCGAGCAGTCGATGACGGCGATGGCGCTGGTTGCGATGACGGCGATTGTCGTCACGTTCCCGCCCGCGGTTGTTGCCGCCTACGGTCTGGGGAACCGCCTGATCTCGCTTGCGTTCTTGCCGGCACTTGGTGTCGGCCAGGCAATGGATTCGATCGTTGGCCAGAACCTTGGCGCTGGCAGGCCTGATCGCGCCGAACGGGCAACGTGGCTCGGTGCGGCGCTCGTCGGGGCGTTCATGGCCGTTGCGGCTGTCTTCGCGTTTGTCTTCCCGGAGCCGTTCGTCGCCGTCTTCCTCACCACGGAGGAGGCCGGACGTGAGGCAGTGCTCGGCCACGGCGTGACGTTCCTCCAGTTCGCAGCGTTTGCGTTCGTCTTCATGGGCGTCATGCAGGTCATCCAGGGCGCATTCCGTGGGGCTGGCAACACGAAAACCGCACTCGTCTTCGCCGTCCTCGGGCTCTGGGTCGCACGACTCCCCGTCGCCTACGTTCTGATTTTCGTTTTCGACTGGGGAACCATCGGGATCTGGACGGCTGTCGTCGTCGGCGACGTTGTCGGCGCAATCGGTGCAGTCGCGTGGTTTACCCGTGGCACGTGGAAAAACGCCATCGTCGACGATGACGACCCTGACGAACTCGAGGGCACGCCGGAAAGCGAACCAATGGCCGAGTAGGCATACACTCACGCTCGCTGATCGGTGGCGGCTACCGTTATTATACTCGAGCGCGACACAGTCTGTGTGACCCAATCACGGGATGTGTCGTGTTCGCTTTGTGGCCAGTCGCTTGCCGATGGAGCGGATAGTCTGTCTACGGAGGCGGAGACGACTCCGGAAACAGCCACAGCTGATCCCGTGAGTCAGTACTGTTCGTCGGGCTGTTACGATATTGCGACGACGCTCGAGGCTGAGGAGTCTACGGCGGCAGACGCCCACCACTCGTCAGCCGATGGCGACCCCCACGTTCCTGTTCAACCAGTCATAGACGCAGATCCCGACACCAACGCTACCGCTGACGACGACCTCGAGCAGGCGTTCTTTCGCGTCGATGGCATGCATTCGGCGATGTGTGAGACGTTCCTCGAGACCGTCGCGATGAATCGCCCGGGCGTCGTCGACGCGGAAGCGAGTTACGTCACGGAGGCTGTCACAGTCACGTACGATCCCGATCGCGATTCGAGACACGATCTCGAGGCGGCCCTGAGCCGAGTTGGATACACCGCGTATCTTCGCGACGACGCGACCGGGGCTGCCGAAGACAACAGCCACGTCAAGGCTGCTCGAGACGACAACGACGCCAGGGCTTCCGAAACCGGTGGGACGCGGCGCGCTCGAGAGATGTCGGGAGTTCGAAAGCGCCGCAGCGACGACATGCTCGAGGTGCGCTACATCGCTGGTGTCGTCTTCGGGACCTTTCTGCTGGTTCCGTACGTCGCCGTCTTGTATCCGGTGTACCTCGCTGAATTCTCAGAGTGGTGGCTGTTATCGCTCTATGGCGATGCGTTCGCGAGTTTCGACGGCGTCCTCATGCTTCCGATGTTCGTTATTCTCACTGGGATTGTCCTCTATCTCGCTGGCTGGCCGCTCTTGCGTGGTGCGTACATCAGCCTGGTTCTCCGCCAGCCGAACACGCAACTTCTTGCTGCGTTGACAATCCTGAGCGCCTACGCGTACGGCACGCTCGCGTTCGTACAGGACCGAATCGATATCTACTACGACCTGACGATCATTGTCGCCGCACTCGTCATGGCTGCGATCTTTGCCGAGGCCATGGCCAAACGCCAGGCCATCGACCGACTCACTGAACTGACGATCTCACAGGTGGACTCTGCCCGACGGCTTCGCGACGGTGACACGGAATCCGTCCCGACCAGCGACCTCGAGGCCGGCGACCGCGTCCTCGTCCGAGCAGGTGAGCGAATCCCAGTCGACGGTACCCTCGAGAGTGCGTGCACGGTCGACGAGGCAGTTGTCACCGGCGAATCACTGCCTGTCTCGAAATCAGCGGGCGAGGCCGTTGTCGGTGGGAGCGCAGTTACTGACGGTGCGGCAATCGTCACGGTTGCCGAGGAGACAACGAGTAGTATTGATCGGCTCACAGCCGCTGTCTGGGACCTCCAGAGCGCAACCCACGGCGTGACGCGGCGCGCTGATACACTCGCCGGTCGCCTCGCGCCGGTCGTTCTCGCGAGCGCGGCCGTCGTCGCTATCGGGCAGTACGTACTCGGTGCGAGCCCACCACAGATCATCCTGGCCGCGCTCCTGACCATCATCTGTACGAGCCCGTGGGCGCTTGGCTTCGCAACGCCGGCCGCCGTTGCCGCCAACAGCTGGGACGCGATGGCACACGGCCTTGTTGTCTTCGACGAGACGATCTTCGAACGGCTGCGCGCGGTCGACACCGTCGTCTTCGATAAAACGGGAACGCTCACGACCGGCGAGATGACCGTTCTTGAAGCCAACGCATCGCCAGCGTTGCTCCGCGACGTTGCCGCGCTCGAGCAGCGCGCCTCCCATCCGGCGGCAGCAGCGATTGTGGACGCCTTTGGCAACGACTCGGCGACCGCGTCGGCTGGGACAGCACGTACTGATGGCGGCCTCGAGCAGCCAGTTCGGGAGTTCGACCGGCACGGAATCGGCGTCTCCGGCGTCGTCGGCGATGAGCACCTCCTCGTGGGCCACCCTGACCTCTTTCGTGAGCGACAGTGGGAACTTAGCGACCGGATCACCGATCACGTCCAGCGCGCTCGAGACGCCGGCCGGTTACCAGTCGTTGTCGGCAAAAACGAAACCGCAGCGGGCGTGATCGTGGTCGGCGACGAACCGCGAGACGAGTGGGAAACAACCCTCGAGAGACTTACGGCCCAGAATATCAACGTTGTTGTCCTGACCGGTGACGAGCGCGCTGCAACGGCGTGTTTCGGCGATCACCCCGGTGTCACACACGTCTTTGCAGGTATCTCACCAGCGGGAAAGACGGCAGCAGTCCGACAGCTCAAATCGAGTGGCACCGTCGCGATGGTTGGCGATGGAACGAACGACGCGCCCGCGCTTGCCGAGGCCGATATCGGCCTCTCCCTTGGGAGTGCCACCGCGTTAGCCACTGACGCCGCAGCCGTTGTCCTCCTCAAGGATGATCTCACGGGCGTCGAACGAGCATTTCGACTGGCACGTGCGGCGCGTGTGCGGACCAGACAGAACCTGGGACTGGCGCTGGTGTACAACGCAATCGTGATTCTGATTGCCGCTGTTGGACTGTTGAACCCGCTGTTTGTCACTGCGGCAGTCCTCGTCTGTGCAGGTGCAATTGCGGTCAACGCGTGGCGGCCGCTCCTGTCGACTGAGTCACCAGAACGTAATTGATGCCGGTGTTACTCGCCTGCAGGCAGTTTCCACTGGCCAGGCCCGCTGCGCTCGAGGACGTCGCGACGGTCCATCTCTGAGAGAATCTCCGGCAGTCGGTTCGGCTGTGCGATTTCCATCTCGATGCGCTCGATGCTGTGGAATTCGCCGAGGAAGTGCCGGATATCCTCCTGACTGAACGTCTCTTGGTCTGCCTGCTCCATGACGCTCTCGGTGAGATCGATCATATCTTCGATGAAGTTCCAGGGGTAGACGACCCAGGTCCACTCCTCGAGTTGCTCGCCAACGTAGTCCGGTTCGAACTCGCTGGTCTGGAGCAGTTGCAGCGTGGCGGTCCGAACCTCGCCTGCATCCCGGTCGTCGACGTACTCGTAGGCGCGCTTGATCGAGCCGCCAGTGTCTGCGATATCGTCGATGATCAGGACGTCTTTGCCTTCGACGCTCCCTTCCGGCATCGGGTAGCGGACCTGCGGTTCGTCGGCCTTCTCGGCCGTCCCGACGTAGTGTTCCATCTTCAGGCTCGTCAGATCGTCCAGTCCGAGGAAATCACAGAGGCATCGACCCGCGAACCAGCCTCCGCGAGCCAGCGCAACGATAACGTCCGGCTCGAACTCGTCGCGACGAACGTCGTCGCTAACGTCTCGACACAGGCTGTAAATGTAGTCCCAGTTCGTGATCGTACAGTCGAAGTCCTCTGGTAGATCGGACATCTGATGGCCACCTACTCGAGTGAGAGGGCGGCACGCCCATAAGTGGGCTGAATACAGTTTGCGGGAACCGTTGTCTCATGAGCTGTCGAAGCTCAGTTTGTCGACGTTCTGTAGACTGATTCCACGGAATTGCTGAATAGGATTCAGATCGGCCGTCTTTGCGGCGAATCCGCTAATGAGTCAATCCGCTGTTCTATTCAGACAGCGCCAGTGGAATGGGGTGTCCACCTGTAGCCGGTACGACTCGTGTCGTGTGAATTGATTGCGTGCCTATCGAGCGTTCCGACAGGGACTTCCTCGAGACTCGTCAACGTAAGAGAAAGTATTATGTTACTGCTGTCGGTAGCAACAAAAAAATGACCTGTCGGAACCGTCCGCGCCGACTGCCCTCCAATCGGAATCCAACGGAGGGCCGGTAGATGGGATCGAAGAAATCCCGTAAACGAAAGACAGAATCGTCTGAGCAAGCGAACGCGAGTACGTCATCCCAGCACTCAACGCAGGAAAAGTCACACTCGAGCGGGGCGACGATGGGGTCGCATGGTCTCGGTATGGCGGCTGAGTCGGCAGTCCACGGTACAAATCCGAACCGCGTTAGCGACCCGACGCCGTCCTACGAGTTCGGCCACCCTGGACTCGCACCCTCGCCCAGCGAGCACAACATCCAGCGTGCACTTGCGGGCACCGGCACGAGTCAGGACGAGGTGCCTGATACGGTACTTGACGTGCTCGGCGACGGTGGACAATCGTTAGATCAGCCGATTCAGCGCGCACTCGAGGAGCGCATGGATGCGGACTTCTCGAACGTGCGCATTCACACGGGCGCGAAAGCGGCGGAGGCTGCGAATGCCATCGACGCGAAAGCGTTCACCTGTGGCAATGATATCGTGTTCAATTCGGGTGAGTACGATCCCGAGTCGGGTGAGGGCCAGTTTTTGTTGGCTCACGAACTCGCACACGTCAAACAACAGACTGGGGCAGCGATCAGCATGATGCCCCAAGAAGGGGCGGATGTGGAAATCGATCCAGATCCACAACTCGAGCGGGAAGCCGACGAGACGGCGACGCAGGCGCTGTCTGGTGACAAGCCAGTGGTCGTGAATCGGCTGGGGACGGATATCCACATTCAGCGAAAGCAGATGACGCTGGAGATGGAGGAAGCTGATCCGGGGAAGTTGCCTGACGAACCGTTGAGCAACGAAGAGCTTGCTGATCGAGTACAAGCACTCGAAGACGAACTGACAAACGAAGAGATTCGGAACCAAATCCAACAGATCGAAGCAATCAAGCAACAGTTGAAAGGGTTGGAAACCGCCGATTGTTCCCCTGAGGAGTTTGAGAAGAGAATCGAACGGTTAGAAGAGATCAACGTTGATCAGATCGAGCTTGCCCAGAAGGGTGACATGGGTGGCTCCAGAGATCCAGACGAGATCACTCAGGCAGGAGTCAAAGGAGCAGTCGCAAAAGGTGGGGTTACCTTAGCCGGGATGATCGTCGGTGGAGGTGCGAGTACACAGGTTGGAATGGATCCTTCCCATGGTGCCATGGCTGGTGCGGTCGCAGCCAGTACCCTCAGTGACAGTATCAGGGCCTCCTGGGACTGGATGCTTGACCATGCTCCCGGCGCAGACACTTGGGAAGTCGACGAACTACTCGAACAACTCCAGCAACAACAGGAACTACTTGAGAGTGATCTTGCAGACACCAGTTCTGAAGACCCAACTGGGGTCAGAGAAGAAGAACAATGAAGGCAACCATTGTTGGCGAAAACGAGGAAGGAGTTGGAGTTGATGTTGTGGATAATGATGGCGAGACCATCGAAATATCAATATCAAAGGAAAATAACGAAATCGTATACCAACAGTCAGACTATCCAGATAAACCAGCAGAGCGTACTTCTGAAGAGAACTTGAATGTCGCACAGGCCCGTGAGTTCGCCAAATATCACGCCTATCGTGAGCGAGGAATCGAAACGATTCCGGCATACGACGATATCAGTCACATCGACGCGGTTCGACGAGCAATCTGTGACCTCAGCGACGAGGAATTCGAGCAGCATTTTGGGGAGACTTACCAGCAACTGCTCAGTCATCATCGGGACGACGTAGAGCCACCTGTCGAACTGCCCGAGGAAGTGGCGGAATCCTCACCGATTCTGTACGAACAGGATGTCTATCTGGGCTTTGATCCAGTGCCGACAGAGCCGGAGAACCCGCTTTCGGCGGAGATCGCATCTAAGGTCCGTGACCTCCTCGAGACCTACTCGACAGACCCATATGCAGATGTCTCGGAATCCGGTCTCGCCCATTGGGAGGAATTCACGGATGTCGTCGACGACCTTATCCAAGATGAGGTCATCGACTACGCGGATAGCCTCACCGTCGCCAGCGTCTCGGATCTTCACGTCGTATATCCAGACAACGGATTGACTGCAGTCGAACACGGAGCACAGCCGTTCGATCGAGAACCCAACGCCCGTCTGGAGTTGGTTCGACTCGAATTCGACTCGATCAATACCTTCCAGGAATATCTGGACTTCCACCTTCGCTGCCAGATTCGGGATCGGTACATTATGATAGGGGTGATGCCTCCAGAACCGTTCCAGGTTCTGGGCTTTGGGAAATTAGAAGCCGCAATTCAGTACGACTTCCTCGACGGCTATCCCAAATTCCACGACTCGGCTGCAACGCCCGACGCATCTCTCTTCGAAGGGCTTGATCGACGACAATCACGCTGAACACGTCACCGCACGACCGATCACAGTACTCACTGAGTGGGCCATGATATCTCAATGTAATCAAACCAGCGCGCCAGCGCTCATGGATACACCATTCAGATCCACCTGCGATTGCAGTTTATCATGCGAGCAGAACGATCAGGCTCTGATACCTCACAAGGGCGTTGATCTCGATATCGATCCTGATCCCCACCTCGAGCGGGAAGCGGATCAGGCAGCCGAGCAGGCCCTCTTGAGTGGAGAACCCCTGACGGTCAGTCGGATGGGGACAGAGATCCACGTCCAGAGGGCACCAAAGAACAAAGATGCACTCGAGACGTTGGCGATGCTGGAGATTGAAAACGAGGAAGAGGATCACAGCGATTTCCGGGAAACCCAAAACCAGAATCGAATTCAGTATCTACGGGAAACCATTAATGAGGTATATTCGGAAACAACTACTGTCGATGACGCCGAAGATATCTCGGAACTCGAAAAGCGATTACGATTCAAGGAGCTCAACGAAAAGTTGGATGACAAGGTTACAGATATTGGGTTGACCGAAGACCAGCAAAAGAAGTTAGAACGTAAAATAGACACTGGTGAGTGGCTTGATTACGGCACACCGGTCGCCGCGTTCTTGTCAGCAAGGGTTATCGAGCCACTGGCTGGGTTGGTGACCGGACTCGGTATCACAGCCATCAAGAAGAAACTCGGAAGTCTGGATGGCGATATCGAAGAACGCTTCGAGAAGTTGACCAGACAACTTGAAGAGGAGGGGTACCTGACTGGCCAGGGCGACTCGACTGGTGATGCAAAGAGTAGGAGGTCATAAAAATGGATGCAATCATCACAGGCGAGTCTGAACGTATCGGTCTCAGTGTTATCGATAATAACGATGTCGAACATCTCATCGAGATGACTGAGTCGGGCGAAATTAAGTACCACGAACAGGACGGTTACTCGGATTACCCATCAGAGCGCACCCAGGAAGAAAACGAGCACGTTCGGCAGGCGCGTCGGTATGCGAAATGGTGCGTCTACCGTGAGAGAGGCTACGAGACGATGCCTCGTCACGAGAACCCGGACTGCCTCGTCGCGGCGATGATCGCGCTGTCTGATATGTCCGAGGCGACTGTTGAAGACCAGTTCGCCGACATCCGCAGACAGATTGAGAGCCACTACGATAAATCGGGCGTCGAGCTACCGTTCGAAGACGCCCATCCCGACGACCCACTCGTCTACCGCGCGGATCTCTATCTTGATCCGCAGCCACAGCACGAGGACACGTTACTCGTCGACCAGTACGTCGACAGTGCGACAGCAATTCAAGAGGATGCAACCGCGGTCCTCACGGACGCAGACGATCTTGAACACCAGTTGTTTGAACTGCTGAACTACGAGGATCGACTCGCCACTGCACTCCCATCGTTCGATGTGGAAGCAGTCTCTGGGATGCACACGCTGCACACCGACGGCACAACCGAGCGGACCACTGAGGTACCTTCCCCGCTCGACCGCCAACCCGATGCCAGAATTGAACTGCCGCCAGTGGACCTTCGCCAGTTCGATTTGTTCCAGCTCCTGTTGGTCATGAACCTGAGTGCCCAGGTCCGCGACCGGTTTCTGATGATGGGGGTGTCCCCCCCAGAACCGTTCCAGCATCAGGGCTTTGGGACGTATCGGGGAACAGTCAAGCAACAGATCAACGAGATGTACGACCGTCACTACCTGTTCTCCGAGACGACCGATAAATGGGGGACGACACTATTCTAGACGCTCCGGTGGCGATACAGCCACCACATCCGAGTCCAGCGCCGGTCGGTTGTCCGAGCGGTGTCTCTTGGGACCTCCAAATCCAAGCGAGTGGAACGTGTGCGGAAAGTGTCGACGGCTTCTCTGCTGTCCAGATCCATACGGGCGCGAAAGCCGCCGAGGCAGCCGAGCAGGCACTCTCGAGTGATAGGCCACTGGTAGTCAATCGGATGGGGACAGCGGTGCACGTGCAACGATATCCTGGGGAGGCTGTCGTCGAAAAAGTTGGTGGAGTACTCGAGACGGGCGAAGAGACGGTCGACGATGCCACGAGCAAAACCTATCGTCTCAGCAAGGAGCAATTAATGGAGCTGGTCGACTCTGTCGAGACCTCGAAAGGGGTGGCCCAGTGGATCGAGCACCACGATGTCGATGTCGCAAGTCGGGTGCAAGATTCCACAAGTAGCATGGTCAAAGGGGCAAGCAGAGGGTGGACAATTGGGACGGCGGCTGGAGCAATGGCTGGCCCGGTTGGAGCAATCGCTGGTGGGCTCGTTGGCGCCCCCCTCGGAGCGATCCTCAGTACGATGTTCGGCGAACAGGTCGCCGGCAAAGTACAAACGGTCCTGCGAGACCAACTTGGTCTCGACACCGATCAGGAGTTCGACCTCGAAGACGATACTGGCGACAGCGACAATATCGCTGGTACCAGTCGGAACAACAGCGGTGATCGATAATGGATGGAAGAGTCACAGGAGAAACTGACGACCTGTTCGGTCTGAGCGTCATCGATAATAACGACATAGAGCATGTGATCGATGTTCGGAAGAAGGATGGGAAAATAACTGCCCACAACCAGGATGGCTACCCCGACAAGGCAGCCGAACGAACCCACAGTGAAGGCGAACACGTCGGTCATGCCCGAAAGTATGCCCAGTACTACGTTGCTCAGGAAACTGACTACGACACCATTCCGTGGGACATCGACGCCGACCGCTTTGCGGACGTTCGACAAGCACTTCAAGCACTTTCGATCGACGACATCAACCACTTTTTCGGGGACTTACTCGATCAGAGTCTGAGTCACTACCGCGACGACCCAGATGTTGATGTCGGTGAGACGACTCGCCCACACGAACTGCCTGCCGAGATGATCGGTTCCGACGACGCAGTCCGATACAAACAGGAGATCTATCTCGACGACACTGGAGCGATTGAGGCCGTCTCTGGGATCGGAATCGAGTACTACGTCGCCAGAGGTGACCGGACCACAACCTGGCACGGAGAGCGTCCCGACAGAGAACCTGACGCCGCCGTCGATATCGTCCCAGCACCGCTCATCGACCCTGTCTCCTTCCGAGACTATCTCGACTATAACCTCCGCTGTCAGATTCGGGACTGCTATCTCATGAGGGGAATGGAACCGCCTGCACAGTACCGTGTGCTTGGTCACGGACAGTACCGCTTTACTGGCAAGTACGAAAACTTCGATCTGTACCCACCGTACCACGATTTCCAGGCCGATATCCCAGGCTACTCCCACGAGTTCCGACCCGACCTCCCGATCACTTGGGCGGAGTTGCGCGGGATGACTAGCCCGAATCAATCCGGATCACTCTACGACCAAATCAAAAGCACCCTTTTCACCCGATAGATGTCTGCCCACTTCGGTGTGCCCACAGGGACCACGTGGATGCTGACTTCTCGAACATCCGTATCCACCTGGACAAGGACCGCCGAAGCAGCCGACGAAAAGGACGGGTGTCCACGTGCAGCGGGCAGCGAAGAACAGTACATTGCAGACAGTGGCGATTTGAGAACCTAGCGTATTGGAACGCAACCGAATGTAATAGTCCCTAGCTATAACTATTGGAATATAGAATAGTCCAGCTATGCCCGCGACGCAAGACTACGAGTACCTCCTCGAGTGCGAGAACGTCATCGGTGTCGACTACGATGCGAGCGAAGACCGCGTGACGGTGTTCGTCTCCCAGAAGCAGCCAACGGACTGTCTCGCCGACGAAGACGATGTCGAGAAGCGCGTGGCCGAAGCTGGCCACGATGTGGACGTCCGGGTCGTCGACTCGGGCTACGGCGAGTCCAAGGAGGGGTTCGACGCCCTCTCGATCCTCGAGGTGATGCCCGAGGCCGCGCCGGGGCGACAGGATCGTCACCGGCCAGTTCCCGGTGGCGTGAGCGAGATCAACGTGAACTCGACGGCCGGCACTGGCGGCCCGTATCCGGCCCGCGTCGACGACCCAACTGCTGCGACGTGGTCCGACGACGTCAGCGAGGGTGACCTTGTTCGGCTCTCGAACAACCACGTCTACGCCCGCTCGAACGCGGCCGACCTCGGCGAGGCAATTGTCCAGCCCTCGCCCGAGGATGGGGGCGACGCCGACGACGCGGTCGGCGATCTCGTCGGCTACGTGCCCATCGAAGACGGGGCACTCGTCGACGTCGCTGCCCGATCAGTCGAGCGCGAGGACGAGTCGGCAACCTACCACGAACTCGAGGACGACTGGCCGACCGGCGTCCGGCGCGAGGAGTACGAGCGTCTCCGGGGCGAGACAGTGACGAAAACGGGACGGACGACCGGCGTCACGAGCGCCACACTCGAGGCGACGAGCGCGAGCGTCCGGGTCAACTTCGGTGACGCGGGTTTGGTCACTTTCCGCGACCAACTCATCGCCGACTACATGTCCGAACCCGGCGACAGCGGCTCGCCAGTCTTTCTCGCGGACGGCGAACTCGCCGGCCTTCTCTTTGCGGGATCGTCCGAACAGACGATCTGCAACCGGATCGGAACCGTCGAGGCGACACTGGGCGTCGAGATTCTCACCGCGGAACCGAACGACGGAACTGGCGGAGACGCAGCCGACGGCGCTAACAGTAGTTGATAGAACAATCTCTTTATTCAGTGCAAGACGCGAAACTCGCGGTACGTACTCTCGAGAGGGCTGCCCGAACCTTACGCTCGAGTGCAACGCTCGAGTAGTACGCTATTTTCTGCTTCAACGACTGCGTCCGGAAACAGCCGGGTGATGCGCCTGAAACGCAGATATTCGTAATTATTATAGATGGTATTCATGTGCTGAGGGAGCGTAGTAGGTGCGAATACCATGTCTGCAGTAATACGTCTCAAAAATGTTGTATTGATACTAACTGAGAGTGACCTTGCGGGGCGACGATGAACCTTCGGTCGTCGACGACGACCGTCGGCCGGCGACTCTCGCGGTCGGCCGAACACGGTGCCGGCCGGATCCGAAAGCCTGCGTTTTACGCCGTCACGGCGGCGTTCGTCGCGTTTCTGCTGCTGGCGATTGGGGAATCGATGACGATGGTCGGGAACGCGTGGTTCGCGGACTACGGCTTCCCAGCACATCGGGTACACCACCTGATGATCGGCGGCATGCTGACGATCTTCGCTGCGACGATTGCAATCCAACTGTACCGGCCAGCGAAACGAGTCGGTGCGCTCCAGGCAGCGATTGCGTTCGTGATCGCTGCGTTCACCCTCACAGTCGTCGCTTCAGGCGTTGCAGCTGCCGGTGAACTCCTCGTCTTTGCCGTGCCGGTTGCACTCATCACTCTCTTGCACCCAGCGCGGGCAGCACTCGTGCCCAGCCTCGAGCGACTGGACCTGCGTCTGTTTGCGCTCGCTGCGGTCGGCGCGCTCGGATTCTGGGTTGTTGCTGCCGGCGAGTACGTGAGCCACACGACGCTTCTGAACGAGCACACGGTGTTCGGCCACTACGAGTTCATGCTGTTCGCGCTGGTCTCGATTGGGCTGTTCGCCCTGTTGGCCGCCGCCCGCCCGGTCGGCTGGCGCGCACTCGCCTACGCGGCCGCAGCGATGGCGCTCCTCTACGGCGCTGGCTCGCTGGCCTTTCCTGGCCTCGAGCAAGGCTCGAGTCTTGATCTGATCGCCTCGCTTGCAGTAATTGCGTGGGCGCTCGCCTTCATCGGGCTTGCAGAGTACGTCGACCGAACCGACTCGACTGCCCCATCAGCGGAGAGCGACGCCGCTGAGTAAGTTGCTCCCACCCACCGATTGGTCACATTTTTCGACGATGATGTACTCGAGCCAACGAGATAACTATTTATAACTCGATAATACAACCTAGTTATTGATGGCGACCACCCAGATTGCTGCCGCCCGCGAGGGAACGATTACCGACGAAATGGAACGCGTCGCTGAACGCGAGAACCGCGACCCCGAGTTCGTCCGCGAGCAGGTCGCTGAGGGCCAAGCCGTGATTCCAGCGAACACAAATCACGGCGCACTCGACGCGATGATCATCGGTCGCGAGTTTTCGACGAAAGTCAATGCCAACATCGGTAACAGCGAAACCACGAGCGACCTCGAGACCGAACTCGAGAAGCTCCATACGGCGGTTCACTACGGCGCAGATACGGTGATGGATCTCGGGACCGGAAGCGATTTAGACGAGATTCGCGAGACACACCTCGAGCACTCGCCGGTCCCAATCGGGACCGTCCCGCTGTACGAAGCCGTCAAGCAAGCCGAGAGTCCCGCGGATATCACAACGGACCTGCTGCTCGAGGTCATCGAGAAGCAGGCCGAACAGGGCGTCGACTACATGACGATTCACGCGGGTATTCTCGCCGAACACCTGCCGTTGACCGATGGCCGCAAGACGGGCATTGTCTCTCGTGGTGGGTCGATCATGGCCTCGTGGATGGAAGAAAACGGCGAGCAGAACCCTCTCTTTCAGGTGTACGACGACATCTGCGAGATTTTCGCCGAACACGATGTGACGTTTAGCCTTGGGGATAGTCTCCGCCCCGGCTGTCTGGCCGACGCCTGTGACGAGGCGCAGTACGCCGAACTCGATACGCTGGGGGAACTGACGCGGCGCGCCTGGGAGTACGACGTGCAGGTGATGGTCGAAGGGCCGGGCCACGTTCCGATGCACAAAGTCGCGGAAAACGTCGAACGCCAGCAGGAGGTTTGTGATGGTGCACCCTTCTACGTTCTCGGGCCGCTCGTGACCGATATCGCCCCCGGCTACGACCACATCACGAGTGCAATCGGGGCGGCGATGGCTGCCCAAGCCGGTGCCGCGATGCTCTGTTACGTGACGCCCAAAGAACACCTCGGACTACCTGACGAAGAAGACGTTCGCGACGGACTCGCAGCCTACCGGATCGCCGCCCATGCCGGCGACGTTGGTGCCGAACGCCCCGGCGCACGCGACTGGGACGACGCCCTCTCGGAAGCCCGGTACACCTTCGACTGGCGCGAACAATTCGCCCTCGCACTTGATTCTGACCGTGCCCGTGAGTCCCACGACCAGACCCTTCCTGGCGATAACTACAAGCAGGCTCGCTTTTGCTCGATGTGCGGCGTCGACTTTTGCTCAATGCGGATCGACCAAGACGCACGCGAGGGAGACGGTGATGGGATGGAACGCCTGACCAACGAAACGGATCTCGAGTCCTCGCCGGCCGCCGAGGTGAACCTGCCACCGGTTGGAACACACGAGGGCGCGGATATTCCGGTAAGTGAGCACGACGAACCATCCGCAGAACCTGCAAGCGACGACTGATCTCACGTTCAGCGGTGACAGCCACTCGAGCGGTGGCTCTCTATCACGCCCTTTTTTGCCTTACTCGAGAAACAGACACCTATGGTCGACGTCCTCGATAACAAGCGAGCCGCGACGCGATTCCGGATTCTCGTCCAGATCGCGGAGCGCCAACCCGCCGTCAGTCAGGGAGAAATCGCCGAGGAAGTCGGCGTCACGAGTCAAGCCGTCAGTGAGTACATCCGCGAACTGGTCGACGACGGCCTCGTCGAGAAGGAAGGCCGCTCACGCTATCGCGTGACTCGAGAGGGTGTCGATTGGCTCTTTCGGGCCGCCGACGACGTTCGCCGGTTCGCAGACCACGTCACGGGCGACGTTCTCGGGGCGATGAGCGAAGACGCCGCCATCGCCACGGACAAGATCGAGGAGGGCGATACCGTCTCGCTCTTTTTAGAAAACGGCCTCCTCCACGCCGAACCAGGAGACGAGGGTCCGGCAACCGGTATTGCGACCACCGACGCAACCGCTGGCACCGATATTGGCGTCACGAGCTTCGAGGGCGTCATGGAACTCGAGCCCGGCTCTGTAACCGTCGTGCAGGTGCCAAGCGTCCGCACCGGCGGGAGCCGGGCACTCGACGAGGAGACCGTCACCGACGCCTGTGACGCTGCAGACCGCGTCGTCGCAACCGGCATCGAAGCAGTCGTCGCCTGCCGACACGCCGATGTCGAACCTGCAGTCACGTTTGCCGTCGGCGAAGTCGCCGCCGACGCCGCCGAACACGGCCTCGAGATTACCGTCGTCGCGACCACCGACGCCGTTGGTCGCGTCACGGACGCATTGCGTGATGCGGATGTTTCTTACGAAGTACTCGAGGGGTAACCACGCTCAGGCTGGTGCACCGACGTGTTCGTATATGTAGCCACCAAAACAGCCGATAGGGACGGTGAACCACGCGGTGTAGAGAAACCCGATATACGTGAAGCCGCCGGCAAAGCGCAACGACTCGTGGACCGGGCCGTAGTATGCGGAACCGACACCCGTGAGTATCGCCGTGAGGCTGAACCCGAACAGCCCGACGAAGGCAAGAAGATACGTCAAGTGGACGGCAAGGAGACCACCAATCAGACCGGGGTGTGGCATCGCTGTCGAAACGAATCGCCAGACAACAGCGGTTGCGACGAACGCGGTTGGCACGACAACCGGGACGGAAACGAGCGCCGCACCACCCAGCAGCGGGCCACTGCCTGCTGGACCGAGCGGCCTGCCATCGATCAGGATCATTAGTCCGGCAAACACGACTGCGCTGAACAGTGCCGCCGTTGCACCGGCGTACCCCGCACCAACCGTTGAATCGTCCGCTCGAGGCAGTCGGCCCGGGCCGTACCGGTGACACACGCCACTGATGCCATCGAACACACGTGCTGTTGCCATGGTGATGGGTACGAGCAGTTGACAAAAATACGTTTGGATCGCTGCAGTGGTGCTACCGAAGAGAAGTTGGCCGCGTTAGCCGATATACCGAAGATCGTCGTCCGTCGGCACGTCCATCTGCTGTTGCTGTTGTTGCTGTTCCATCTCCTGGATCTTGCCGATGACGTCTTCCATCTCGTCAGCGCGGTCATCCAGTCGCTCGTAGTTCAGTTCGATCTCGAGATCCGATTCGAGTACCTCGAGCACTGCGCGAGCGCTCTTCGGGTCGACGAGATAGCCGCTGGTCTCGCCCATCAGACAGGCTGCCTCGAATCCACGGCGTTTGCCGAGGCCGAGCAGGAGTCCTGAGACGCCGACAATGCCGCCGGCTGGTTCGTCCTCACGGAACTCGACGCCGGCGTCCTCGAGTGGCTCGAGCATCGACTCGTGGGTCGCTGCGCCGATAACGGCGTACTCGTCAATGAGTTCGCCAGTCGGGATGCCACCGAGAGCGTACAGCTCAGCTGCGCCAAACTCCTCGGCAATGTCGAGGAAGGCATCGGTCAAGAGGTAGTGGCCCTCGTTCGTCTGGGCCTGATGATCGCCAGTCAACAAGAGCAGGTCCCGGCCCTTGGGGATCGAAACGGCATAGATTTCAGTACAGGTGAGATCAGCGACGCCACCCTCGACGCTAACCTGCGGCGGGAACTCCTGTGAGTAGACCCGACGAACAAGCGTCGCCTCGCCCTCGAGGCTGCTCGTGGGTGTCTCGTCAGTGTCGGACTCACTGTCGGTGTCTGTGTCAGCACCGTCGTCCGACTCCGTGTCATCCGCAGTCTCAGATTCGGAGTCTAAATCATCCGCAGTCTCAGTGTCTGCCTCATCGTCAGCGTCCAGTTCCTCGAGTAGGTGATCAACGGCGAGTTTGCCAACGTGGCCAACACCCGGCAACCCCTCGACGAGAACGGGGTCGTCCAGTTCAACCTCGGCGACCGCCTCAATCTCGAGTTCGTCCATACGATATCAGCGATTGCGACGCTTAAGAGAGCGTCGGTACTCGCCGTGTGGGTCGGATGGATTAAACGGCGCGGGGGCAGTGTTTTCTGCCACCGCACCACAGTCTGGACAGGAGTCAGAAAGGGTATACACCGGGCTGTCGTGGGCCTCGCGCCACGCCGAACAGACCCGGATGTCGGATTTCATCGGTCGTATTACTCGTCGTCAGTGCGGCGCTCGCGGTGATATTCACCATCGCCATCGTGGTCGTCGATAGCGGTGATGGCGCGCTGGGCACTCTCTTCGAGTTGGGATTCAGCCGTCTTGTAGTTCGGTGCCTGGACCTTGATGCGGTATTCGGGCGCACCGACGTAGCTCACTTCGAGGTCGACCTCGTCAGGCACCTCACCGTTGCCTTCGGCAGCCGTGAGCGCCTCGCGGATGCCGTCGACGCCACTTGGCGATGGGTTCTCGAGGTCGACGTAGCCGGTGACGTTAACGTACGGCACCGAAACGTTCTCTCGAGCGGTGTCGACGAGCGAATCGATCTCCTCGTCCGTGAGGTCGGTGCTCTCGAGGGCTTCATGACCGTGGATTGCGGCCTGCTTGAAGCCGTCGTAGAGACTGCCCTGTGCGTTGATCAGTTCGTTCGCGATTGCCGTGTAGTCCTCGTCGTCGATGTCCTCTTCGAGGGCGAGGTCCATCCAGTTGTCTGCTTTTTGCTCGTTTTTCCACTGCTGGATCTTCTCCGAGCGCTGGTGGTCGTTGACGTCTTTCAGTGAGAGATCGATCTGTTCGTGCCCCTCGTCGACGTCTAAGACCTTGCAGACGACGATCTGGCCCTCGCGGACGTGATCGCGGACGTTTTTGATCCAGCCACTCGCGACTTCCGAGATGTGGATCAGTCCGCGTTTGTCCTTGTACTCCTCGAGATCGACGAAGACACCGAAGTCTTCAATTTCGTCGATCTTGCCGACGACGAGTTCGCCGGTGTCGGGCCAGCCGCTATATTTCATCGTGACTCGACTGTTTCGACGATCTCGTGTTCGATCTCGGCTTTGCCACCGGTTGGTCGCGCAAGCGTGGTGCCACAGACGGCACAGGCGACCTCCGTGGAGGCTTTGCCGAAGACGGTCTGTTCGTTCTCACAATCGCCACAGCGGACGGAGTAGAAATTTCCTGCCATTGTAATCACTCTTGGAACTCAAGTCGGCCGGCGCGCCATCCTTCGCGAAGGTGGGCGTTGCCACACTCGCTGCAGCGGTACGTGAGGTCGGTTTTCTTGGTTGGCTTCTCGCCAGCTGGCACCTTCGAGAAACGACCGGAGTTACCGATGCTCGAGGAGTTGCGTTTGGTTCGGCGCGCGTCCCATTTCATGCCGGTCGAACGGCCGTTTCGGGTTTTCTCAACTTCGTGTTCGTGGTGTTCGTTGCAATGCGGACAGTACGTATTGAATCGGCGTGGCATCTGCATGGTTATCTCACTTGCTGTGGCCTATGGTCGGCCTGTTTAAAACCCGTTTGGTTCGTCTTCGAATGTGTGGGACAAGACCGCAGTGTCATCGCACTTGACATCCTCCTTGCCCTGAAGGGCGAGGATTCCCACGGCACCGCGCCGCAGGGTTGGGATATTGTGGTTTACGACGTGACCTGTTCTTGAGGCGCGAATGCGCCAGTTTCCTTGTCAAACAGGAACGTCGATGGCTGTGCCAACCAGCCGTTACTCCTATCTCCCCCATCACAGGCAAGACTCGGAGATACTTTCTGTCGAATGTTCTCGGCACCATTCACGTCCGCGTTTGCCGTCGTTCCGCACTCATCGCACACGTACAACCCGCGCTCGACGCGGTTTGGCTTCCGCGTGCGACCACAGCACGAACACGACTTCGATGTATCGCGTTCGGACACCTGCTCAACCGAGATGCCCTCCATCTCGGCTTTGTAGGTGAGCAAGTCTGTGAAGCGGTCGAACGCCCACGAGTGCAGATCTAGGTTGCCGTGCTTGCCCCAGTTCTGCGACTCTTCGGTCTTATCGTCCTCGCGGACGCCGGAGAGGTCACCAACCACAATCGTTCCAACACACTCCTCGACACATCGCTGGACGATATGTTTCGAGAGCGTATGGAAGTAGTGTGTGCGACGCTCCGATTTCTTGTGGTTCAACCGCGTGGCTTGTTCGGAGTTCGAGTCATCACACTGAGCGAGTCGCTTGCTGAAGTAGTAGTCGTCCTGCTTCAGACAGTTGAGCGGATACAGCTCGGCGTGGCCGTCCTCGTAGGCGAGCGCGGCGAAGTTGCTGATCCCGAGATCAACACCGACGGTCTTCTCGCCGGGAGATTCGGCCGCCTTGATCTCGACTTTGCATACGAAGTGTAGTTCCCACTCCTCGCCAGTCCAGACGGCCCGCAGTTGCTGGACGTTCTCCACGGCGGAGAGGTCAACATCGGGCTGCGTCTGGTACTTACAGAGGATGAAGTCCGACCAGTAGTCCTTGAGGTTTGAACCTTGGGAGAGTCGAACGCGGTTGTATTTAGTGTCAAGTTTAAAGCCAGCGGCTTTGAACGTCACCGTGCTTCGTGGGTGGTCGTCGCCGTGTTTACGGTAGCCGGGTGGGTTCGCTCTCTTGTCTCCGTTGAGTCGTTTGCCGTACCAGCCGTTGAACGCCTCAGCGAGTTCTTGAAGGACTCGCTGACTTGACTGAGAATGTAGATCATCGTAGCGTTCGTGCGACTTCAGGTAGGTGGTGAGTTCGTTGTGGTTTGGAATATGATCGCCCTCATCCCAGACCCGGCTGCACGTCCACCGTCCGACGTTCCAGAGTTTCGAGGCGGCAAACCCGAGGGCGTCAAGGTCGTCTTGCACCCGTGACTGGTTCCTGATGGAAGCAGTATAAGTGCGGGTGACAACCTGTTTCGCCATACGTAACCTATGTAGACAAACCCACTTGAAGGTATGGATACGAGCGTGGAATACCCTGCCGTGCCATCGAACGGTAGATTGTGTCAGAGGTGTCGGATTCATCCCCGCGCTAAAGCACGGGGCTTTCTCCTTGCACTTCCGTAACCGTGTTCGAAGCGTTTAATCGTCTCTCCTGTGAACAGCGAGGTATGAAGCGGCTCATCATCTACGGCGACCCCGGTATCCGGAAGGGAGCCATCATCGAACACGAGGGAGAAGAGTTGGTCTGTTTCGGGATCAATCGAAACGGCGAGTGGCACGGTCCGGACAGAGTTCAGTTGTGGTGTACGGTCGGTGCGGACGCCGAATACGAGGACTTTGCAAAGCGAAATTTCTTGCCCCATTTCCTCGATGTTGACCGTGTCGATGCCGAGGATGTCGCTGTCGTGCAAGCAAGCGGCGAACTCGCACTGTAGTCGCACACGCATACGCGAACACACTCTCCTTTCCGCTTCCAGTACGCTTTTGCTGTGTTCTCTCAGTTCTTCACTACTCACTCGAGTCGGACTCGACAGTCGAGATCACACGCGCACGCTTGCGCTGGCGCGCGCCGCAAGGAGCACCTCAGCATCGGAGAGAGTCACCGTCGACACCGGAAGAATTCGTGATTGAAGCCCTACAAATGCGACTTCGTGCACTGCGCTCGCGGAGTCGCTTCACTCAGTTTGCGGGTGTGGGGCTTGTGGGAGCAACAGTAGACAACGTTGTGTTGTTTGCGTTAGTCGAACTCACCGTGTTGGGGCCAGTCATGGCCAAAGTGATTTCGTGGGAGTTAGCAATCATGGTGATCTTCGCGATCAACGAGCGATGGACGTTCTCGAGCTACGGCGAGATGGGTGTCCGACCGCTCGGACGACGGTTTTTGCGGTCGAATGCGGTGCGATTTGCGGGCTTTCTGGTGACGCTGACCGTGTTGGCGATCCTCTATTACCAGTTCGGCGTCTGGTACATGGCAGCGAACGTCATCGGCATGGGAGTTGGCTTTTTTGTCAACTACACGTGTGAATCACTCTACACGTGGGAAGTCCATCAGGGGTAACGGTAGAAACCCGCACACGGCACCCGAATCACAACCCTTAATTAGTGCACTCGGGTATGATAGGGTAGCGGGATGGGATAGCCAGGAGATTCCGGCGGGCTCATAACCCGCAGATCGGTAGTTCAAATCTACCTCCCGCTATGTTTTGGCGCGAACAAATTCGTGAGCGCCATCCATAGCATGGTGGTAGTTTGAACCAGACGAGTCGCGCGCAGTGAAAGCGAGCACGGCTCGGCGTGGTTCAAATCTACCTCCCGTTAGTTTTCACGAATTCAACGACGAACACCGAGCGGAACGAGGTGCAAGTCCCGAATTCGTGAAAATAGTCCAGAGTAGATTTGAAGTAGGCCACAAGCGACCGCAGGGAGCGAAGTGGACGTAGTTCAATCTACCTCCCGCGATCATTTTGCTCGGTGCAATACCGCAGAACGGAGTTGTTCGAAACGACCAAACCGTTTGTGATGACGAGGAGCGAGTGTCGCCCTCTCGAGTCACGTAATCCAAAGACGATACACGCGGATTATAAGCAACATATAGTAGTAGATAAACAGTGTTTGGGTCGAAATTGTGGTCCGAAATGCGGCCCAAAGTGCTCGTTTTACACGCCACTGTTGTAGATGAGTAAAACCGTCCGGTTTTTGCATCTCGACACAAATGAGTGGCTATGGCAGACGACACACCGTCTGTGCTCGAGCGAGTGAAACAACCGGAGTACACCGGTGACAACCGATGTCTTCCATGTACAGTCGGTAATCTAGCGTTTGCAGTGATACTGGGTGTGGCTATCTGGCCGTTTGCTCCGTTATTGGCACCAGTGGTTGTCGTGGCGTCTGTGTTGTTGATCTATCTCCGTGGGTATCTCGTTCCCGGGACGCCGGAGTTGACGAAGCAATACCTGCCAGAGAGTGTCGCAAAGCGGTTTGATCACCAGCTCGAACCGACAACGGACACTGAAGGGGATGCCCAGTGGGACACCATTGAGAAACTCGAGTATGAGAGACGAAATGCAGTCGACCCCGAGGAATTTCTCCTGGACGCAGGTGTGATCGAACTGACGCCGGATGAAACGAACGTGCAGTTTAGCGAGGCGTTTGAAACGGCTGTCGTTGATGCGGTTTCGCAGGATCGCTCTACAGACGTCGATAGCAGCCGTCTCGCTGATCTCTTCGACGTGGAGCCAGCTGTTATCGAAGTCAAGGACCGGTCCTATCCCACGATTAGTATCGATGGCCGAATTCGAAAGTGGCCGACTGATGCTGCGCTGGCAGTCGAATTAGCGGCACATGCCGCACTTCATGACCGGACCGACGAGTGGATGGACGTCCCACTCGAGCAGCGACTGTCGATTCTTGAGTCATTGCGGACCTTTGTGTCCCAGTGTCCGTTTTGTTCAGCAGCGATTGTCCTTAATACGGATACTGTCGAGTCGTGTTGTCGAGCGTACGATGTTGCGACGCTCGAGTGTGATGGGTGTGACCGACGGTACGTTGAGCTCGATCCATCGGTTGTCGATGATCTCACATCACAGAGTGGTGTTCCCGGAGATGCAGGTGTTGTTCGTGACCAGTAATGCGAAGCGCCAGGACAACAGTTGATATTGGTGCAAGCGGGTTGCACTGGTGATGAGTTTGCTCGGGTGGAGTGTCCGAATTGCCACGCCGAATCTATCCTGATTTATGATCAAGTATGAACATTACACGACGCATTTATTCATTATCGGGCAATCACCAATAAGCGCATATTTATGGCATTTCGCCGCTTCTTTCAATCTGACTTTCAAATTTTACACCAAAGACATGTTATTTCAACGTAATATGGAGTGATTCAAGACGCAAGTTCTATAGTACCGTGGGAGTTTCCTGCTATATATGCCACGCAAGCAGTGGTCTGAAGTCGATCGGCGAAGGGTGCTCAAATCAACAGGTATTGCTGGTGCAGCAGTTGGGATGGGTGCGTTTGCTGGGTGTCTTGGTGACGATGATGATAACGGGAACGGCGAAGGTGATCTAGACGAAGTTGACGCCCGGACTGACGAAGAACTCGAGGAAGTTGATTACGACGAAATCGAAGAGGGCGGTATTCTTCGGACGGCACTCGCGGAGAACATCAATGATTTTGATCCCGTTGAGAGTGGCGATACGACCTCCTCAATGGCTTCTCAATTCCTGATCTATGAGGCGATGGTCCATCCTGACCGCGACGGAGACAACGTTCCGTGGGTTGCAACCGACTGGGAAGTTGAGACCCAGGACATCTACGTGGACGACTACGAGGAGTATGCCGTTGATCCAGACGATGCGGGACAGGTTCTGTTCGAAATGGACGACGGCAGTGTTGTCGATGTCGACGGTGGCGAGGAAGCCGCTGGAGACGACCACTGGGGAATGCGCGTCACGTATGAACTCCGTGACGATGTTGTCTTCCACAACGGTGAAGAACTGACGGCAGAGAACGTCGTTGCATCCTACGATCGGTACGAAGGATCGACCCGTGGACCAACCGACCTCTACGATTGGTATCTCTATGCGGAAGCCGACGGCGACTACACTGTCGACGTCTATTTCCAGCAGCCGGATGCTGACGGTATCGGTGCCGCTGGGAGTATCGCAATCGTCCCCGAGGAACACTTCGATGTTGCACCCGGTGATATCGACCCACTCAACGGTGAAGATCCGATTGGATCCGGTTTCTTCCAGTTCGAGGAATTCGACGATGAATCGTTCTACAGTGTCTCTCGATTTGACGATCACTGGTTCTCGACAGATGCTGTCGACTGGTGGGATGGCTCTGACGACTTCCCGGATCAGCCACCAATCGAGGGCATCGAGTTCGAAATCGTCCCAAGTGACTCGACTCGTGCATCGGCTATCCAGAGCCAAGAGATCCACCATACGTCTGGTCTCGAGGCGGATATCCTCACTGACCTCGATGAGGACGATGACTATCAGGTCCGCCGCACGGTTGCTGGCGGCTATGACTTCTTGCAGTACCCTGTCACGCATGAGCCATGGACGGATCCACGAATCCGCGAGGGTGTGAACCACCTAATTCCTCGACCCTCGATTGTTGAGAACATCTATCAGGGCTGGGCAATCCCGGCAACACTGCCGATGTCGCCGGTTGCTGCTGACGAAGGAACACACGACTACGAGGCACTCGAAGAGGAGTATGGTGAGTACAACGAGTATGATCCTGAGCGGGCCGAAGAACTCGTCCAAGAGGTCTTCGACGACCACGATATCGAGGCTCCGATGGAGATCGAGATGTGGACGAACGCAGACTCCGACGATCGGGTTCGCTGGAACGAACTGATTATCGAGTCGCTCGAGTCCACCGGGCTGTTCGAAGTCGAATTCGAAGAGTACGAGTGGGGACAGTATATCGAGATGCTCAACGATCCAGAGATGCACCAAGAGGAGGATGCCCTGGTTTCGATCGGCCTTTCCTCTGGGTTCAGCCCTGATGGCTTCTTCCGTTCGATGGTCGATCCATCGCTCATCGGGACGTGTTGTAACCACACCGGCTACGACAATCCTGAAGTCTTTGACCTCCTGCAGGCGACGCGTTTCGATGAAGATGTTGTCGGCGAAGAGAACATCGATACGCGACGTGATCGCGTCGAGGAACTGATTGCTGCAATCCTCGAGGAGCCGCCAGTGTCGTGGATTCAGTACGGCCTCGAGGACGACGTTATCATCGAAGATTCGGTCCACGGATGGAACACCTGGCCGATTAACAGCGAGAAGTACTCGCGTGCAATCTTCCATCCACCGGCTGAACAGACGATTTACATCTCCGAAGAGGTCTGATCAGCGGAGAGTCTCGAATAAATACCGGCAACATATTTAATCACCCCTTCCACAATATTTGCTATGAGCTTACGACGTTTCGCACTCAAACGACTATTGCTTGTGGTTCCGACGCTTTTTGGCGTGTCGGTACTTACATTTGCACTAGTTCACTTGACACCGGGGGACCCGGTTAATTTCATTCTCGCACTGGAACCTGAAGCGACTGAGGCCGATCGGGCGGCACTCCGTGCTGAACACGGCCTCGACCAGCCCGTCTACGTCCAGTATTTCGATTGGGCAACCGGCGTCTTAACCCTCGATTTTGGAACCGAGATCCAATCTGGACGGCCAGTCAGTGACATTATCCTCACGCGGCTTCCGCCGACGATTGCACTGGGGATTTTCGGATGGGTGTTCGCAATCGTAATCGCAATTCCAACGGGTATCTATGCGGCGATGAACCGACAGCAACTCGCAGATGACGTGAGCCGAGTCATCGCACTTGCAGGGATCGCAATTCCGAACTTCTGGCTCGGCCTGATCCTGATCCTTGTCTTTGCTGTCTCGCTTGGACCCTGGACCGTCCTTCCGCCACGCCAGCCGCTGTATCATCCAGAAATGCTGTTCCATCTTATCTTACCGGGACTTACGATTGGAACCGCTTCTGCCGCAACGATGATGCGGATTATGCGCTCGTCGATGGCTGAAGAACTCAACAAAGACTACGTCACGACCGCTCGAGCGAAAGGATTGCCTGAGCGGACGGTGATCCTGAAACACGTCCTTCGGAACTCGCTCATCTCGGTCGTGACGGTTGCTGCGTTCATCACGGCAGGGATTCTTGCAGGGTCGGTTGTCGTTGAGGTCGTGTTCGCGTGGCCGGGGCTTGGCTACGAGTTCATCGGCGCAATTGAGGATCGTGAGTACTACGTGATCATGGGAATTACGCTGTTCATCGGCATCGTGATCATCGTGATGAATTTACTCGCAGATCTGGTCTACGCACTGCTCGATCCACGAATTAGATACTAGGAGGTCACACAGATGTCTACAGAACGAGGACGGATTCAAATCACGGGCTTCGACGCTGAGCGCGTACGGGACCGTGAGACCCTTTCAGACTGGAGTACAGGGGTTGAAGGTGGTACAGACAGCCGATACGCACGAGCGTGGCGACGGTTCCGACGAAACCGAAGCGCAATGCTCGGTACCGGTATCGTGCTTGTTATGATCGCCCTCGCAGTACTGGCACGACCGATTACCGTAATGGGGTTCCCTATTCAGCCCCTCTCGCTCGCGCCGCACGATCCGCAGGCGATTCTCTACCTCGAGCCGGGCGGTCCGGAGCGGTACGCATCGCCGTCGCTGTCACACCCAATGGGTGTTGACGGTGACGGTCGCGATATCTTCTCGCGGGTGCTCTATGGCGGTCGGTACAGCATCTCGATTGGCTTTGTTGTCGTGGCGCTTACGTTCTCGTTCGGTATCTTCGTGGGTGCTATCGCCGGCTACTACGGCGGCTGGATCGACGAAATTCTGATGCGTGTCCTGGACGTCGTGTTCGCGTTCCCTGCACTTGTCCTCGCGCTGGTGCTGGTCGCAATGTTCGGCGGGGGATACTGGCAGTTGGTTGCCGCGTTCGCCTTACCGGGATGGGCTGCGTATGCCCGACTGATACGGGGCGAGATACTGAGCATCAAAGAAAACGAGTACGTGCTCGCGGCGAAAGCGCTCGGCGCGAGCGACCGGCGGATTATCTTCAAACACATCGTTCCAAATGCAATCCCACCTGCCGTTGTTCAAGCGACGCTTTCGACAGGGACAATCGTCATTGGCGTTGCTGCACTCGGTTTCCTCGGACTCGGGATGCCATCCGGGACTGCAGAATGGGGGACTATGCTCGACGGCGCGCTCTCGTCGATGGTCCAAACGCCGATCCCGTGGTGGGCAACGATCTTCCCAGGCGGTGCAATCTTCATCTTCGTAATGGCAATCAACATGATTGGTGACGGAATCAACGACTCGTTCGATGCACAGGCTGAGGACGTACAGATGCATGGAGGTGGTGGCTAATGGCACTTCTCGAGGTTCGCGATCTGAACGTGAACTTCTACACGTCAGAGGGTGTCGTACAGGCGGTCAACGATCTCTCGTTCCGAATCGAACGCGGTGAAATGTTCGGGGTCGTCGGCGAGAGTGGTGCCGGAAAGAGCGTCACATCACTCTCACTGATGCGGTTGATCGACAACCCCGGTCGCATCGAGAGTGGCGAAATCCTGTTCAAAGGTCAAAACCTCCTCGAGTTGAGCGAATCAGAGATGCGCGACATTCGTGGCAACGAGATTGCCATGATCTTCCAGGACGCCCAGACAGCACTGAACCCGGTGTACACGATCGGGGAACAAATTGCTGAGGCGGTCCGTCATCACCTCGGATACGACAAACAGGAGGCGAAAGACCGAACGATCGAACTACTCGATGAGGTGGGTATTCCAGAACCAGCAACCCGGTACGATGATTACCCACACCAGTTCTCCGGTGGGATGCAACAGCGTGCAGTGATCGCAATGGCGTTGTCGTGTGATCCTGACCTGCTGATCTGTGATGAGCCAACGACAGCCCTCGATGTGACGATCGAGGCCCAGATTCTCGAGTTGATCGAGAACTTAGCCAGTGAGTACAACACTGCAGTTGAACTGATCACGCACGATCTCGGTGTCGTCGCCGAAGTGTGTGATCGCGTGATGGTTATGTACGCAGGGAAGGCTGTCGAGAAAGCGCCGGTTGAGGAGTTGTACTATGACCCAAAACATCCCTACACGGTTGGGCTGATGAGTTCGATCCCGCGCGTTGGCAACACTCGCGAACGACTCCAGACGATTCCGGGAACAATGCCCGACCTCGTTGAACTCCCAAGCGGGTGTAGCTTCCATCCACGCTGTCCGTACGCCGAAGAGACCTGTACACTGAAAGAGCCCCAGTTACTCCATCCCGAAACTGGCGAGGACGCAAGTGGAGCCGACTCCGACCGCGCCGCAGCGTGTCTCGAGTACTCTGGCGACCTGACACAGGGACTGGACTACGATGTCCACGTCGAGGGCGAGATAGCGGGCACACAGATTCCAGAAGGTGAGTCCGATGACTAGTGACGATGAGCCGATTCTACGTGTTGACGACCTCAAAAAGTACTATCGAGCGAACGATGGCTTCATCGAGAATCTCATCGGGTCGACTTCGTGGGTCAAAGCCGTCGACGGCGTGAGCTTTGAACTGCATGAGGGCGAAACGCTGGGCGTTGTCGGTGAGAGTGGCTGTGGAAAAAGTACGCTTGGCCGATCACTGCTACAACTTGTTGAACCAACTGAGGGCTCGGTTTACTACCGAGACGCAGATCTAACCGAACTGTCGAACAGCGAAATGCGTGACATCCGCACGGATATCCAGTACATCTTCCAGGACCCGTTCTCGAGTTTGAACCCGAAGATGACTGTCGGCGATATCATTGGTGAGCCACTTGATGTTCACAATATCGCCAGCGGCGACGACCGTGAAGACCGGATTTATGACCTCCTCGAGACGGTTGGACTGAATCCGAGTCACGCCCAGCGATATCCACACGAGTTCTCAGGTGGACAGCGCCAGCGGATCGGGATTGCCCGTGCGCTTGCAGTCGACCCTGAGATCATCATTTGTGACGAACCGGTGAGTGCACTGGATGTCTCCGTTCAGGCACAGATTCTCAACCTGCTCGAGGATCTGCAAACGGAGTTTAACCTCTCGTATATTTTCATTGCACACGACCTGAGTGTCGTTGAACATATCTCTGACCGAGTCGCAGTCATGTATCTCGGCTCGTTCGCAGAGGTTGGGTCCACTACTGAGGTATTCCAGCCGCCGTATCATCCGTACTCGGAGGCCCTGTTGTCAGCAATTCCGGAACCTGACCCGCTTTGGGAGGGCGACCGGATAATCCTTCCTGGAACCGTTCCATCGCCTATCGATCCACCCACTGGCTGTCGATTCCACACCAGATGTCCGCGAGTCATCGAACCTGAGGGCTACGAGTTCGAAGACGGTGTGTGGCGCTCTCTTATGACGTTCAAACTTCGGGTCCGAAATGCTGAGATTCTCGAGGGTGTTGTCTCTCTCGAGGGTGCTGAGGAGGTCGATGAAGGGCATCGAGATTCCAGTGATGTTGATCCCGATGCACTCTGGTCGGCAATCAGAGACGAGTTTGGCTTTCCCGAATCATTCAGCGATCCGTCTGTCGAAGCCGTCATCGATGACGTGATCAAAGCGCTTGCCGCGGGCAACATCGAGGCTGCAAGTGAGGACCTCGAGGCGGCGTTCGAATCACCCTGTGAACACGATCGCCCCGACCAGTATACAGTCGGTGACAGCCACCGTATCTCATGTCTGTTGTATGATGATGCGTACGCAGGCGACGGTGTGTACGGCGATACTGACGATGTAGGCGGAACAGGCAACGTTGCGGCCGACGATTAACCCATAACCCGCTTCCTTTTGGTCGTCGGGTTGCTACTCCAGACGTATGCGGCGAATCTACGACTCGAGCGCGCTCCGTCGGGATGATGACGATCCGTTTTCACCGACGAGCGAATCAAAAGATCGGCCGTCTGCGATGCGATCGATGAACTCGCTTGCGCTGAGCCAACGGGTCGTTCCCGAGAGACTGCGACGCTACGGCGTCTCAGTCAGTATTGCAACGCCGCGGACTGAGTACAGCCCTGACGAGTCGGTACCGTTTCTGGTAACAATGCGGAACACATTGCCGTTCCCAGTCGCGCTGTCGACAACGTCACAGGTGCGCTGGACGTGGAGTATTGACGGCCACGACGAAGCCGCGCAATTCGACCTCGAGTACGCAGCAGATCCTGGCCAGTTCGAATTCAATCGTGGCGAGCGAAAACGGTTCCCCAAGCGGTGGCAACAGGTTTTCCGAGTCTCCGAGACGGAGTGGGAGCGGGCCCCGCCAGGAACGTACACGATCGGCGCGAGAATCAACGTCGATGGTGCCGAAGCGGCTGGGCTAGCAGCTGAAACAACGATTAAAATCACTGAGGAGTGAGTGTGAACCGGGCCGCCGTCAGTCGTCGCCGTTTTCGTCGATAATGACAACTTCGCCGTCGATCACGTCGACGTTGATCAGCGTCTTGACGTTGTAGCCTGCGTCGTCGACTTTGTTCTCGCCGCCGACTTTCTTGATGACGGCGACCGTGTCGATCACTTCGGCACCAATGTTGTCGAGTGCCTCGAGCACAGATGCGAGCGTGCCGCCGGTCGAGAGCACGTCATCGAGGACGAGCACGCGCTCACCCTCGCGCACGTCGTTGATGTACATCTCGTTTTCCGAGTAGCCCGTTTTCTGGGAGATTGCGACCTCGTCTTTGAGGCCGTACTGGCGCTTTCGGATCACGGTCAGCGGAATGTCCGTCATCAGTGAGACGGCCGTCGAGATGTGGATCCCCATGGCGGCGGGGGTGACGATTCGGTCGACTTCATCCAACTGTGCCTTGCGGATGATTCGGATAACGATCTCACGGAGGAGCGTCGGATCGAGTTTTGGAACGCCGTCACTGATTGGGTGGACGAAGTAGTGATAGCCTTCTTTCTCGATGATCGGAGCCTCGAGAAGCGACCGCTTGAGTTGATCCATGTCGTGGGTGTGTTGGTAGCGGAGTAAAAGTTGACGATACGTGTGGACCCAGTCGGTCGTTGACAGGCAGCAATTTTCGGGTGACCGCCATCAAACGGATTACTGTACTGATCTATCGGCGCAATCACTGCGTGGATCGCAGTTGCCCGGAACTGACGTACAGTTCTCAGTCGTCCGCTCGGTAACTCAATTCGGGTGGCTGCTCGCCAGCACCGAGGCGCATGTTCTGCTCGTAGTAGCCATGTACCGCCGCAGTCAGTGTCACCGTCACCGCGATGATGCCTGCCCATGTCAGGTTCGACAGCAGTGTCAGCGGGTAGATCTCGAGCCAGAGAGCGGCGACCAGCGCACAGCTAATCGCTCCGAGCGAGAGATACAGTTCGCGCCAGGCAAACTCGTGGCCAGGGACGATCTCGAGGTAGATACTGATATCTCCCGTTCGATCGGTTGCCTCGATAACGCCTTCATCCGAGTCGAACGAGAGGATGCCCGCTTCGTCCATCTTCGGCAGGTGTGTCTGCTGGAGCGTCGTGTACACTCGCTTTCGCTGGGCAGGCGTGACACCCTCGAGCGTCGTTTCGTACTCCCAAGCGGCGATCTGTTGGGCGAGATCGCCGAGTTCGACTGGCCGACCGTCCTGTTTGAGAAAGTGCAAGACGTAGCGTCGACGTTGGTTTCGCAGCACCTCGAAGATTTCGCCCTTGGAGAGGGCTGGAATAGCCGTTTCGTGGCTGTCGCTCGAGTCTGTCCCGCCCGTCTCGCCACCGGTGTCGGTTGCGGACGATGCATCGCTTTCGACTGTTGTGTCAGTCCCGTCTGTCTCTGTGGTATCGTGTCGTTGTGTCTGGGCCACCGAAACTCACCTTACTCGTCCCGTTGCTTTCCCGCCACACCATCCCCACACAAGTCGCTTAATTCGTGCCAGGTACGCCACCTATATAATTCTCCTGCCGTGCGAAAGAACGAGTTACTGCCATCCCAGTATCGCCGGCAGTGACTCGTAGCGGCCGTTGAAACCCTGCCTTACGTACTCGAGTTGGCTCCCAGTATTGTTGCAATCGACTCTGCAATCTCGGCTCCGAGCCCGGCTTTATCCCCCTCGTAGGCGGCGACGTTTGCGGCATGAACCAACAGCGCGCGCGTCTCTGTCTCACCCATGACGCTCGCATCGTTGGCAACGACAAAGGCGAGATCCGCCCGCTCGAGCGTCTGTCGTGCCTGTTCGATCATCGCAGCATCTTCTCCAGAGGTCTCCGCTTTGAAGCCGACGATTGGAAGCTCCGGTTGTGTCTCGCGCACCTCGTCGATCAGTTTCGGCGCTGGCTCGAGGTCGAGCGTCAGGTGCTGGCCTGAGCGAATCTTCTCGTCGCTTGGCTCGACGGTGTAATCGCCAATAGCCGCGGCCGACACCAGCGTATCCGCGCTTTGGCAGGCCTCCTGGGTTGCCTCGAGCATCTCGGTCGCGCTCTCGACCTGTTGGACATCGGCGTAGGGAACGTCTGAGCCCTGCTGGACGAGCGTCACGTCCGCGCCGCGAACGTAACAGGCCTTTGCGACAGCCCGTCCCATTTTCCCCGACGAACGGTTTGTCAGAACGCGCACGGGGTCGATTGACTCGCTGGTTGCGCCCGCGGTGACGACGATCTGTTTCCCTGCAAGCGGTTGCTCGCCTGCAGCACGCGCCACATCGGCAACGATTGCCTCCTCGCTCGCGATTTTCGCTTTCCCCTCCTCGAGTCGCGGATCGACGAAGTCGACGCCCCACTCGGCGACGGTATCGATTGCCTCAAGCACGCCGGGGTGGTCATACATCGGTTCGTGCATTGCAGGCGCGATTACGACGGGCGTATCCGCACCGAGCGCCGTCGTCGCGCAGGTCGTCACTGGTGTATCGTCGACGGCCCCGGCGATTTTGCCGACCGTATTCGCCGTTGCGGGTGCGACGAGAAAGACGTCTGCCCAGCCGCCGTACCCACAGAGGTCGACGTGTTCGACCGCGCCCGTAATCTCCGTGACCACGTCGTTTTCTGTCGCGAACTCAAGCGCCCAGGGGTGGATGATCCCCTGTGCGCTCGATGACATCACGCCGCGAACCTCGGCTCCCTGGCGTCGCAACTCGTGGGCCAGTTCGACCGTCTTGACGGCCGCGATCGATCCCGTGACCCCGAGTGCGACGTTGATTCCCTCGAGCATTCGTTCCGTACTCTCGGTGCCGTCGTGTTAAGCGTAGCGAGCGATTATCCGTGCTCGCCAAACGCGAAGACGTCGTACGACTCGATCGACGGGCTCTCTGCGGGGGCACGAAAGCCGTTAGAGTTCGCGCTGAACTCGACTGCGGTTCCTGGCTCCGGATCGTACAGAATGTCTGTTCCGGTCCCGCGAAGCCGGCCGTCGACATCGTAGATCAGTGCGATAACCGTCACCCGCTGTTTGTCCGTCGATGGGACGTCGAGTTCGCCGACGACGTTGACGACGTCGCCGCCCACCGACAGGTCGGTGGCGTGGACCGTCGCATCGTCGAGTCGTGTCCGTTCGGGTTGAGTCGTCGCTTCGGTAATCTCCGCAATTATGTCTCCGCCCTCGAGACGGTCGTTCTCAGCGGTCGCGCGAACGTACCACCGCAGCGTCGTTTCCGGCGGGATATACGCCGAGATGTGTGTCGCCTCGGCGAGTATGTCGCCATCCTCGTCTAGGATCGACGCATCGATCTCGAGTCGGCCGTGGGGAGCTGCTGTTGGATTCTCGACCTCGATGCGGCCCCATCCGGTCCCACTCGTCTCGCCCTCGAGGAGGTCGGTCGCGACAATCTCAGCGTCGGCTTCACCCTCGTGGGCTGCCGAATCGTCCTCGTCGGACGAACAGCCGGCGACGGCAACTGCCATCGCCGCGGCCAAGATTCCGCGCCTGTGCATAGTCACCACTAGGCACTGGCAATAACATAGCTTTCGATTCAACCCGAACTCGGCGAGAACGGAACGACGGTGCTTATTCCTGAGCCACGCTCGGGTGCATTGTCGGCTCCGCATCAAACGGCTCCGCGAACGCCTCGAGCATGGTCTGGCGTGCCTGTTCATCTCGGCGCTGTCGTTCGTCGTCGTCAATCTCTTCACAGGCAGGCGGAATGTCGCGACCGCGGCCGGTAAAGTAGCCCGCCGGGGCGACCCAGTCGTGATAGAAGTTCGCCTCGGAGTCGTGGATTACCGCGAGGCCGACTTTCGCCCCGTGGCCGGCCGCAACGATTGCTTGGTGTGGCTCGTTCGCGAGTCGACCCGCGGCGTAGACGCCGTCGACGACCGTTCGCCCTGCATCATCTGTGTCGACGAAGTGTTTGCTCCCGCGCTGGAGTCGTCCGACATCCAGCGGAACGAGATAGTCGCTGTCTGACCACGACGCCGCCACAACCCGGCGCGCCTCGAGCGGTTCCCCGCCGTCCGTTTCGAGAACGAACCCATCCTCGAGCGCCGTCTCGGTGATCGGTTCGGCACGCGTCACGCGTCCGAGTTCGAATTCGACACCCGCGGTCCCGGCCTGTTCACGGACCAGTTGCAGGTACCGCCGGGCGTCAACGCCATCGGGGAAGCCGGGGTAATTCTCGAGGCTGGCATTTCGGGCAAGGATTGGCTCGCCACCGTCGACGACGAGGGTGTCCAGGCCTGCACGGGCGGTAAAGATCGATGCGGCGAGGCCGGACACGCCCCCGCCAACGATACACACGTCTCGCATGCTCTCACGTTGCCGACAATGGCTATAGAAGGTTCGCACTTATCGGCGACTCGAGTGACCTGTTGCACAGCGCCACAAATGGGGAGTGTGACCTCGGTTGTAGAGATAGCAATCCTTACTTTCGGTTCCGTCCTACACAGCCTGTGGACAGAATTCTCCTCAGTACTGTCGCGTATCGTTCCCCCGAGGAGGTCTTTCCGTACGTGCGGTCGTTTACCAACTATCCGCGGTACACGGACCACCTGAAATCGGTCAACGTTCACGGCGACGGCGGCGTCGGATCACTGTACGACCTGCATCTAGCATGGTGGAAACTCAACTATACAGCTAACTCGAAAGTCACCAGTATCGACGCGCCCCAGTCGCTCGAGTGGCAACTGACGAACGATATCGACGCTCGCGGGGAGTGGCGGGTCGAACCCGAACCCGACGCGGCACCGCCAGACGCCGAGATGGCGAGTCGCATCTACTTCGATGCAGTGTATGATCCCTACTCAGCGGACAAAAACGCGATTTCACTCCCCCGATTCGTCTCCCTGGACTGGGTCGTCACAAAGGTCCAGCCCCGACTCCTGAGCGAAGCCGAAACCGTCGTCCAGCGACTCGTGACGGATATCGAAGACCGAACCACGCCACGCGACGTCGAGTTGACGATTCACGAGATGCCCTGAACGCGTCCCGCAAGACTCAGTTGTCGAAATCGAACTCCGAAACGACTTCGATCTCGCCACGCATCGTCATTTCGTGAGGTTCACAGACGTACGCCGCCAGTTCCTCGGTTGCAGTCACTGACAGTTCCTGCCGGGCGTCCGGATCATCGATCAGTTCAGTCGCGTAGTCGTCGACAACTGCCTCGTCCTCGTCCCACAACTGCAGGTCGTGCATGGCACCATCGCCGCCTTCTTGGGCAATTGTGTACTCTCTGCCTTCCTCGAGCACCAAATCCGGATTTTCAACGCCCTCGATGTGGGTCGGTTCGACGCCGATCCAACCGGCGGTCTGTGGCTCGAGCGTAATTTCAGTTACGTCCGCCCACGCAGCCGGATCAGTCAGCGTAAACGTAGAGACGACCGCCGCGTGGTCCTCGTCGTCTTCATAGTGACCGATCACCGAAAACTGGCCGCTGCCGACATCGCTCGTCTCGAGTGTGAGCGAGTCGCCGACGGCATCGAACTGGTACTCAGCCGAATCGTCGATGTCGCCGCCGCGAACGCCCACAACCACGTCATCTGGCTTCGAAGTGAGCGTCAACGTTGCCGTCGTGTCGTCAGATTTGTCGATATCGATCGCTGCCTGTGGCTCGGACCGCTGCGTGCTGAACTGCTCGGCCCACCCATACCACTCGTCGTCAATCTCGAGGACGGTAACCCTCGCTGGGCGGTCAATCCGTTCTCCGTCAACCTCAACGTCGACTTCGAACTCGAGGACGTATGCTGCCGTCGCCGTGCCATCGAACTCGTCATCGGCTTCGAGGTCTGCAACGAACTCGTCGTCGGAGATTGCGTTCTCGAGCGTCATCGCGTGAACTTCCTCGGGTGGGGTTGATTGCTCGACGAGTTCTTCCCACTCGGCGTCGTCCACCGAATCGAAATAGGCTGCGGGAACGTAGTTCAGTGCGGTTTCAGTGTCACCAGTGAGGCTTACCACGAGGACGTCTCGGCCGGTTTCACGCGCTGCGGGAGGGACCTCGTGTTCGTCGTCTTCGTGTTCATCGTCGCTTGCAGTCTCGTCAGCATCCGTTGCGTTGTCCTCAGACTCCGGCGACGTTCCGGTCGAATCCGTCTCGAGCGTCTCAACACAGCCGGCGAGTGCGAGGAGGGCACCGCTGCCGAACAGGAGTCGGCGTCGATTCATAGCTGACCGTTTGTGGCTGTTCTGTTAAAACCAGTGATGTGTTCGCTCGAATTTTTAGAGCGTGTAATCGTGCTCGCCGTCTTCGCTTGCGAGGAACGCCTCGAGCAGATCAATCGTCGCAGCGATGTCGTCGACGTGAGCCGTCTCGGTGACGGTGTGGAGATAGCGCGTCGGAATCGAAATCGCACCGACCGGTTTCGCACCTGCGACGTTCTGGAACCCGGCCGTGTCAGTGCCGCCAGCCGGCAGAATCTCGAGTTGGGAGTCGATTTCTTCGTCGTCGGCGACCGACTGCAGTCGGCGATGGACCTTCGGGCTCGTGATGACACTCGAGTCTTTGAGCTTGATCGCGGTTCCCTCACCCAGATTGGTGACGTGCTCGCCGGCTTTGAATCCGGGCACGTCGTTTGCAACAGTCACATCGAGGGCAATCGCGAGGTCGGGATCGACATCAACGCCGAGTGCCTGTGCGCCGCGCAGGCCGACTTCCTCCTGAACCGTTGCACAGAAATGGACGGTGACATCGGGGTCCTCGAGCCGCTCAGCCGCCTCGAGCATGGCGAACAGACAAACCCGGTCGTCGAGTGCCTTCCCGGTGACCGTCTCACCCATCAGTTCTGTCGTCTGTTCCATCGTGACAAGATCGCCCGGCGAGACGCGCTCCTCGAGGACCTCGTAGGGGAGGCCGGGGTCGACGAACGCGTCTTCGACCTCCGGTGTCTTCGTCCGGTCGTCCTCATCGAGCGTGTGGGGCGGCGGCGAGCCGATGACGCCCGGCAGATCGCCCTCCGTGGTGTGGATCGTCACCCGCTGGGCTTTGAGCACGCGTGCATCCCAGCCGCCGAGTGCGTCGAGTTCGAGAAAACCAGGACCGTCTTCCTCCCCGCGGACGTGTCGAACCATGAAGCCGATTTCGTCCATGTGCGCCGCAACGGCCACCGAGTAGTCGTCGTCTTCCCCCTCGAGCGTGCCGACGACGTTGCCCATCGCGTCGGTCCGAACGCGGTCGACGCTGTCCTCGAGGTGGTCGATGACGCGGGCGCGGATGCGGTCTTCGTAGCCGGGCACGCCACTCGTCTCGGTCAACTCGGTAAGAACATCGAGATCAAACGGAACACTGTCCATAACCACATATTCGAAACCGAGCGGATAAATAACAGGGAACAGGCAGGCAGTGTTAGCACAATTATGTTTGTGAAACAGATATTGTGTTGTGCAGATGTGCAGCGACGATGCCAGCGTTCGTGTCGTGATACCAACCACCGAGTTTTAACCCGTCGACGGGGTAGGTGTGCGTATGAGTAGCGTACGCGTTGCTGGGACCGGACTGACCCCGTTCGGTGAGTACCCCGAACGGACGAGTCGGGACCTATTTGCCGAGGCGAGCACCACCGCCCTCGAGGACAGCGCCGTTCCTCGCGATGACGTCGACGGCGTCCTCTACGGCAATTTCATGGGCGAATTGTCCGAGCACCAGGGTCACCAGGGGCCGCTGATGGCCGAAGCCGCTGGCGTCACCGCGCCCGCAACCCGGTACGAAGCCGCCTGTGCCTCGAGCGGGATGGCGCTTCGCGATGCCGTGATTCGACTGCGAAACGGCGAGTGTGACGTGTTGCTCGTCGGCGGCGCAGAGCGGATGACCAATCTCGGTACCGCGGGCGCGACCGAAGCACTCGCAATCGCGGCTGACGACCTCTGGGAAGTCCGAGCCGGGATGACCTTCCCCGGGGCGTACGCGCTGATGGCCACCGCCTACTTCGAGACCTACGGCGGCGACCGCGCGGACCTCGCACACATCGCCGCCAAGAACCACGAGAACGCACTCACCAACGAGAAAGCCCAGTACCAGCGCGCCCTCTCCGTCGAGGATGTTCTCGAGGCACCCACGGTCTCGAGTCCGCTCGGACTGTACGACTCCTGTCCACTCTCTGACGGTGCGGCCGCCGTCGTCCTCGTAAGCGAGAAATACGCCGACGAACACGACCTCGAGGCACCCGTGGCGATCACCGGGACGGGCCAGGGCGGTGATCGGATGGCGCTGCACGACCGCGAGTACCTTGCGCGCTCGCCCGCCGCACGCGAGGCAGCCACACAGGCCTACGCCGACGCCGATATCGGCGCGGACGACGTCGACCTCGCAGAGGTCCACGACTGTTTCACTATCGCCGAAGTGCTCGCCCTCGAGGCACTCGACCTCGAGCAGGTCGGCGAGGGCATCTCGGCCGCTCGAGATGGGCGGACGACGGCCGACGGTGAGACACCAATCAACCTCTCGGGTGGGTTGAAAGCCAAGGGCCACCCGGTCGGTGCAACTGGCGTCTCGCAGGTCGCCGAGGTAGCGACGCTGCTCGCGGGTGACCATCCAAACAGTGAGCACGTCGAGGGAGCAACGACCGGCGTGGCACACAACGCGGGTGGCACAGTCGCGAGCGCAGTGGTCCACGTTCTGGAGGTCACCGCATGAGCGACCACTCCGAACTCGACTCCGAGAACGTCCGCGACGCCGGCTTCGACGACTGGCTCGACGCCGCCGAAGCACACGAAGCGTACTACCTCGAGTGCGACGCGGGCCACGGCTCGCTGCCGCCGCGGCAGGTCTGTCCCGAGTGTGGCTCGACAGCCCTCACCAAGGAACCACTGCCGGAACCCGGCGAGATCGCGACCTATACCGTCACACACGTCGCGACACCCTCGTTCGCAGACGACGCCCCGTATGCGACCGCCATCGCGGACTTCGGTCCTGTACGGATGACCGGCCAAGTGGTCGAGATCGACCTCGAGGATATCGAGCAGGGACTCGAGGTCGAGGTTGCGGTGACAGTGTCGGAAACGACCGGTGAGCGCGTCGTGGCGTTCCAGCCCGTGTAGTGATACCGTCTCGAGTTTTACTCGACCCTAAAACTGATAGTATTCTAATCAATAGTGGGCCGTATGACTGACACGTCCCCGGAGTCCACTGCTGTCGCGGTTATTGGCGGTGGTGTTGCAGGAATGAGTACGGCGGCCCGGTTACAGGCGGCAGGCGTCTCCACGGTGGTACTCGAACAGCACGAGCACATCGGTGGATGTGCTGGCTACTATCGCACCGACGGATTCGCGTTCGACGTTGGCGCGACGACGTTGGTCGATTTTCAGGAGGGCGGCGTCGGTGGACAGTTACTGGCTGATATCGGCCTCGAGCCGCCGGATATCACGGTACAGGACGCGTACGATGTCTGGCTGCCCGACCGCCGCGTCACACTCTATCACGATCAACAGCAGTGGGAACGGGAACGGACGGCGAAACTTGGGGACAGCGACCGCCACCGTGAGTTCTACTCCTTTCTGGACGATCTCTCCGAAACGTTCTGGCGGATTACCAGAGAGGGCGTGAAATTACCCGTCCAGACGCCGGGCGATGTCGTTCGGAACGCGAACGCAGTGGGACTTCGAGACCTGCCCCAACTCCGGTATCTACGCTGGACGATGGCCGATGCGCTGGACGCCTACGATGTCGCCGATGAGCGAGCGCTTCGGCACATGATTGCCATGCTCGTCGAAGATACAGTCCACACGACACTCGAGGAGGCACCGCTGATCAATTCGGTCCTCGGAAGCACGATCCGACGGGCTGGTATCGGTCGAGCGACCGGCGGCATGTACGGATTCTGGCGCGCCTTCGAGGAGCAGTATCTAGACCTTGGCGGTACGATCCGCACCGATCACCTCGTCACGGAGATCACGGGCGAAGCGGGGGCGTTCCGGATTCAAACTGCTCGCGGGGTGTACCACGCCGAGCAAGTCGTCAGCGCCGTTCCGATCAACCTTACCAAGCGAATCGCACCATCAATCGTCGGCGACTCGTTGGATCACCACATCTCGATGATGGAGGCCCACGAGGGTGGTGCGGTAGTCGTGTTCCTGGGCGTCCCAGCGCACGAGGTGGACGATCACGAGAGTACGCACCATCAGGTGCTGCCGACGTACGACGAGCCACTGGGGGACGGCAACAACATGTTCATCACCGTTTCCGATCCCGGCGATACCGTATCCGCCCCGGAGGGGTATCGCGCGGTGATGCTCTCGACGCACTGTGACCTCGAGCAGTGGGACCCCGATCAGAATTCGTACGAGCAACGCAAGAACGATATCCGAGACCGTCTTATCGAGGCTGCTCGAACGGTTTATCCGAATCTCGCCTCGGATCCCGTCGTTTGCGAAGTCGGAACCCCGGTTACGTATGAAACGTTTACGAACCGCCCACGCGGAGCAGTGGGCGGCTATCGACAAACGATGGCAAACACCAACCAGCGAGCGGTGCCACACGATATCGGTGTCGACGGATTCTACCTCGCCGGCGACACCACGTGGCCGGGGCTCGGGACCGTTGCGTGCGTTATCGGCAGCGAAATCGCCGCTGAACATGTACTCGGATAGTCCGTTACTCGTGAGACGTCTCGTCAACTCCCGGCCGTCGCTCACGGCGACGCTCCGAGAGCAACGCCTTGAGACGCTTTCCTGGCCCGCCCTCGAGTGGCCACCCCTTGGTCCGCCAGATAGGTGGTTCCGGTTGAAAGTCGGGACAGGAGCCGGAACACTTCGCAGCAGTCTGGCATGCGCCGGTTGCCCCACAGTGGGGAAGCAACTGCGCCCCATCGGCTGCCTGCAATTCAAAATAGCGACAGTCGGGGCGCATCGTATTGACGAACGAGCGCCAGCCGCGCTCGTAGGCGCGTTCGGCGATTGCAAGCCGTTTGTCGGCCTTTTGTTGCGGATCAACGTACTCGAATCGCGCTGCTGAACTCCCGTGAGCGCCGTCGTCCGGCCGCTCGAGAATGCGCGTCCCCGGCTCGTCAACCCCGAGATTGCGGGGGTACCAGGCCACATCCGCCTCGAGCGTGTCCGGATCGAGCGCCAGCACGCCCGCTTCGACGGGCAAGTCCTCGAGGAGAACGGGCTCGACGCGCTCGCCGGTTTGCCGGGTGGCGACCCAGACCTCGTCGGCCAGCGCCATCGCGACGTCGTACTCGAGTTGTGAGCCGAGTGCGCGGGCGGCGCTCGCATCCAGATCGGGTTTGTTCTCGATGGCGACGATGCGCTCGCACCAGTCGGGGTAGGGCCACGTGCGCCGAATTTCGATGCGGTTGCCTTTCTTTCGGGTCTCGAGAATCCCGCGGTCGTCGACCTCGTGAATCGCCTCGCGGACGTACCGCCAGGGGTAGCCGGGGTGGGGGAGCGCGTCGCGGTAGTAGGCCCACTCCGCGGGTGCGTTCCGGACGATGTGCAGGTGGTCGCTCTCGAGGCGCTTTGGTCCGAACTTCGCGCGCTGGCGGAGAGAATCTGGGTTGCACTTGAGGATGATAGTGTCCCAGCGGCGGCGTTTGGTCCCGAGTTGCCGGGCGACGATGTGGGCGGTGTCAGCGCGGGCGTCGCTGTCGCCGTCCGGAGGCCACTCGCGTTCGGCCCACCGGCAGGTTCGCAGTTCGAAGGCGAACTCGGAGTCGGCGAAATCTGTAGCCACGTCTTGCCATCCTTCGGACTGAGAGAGCAAAGGCTACTCGGTCACGGATCGTCGGGTTTTCGTTTACATCCGCTCCGTGCCGGCGGTTGAAGCGAGGTACACCACGGCGAGTTCGTGGAGCGCAGGATGGGGTATCGCCAGCGGGCGCGCGTCCTGCACGCGCTCGAGCGCTACCCGAAAGGGAAGCCCGTCTTCCGCGGCAAGGGTCGTCGCGATTACCGTACTACTGCGTGAAATCCCCGCCTTGCAGTGGATCAGCGTCGCCCCATCTCGACGGTAGCAGTTGCGGGCGGTGTCGACCGCCTCCCCGAAGGCGGTCCAGTCGTTTCCGCGGCCGTCGGTGAGCGGTCGGTGGTGCGTCGTACGCGGCGCGGCCTCGCTCGAGAGAGACACTACGAACGTGAACTGCCGGTCGTGACGCGTCGGGTCGGCCGCGAGCACATTTCCAAGAAACAGATCCCGATCATCAATCCAGCGGATCACCGGCTCGTCGTCCATGTAGCTGAGCGGCCGAACCAACGGTGAGTTCGACTCGAGGGTATCGGTAAGCTCCTTGCCGGAACGGAAATTTAGACTCGTCCGTGTTCGGGACCACGAGTGGCCGTACTCGACGAAAATATGACTAGGTGAGTATCGATTCCGTCGAGAATCGGATTCAAAATCAGGTCGACTGTGCGGCGGTGACCGAGTCGGTCTGCGTCGTGGGGTCCGTCTTGGCGAATGCGGACCCGAACATCCGGAAGATTGCCACGTACATGTAGAAGTACAGCACCGGCACGAACAGCAGACCGATGATCGTCACTGCGAGGACGAACGCAGCGACCCAAACAACGACGCCGACAACGATGGGCAACAACATTGCCACCAGATAGTCGACGCTGAATGCGACTGACTTGATGACGCCGATGTCGAATGCGGCGCTGATGTCGCCCGTCCGTGCGTAATTTGTCAGCGCGGCCGGGACGATGTAGGAGATAAACATCATCAACGGGATGAACGTCAGCATGGACATGAATCCGAGCCCCGCGAGGACGCCACCGTCGCCACCGAGCGCCCCGCCGGTGCCTAGAAGGACGCTGACGAGGATTACGTAGAGAATCGCCGGGACAAGCGAGTAAACTAAACCGATCAGTATCGCGCTGATTCCCTTTATGAAGAGTTCGCCCCAGTCTTCAAACGCAGGTGGTTCGTTAGCTCCCGCAACCGTTGTCTCGAGTACTCTGACGAAGTATCCCATTAGGAAAACGACTGGTATCAATAGAAATGAGAGAAATCCAAGTACGGAACCAATGATTGTTCGGCCGACCCACTCCCCACGAACCGGATACGAAAGGCCATCTTCAAGCATTCTGTTCAGCTCAAAGTAGAGTCACATATTAAAACTATTCACTTAGATGACTCAAAAAATAAAGGCCAGTTGTCACTTCCACGGTTCAATTTCCCGCGCATCGTCGGTGACGATGCAGTCACAGCCGCACCGACCACTCGACAACTCACTAGCGCCGCGACGAACGGAATCGCCGGCAGTGCGACGATGCCGACGACCGAAACGAGTGCGGCGACGGCGACGACGGCAACGACAAGCGGGATGATCTGGAGGACGCCGACCGCGACAGCGTACTCGAGACTCGAGACAATCGGCCAGAGCGCCGAGCGGTCGAACGCCGCGCGGGCCGTTTCGGTGTGAGCGTAGACCGCGAGTGCTGCCGGCAGCACGTAGTAGATAGCGAGACTCGAGGCGATGAGCGCGAGCGCAAGGAGTGCAGCGAACAGGGCAGCAAGCAGGCTGAGTCCCCAGATCAGTACATCATTGCCGCCAACCAGTGGGGCGAGTGCAACGAGGCCAGCGTAGCCGACGGCTGCGACCCCGGCTGCGATTGCAGCGCCGACACCGAGTGGCACGAGCAGATACGTGGCTGCAACTGCAGTACCACCGACGCCAACTCGCGTCAGCGTTTGCCACTCGCGTCTCTCGCGCACCTCGAGTGCGGGCGGCTCGTCGTCTCCGGCGAGCGTTGAGTCGAGGACGCGGATACAGTAGCCCGCGAACACGAGCGCGGGGAGGATAAGTGGAGACCCGAGGACGAGCACACTACCCGTGAGCATGCGCTCGAGACCGGCGCCACGGATTGGGTACGAGAGAATAGCGGTGGCCGATTGCATTGCTGTAGCTGACTCCTTGCAGGCCGGTCACATAACGCTCGTGGCAGTACTCGAGTCGACTGCCGGACTACTCCTCGTCTTCTTCCCACTCGTCGAGGAACACGTGTGCCTGCTCGAGGATTTCTCGTGGGCCGTCCTGCGTGACGGTGTTTACGGCCTGTTCATAGTCGCGCCACTGGAGGTCGCGATGTTCGTTCGAAAGTTCAGCGCTCGCTTCGAATGACTTTGCAATAAAGAGATGAACGGTCTTATGGATCGTTTTGCCGTTCGCCTCAAAGACGTAGTCGTAGTCTTCTCGAAAGCCATCGAGGAGTCGGAACTCTTCAATACCTGCCTCTTCCTTTATTTCGCGGATTGCCGTCTGCTGTAGCTCTTCATCTCCTTCGACACCGCCCTTCGGAAACTCCCAGTCGCCCGGGCGGCTCTTGAGTAGAAGATACTCGCGCCGGCCCCGCGTATCGCGGAAGAGGATTGCGCCTGCGCTCGTAGCTTCGACTGCCATTACCCGAACTAATAGATGCGACGTTAAGAGAATATCGGACTGTTCGTCCTACGGACACTGTTTGGTGTGGTGAGTTACATGACTCTGTTACGGTAGCGTATCTGTCCGTTCGCGAGAACGTTCGGCGACGGATCTCAGCAGGCTTTTACGCCCCGGCCGTTGACGATGTGCTAACTCACAATGACCTTCGTCACCCGTCTCACACTCCAGAGCGGTGATCGCGCCGCTTTAGACAGTACCGTGGATGACATCAAAACAACCGCCGAACGCAAGGGTGCCGCGCTGAAAGGCCCGCATTCGCATCCGCCAGAAAAACTCTCCGTTCCGCAGCACCAGCGTCTCCACGCCGACGACGAACGCCAGTTTTCCTCGTGGACCTACACTGTCTTCACCCGCGAACTCGAGATTCACGGCCACGACGGGATCGCGCGTAATCTCACCGAGCGCGCCTTCCCCGACTCGATACACGTCGAAGTCGAAGTCGAACAGCGCCGTGGGACTGGCCGAACGAACTGATCTCTTACATCGCGGCGCAACATCGCACTTTTGATCCTTCCCGACAAGCATGCGGTATGCCCGCAGACCACCTTATTGCACTTCGCCGAGAGTTACACCAGAAACCGGAACCCGCCTGGCGCGAGTTCTACACGACCGCACGGATTGTCTCCGAACTCGAGTCCAGAATCGACCTCGATGAACTCTATATCGGTCCCGACGCCATCGAGACTGACCAGCGAATGGCCGTCCCCGACGAGGCTGAACTCACCCACGCCTACGAACGAGCGCGCGCTACTGGTGTCGACGAGGCCGTCCTCGAGCGTCTCGAGGGAGGCTACACGGGCGCAGTCGCTGTCCTCGAACGCGGCGAGGGGCCGACCGTCGGCCTGCGAGTCGACATCGACGGCCTCCCACGAGAGGAGTCAAACGACCCCGAACACGCCCCCGCTGCGGCGGGTTTCCGCTCGAAACACGAGGGCGCGATGCACGCCTGCGGTCACGACGCCCACGCGACAATCGGGGTAGGGGTTCTCGAGCGCATCGCCGAGAGCGACGAGTTTTCAGGCACGCTCAAGGTCTTCTTCCAACCCGCCGAGGAGGTCATCGGCGGCGCGAAGTCGATGGCCGAAAGCGAGCACATCGAGGATGTCGACTCGCTGCTCGCGATGCACATCGGCCTTGACCACCCTACGGGCGAAATCGTGGCCGGTATCGACGGTTTCCTCGCAGTTCGCCATCTCGAGGCCGAGTTTACGGGCGAATCAGCCCACGCCGGAGGTCATCCAGAGCAAGGGCGCAACGCTGCACAGGCGATGGCGGCAGCGGTCCAGAATCTCTACGCAATCCCCCGGCACAACGATGGCCGAACGCGGGTCAACGCCGGCCGTATCGAGGCCGGCAGCGCCTCAAACGTGATCCCCGAGTCCGCCCGCATCGTCGGCGAAGTTCGCGGCGAGACGACCGAACTCATGGAGTACATGAGCGAGGAGTGCGAGCGCGTCCTCGAGGGCGCGGCCACGATGTACGACTGCGAGGTTGAAATCGAAACCGGTGCGGAAGCCCCAAGCGCGACCAGTGATCAGGAACTCGTCGATCTCGTCGCCGACGTTGCAGGCGATGTTTCAGGTGTAGAGAACGTCCTCGAGCGCGACGACCTCGGCGGCAGCGAGGACGCGACCTTCCTGATGCAGGCGGTCCAAGATAACGGCGGCAACGCCTGTTACGTCGGTATTGGGACTGATCACCCCGGCGGCCACCACACCGCGACGTTCGATGTCGACGAGGCGAGCCTCGAGCACGGAATCGACGTACTCGCGGGCACAATTGAGCGGATCGCTCGCACGCAGCCCTAATCAGTACGACTCGAGTCTGCGTATCGGACGCACTGATCAAACAACCGAACGTTTTTCTATCGAACCTGTGTGCGTCGAAACAACTTGCGGGCGTGTCCCGCGTGATCGATGATGGCAACCGAGTCACTACAGACGTTCCGAGAACGAGCGGGACTCTGGATTCGAATGGCGGTCGCCGGCTTGGTCGCCGTCCTCGGGTTCGTGCTGTTGTTTGTCATCGAGATTGCGGCGATAGCGGTGATGTCGATGTTCATGCTTGTTCTGGGTGCACCCGCTGTCGCCGTGTTGCTACTGTTCATCGGCCTCTGGCTGGGTATTGCGGGCGTTTATCGACGACTGATGCCCGCCCCGCTTATCGTCGGTCGGATTTCGAACAAGTGGCTGCAGGGACTCGAGCAGTTCGCCCGCGAATTCTCTACTCCCAACGAAGCTCTCGTGTTGCGCTCGTTCGCGCCCATGCTCGGCGGACTCATCGCCTGGGTTGTGGGATACACAATCGTCGAATCCACGCCGCTGATTTCACGGCTCGAGGCCGTCCTCGCAGTTGGGTTGCTCTGTGGCGTCATCGGCGCAACCTACTACACGGGTCGGACGATTGCCGGTGAACTGGGACGTGGAGGAACCGTCGAAGAACACCTCGCAGAAGATATCGACGTCATCGAAAACGACAGCGACGCCGATGAGGTGCTGGCCGAGACGGCAACCAGCAGCCTCGCGGAGCTACAGGCACGCGTCGACCGCCTCGCAGCCCAGGCAGGCGTCCCGGCACCAACCGTTCGACTCGGTCGCGAGCGCCGTCCAGTCGCCGCGACGGCCGGATTTCGACCGACCACGTCGACGATCGCCGTCTCAGTCGGGCTCTGTGACAGGCTCTCGACGCAGGAACTCGAGGCAGTCCTCGCGCACGAACTCGCCCACGTCGTCAACCGCGATGCGGCGATTCTGACCGCGCTGGCACTGCCGAACGCGAAGTTCGATACGCTGCTTGACAATGCTCTTGCCGATCCACACGACGATTCGGCGTCCCCATTCCAGATACACCCGATGGTACTGCTCGCTGCACTCCCGGTTATTGGCCTCACGCGAGCATCGGTGATTCTCGTCACCAGATACCGCGAGTACGTCGCCGACCGCGGCGCGGTTGCACTCACCGGCGACCCTGCGGCACTCGCAAGCGCCCTCGAGACACTGGATCAGGAACTCACCCGCCGGCCCGCGAGCGATCTGCGGACCAATCGGTCGACGGCGGTGTTCTCCATCGTGCCGCCGCCGTGGGAGGAACACCGCTTTTTCGACCGCACGCGGCGGTTCATCGCGCGCACGCTGCTTGGAACACATCCAGCGACGGAGAAACGGATCGAACGGCTTCGAACGGCAGCCGCTGACGCCAGTTAAGCGACTCGAGCACCGCAAAAAACGAAAATCGGTCGGTCTCAGTAGTCGCTCGAGTCGTCGTCCATCTCCGATTCGGCGTCGGGCACGATCTCGAGATCGAACGGTTTGTCAGCGGGTGCGGCGTCTGGCTCGAGGTAGCCAACCGCGAACGCGGAGTAGACATTGCCAGCGCCCGGACTCACGTCAAACGTCGCAACCACATCGCCGTCGTTGTCATCAGTGGCGGGACGGATCTCGAGGGTGTAGTCGCCGGGGTCGACGTACGCTGGGCCAGCCTCGCCGAAGGCGACATCCTCGAAGAGGACGACCTCGCCGTCAGCAGCCGTAATGTCGACCGCGGGCGCGTCAGGTGCGGCGTGGACTGCACGAATGCGGGCCTGATCACCAGGATCACTGAGGTCATCCTCGAGAACAGCCGGTTCAAATGGCTCGTTCTCCTCGGCGAGTTCGCCCAGTGCAGCGATTGTGTAGTCGCCGTCACCGATCTCGAGTTCCTCATCGAAGACGACAGTATCCTCATCGCCTGCAGCGGTGATCATCACTTCTGCTGTGCCAACCGGCAACTCGAGGTAGTCGCTCACGGCTCGGTAGGGCACGTCCTCGAGGACTGCATCGCCGTCGACCCAGACGTCGACGTTTGGCGCGTCTGGTGAAAGATGTGCGACGCGGACGGAGCCAGCCGCTGCTGTCTCGCCTTCAGCGTCAAGCACGACCTCGAGGTCGAACGCCTCATCTGCTGGTGCCGCATCTGGCTCGAGATACCCAACGGCGAACGCGGAGTAGACGTTACCTGCCTCAGGGCTGACGTCGAATGTCGCAACCACATCGCCGTCGTTGTCATCAGTGGCGGGCCGAATCTCGAGGGTGTAGTCACCGGGGTCAACGTACGCTGCGCCGGCCTCGCCGAAGGCGACATCCTCGAAGAGGACGACCTCACCGTCTCCAGCCGTGATGTCGACGGCGGGCGCGTCAGGTGATGCGTGCACTGCACGAATGCGGGCCTGATCGCCAGGATCGCTTAGGTCGTCCTCGAGCACGGCCGGCGCGAATGGCTCGTTCTCCTCGGCGAGTTCACCCAGTGCGGCGACCGTGTAGTCGCCGTCACCGATCTCGAGTTCGTCGTCGAAGACGACAGTATCCTCATCGCCTGCAGCGGTGATCATGACCTCTGCCGTGCCGACCGGCAACTCGAGGTACTCACTCACTGCACGGAAGGGCACATCCTCGAGAGCGGGTTCGCCGTCAACCCAGACGTCGACGTTCGGCGCGTCTGGTGAGAGATGGGCGACGCGGACGGAGCCAGTGTCGTCCATCTCGTCGTAGTCATCCTCGTCATCTGCAGTATCGTCAGTGTGGTCGTCGTCTGCTCCGTTTCCATTCCCGTTCCCGTTTCCAGCACTCTCCTCGTCGTCGGCACCGCCAAGACAGCCCGCAACTAGTGTTACACCCGTTGCACCCACAATCGATAGCGCACCACGCCTGGTCTGTTTTGGAACCATTAGTAGCCTGGTTGGTGTGTACAGAGATGTGACACACCCCTAACAGCGTAGGCAATCACGAGCTGCTGAGAGTCACCATGCTGTGACTGTTCCACGCTCTGTGATGAGTTGGCGACTCGAGCGATCTGCGTGTCAATCAGTCGATAACGGCGTTTTCCGTCGTGTTGCTCACTGTGGGAGGACACTGGTTCATCGCGCCCACGATGCTTGGGACGATCCCTCTACGGAAACCCGAATCGAACGCCTGCGCGCTCGAGTGTAATCGCATTGCGTGACAAAATACAGTGGCCGGGAGCGGGCTTCGAACACCGTGAGAAGTCCGCTCAACGGGGAAGGGCAGGTGATAACCCAGTTACCGACCGCGAGCGACCGACGGGAGCGAGCGGGCCGACGACCGATGTGAACGAGGACGATAGGACGAGTGAACGGAGGGAGGAGTGCTTTTCATCGAAGCTAAGCGGGATCGAAGATCCCGCGAGGTCGTCGGGCGGCAGCGCCGCCCGACTGCAAGCGATTCCGAAGGAATCGCCCAGTCCAAAAGAGCGCGACGCGCTCTTTTGAAGATTTTTCCGAGTGCGGTCGCGAAGCGACCGCACGTGGTTCGAGACGCCAAAGGCGTCTCGTCATCAAGCGAAACCTTGGGTTTCGCGGACATCGCGAATCTTCGATTCGCTCAGTCACGAGAGAGCGGAACTCTCTCGAACGACAGAGAAAAAGTTCATTCCTTAGTATTTCGGCTCGGCCCCAGTCGTCTCGTAGACCGCGTCCATCAGGTCGTCGCGGCGCTCTTGCCAATGCTCGAGTGCGGCCGGATGGTCGGGATACGCCTCATACAGCTCGAGCAGGTCGTCAGCGCGGCGTTTGGTCTGATAGAGATTCAGGATGGTACCCCAGTGGCCGTAGCTCTTGTAGAGGCTCTCGAGGGCAAGTTTCGGGCCGATACTCGTACTCCCGGAGTAGAGTGCTTCAGCGAGTTTTTCGCCGGGCATGACCGCAAGCAGGCTCATGAGGTCATCCACGTCGATGGCTGTCGAGAGGATGTTGTAGACGTCCAGTGCAGCGTAGCGTGCGCCGAAGTGGTCCATGACGCGCTCGTTGTACTCCCAGAGGGCCTTTTCGCTTAGGTCGCCGTCCTCGATACCCTCGACGATGGCCTCAGCGGCGTACTTACCGGCGTAGGCTGCGCCTGCGATTCCGCCGCCCGTGGTTGGGTTGACGTGACCCGCAGCGTCGCCGATTGCGACGTAGCCCGGGTGGACCGCCGAATCGTAGGGTCGTCGGGTGGGGAGTGCGGCACCGAGTTTGTCGTCGACCTCGGCGTTCTCGAACTCCGGTCGGGCCTCGAGGTCGCGTTTGAGGTCGTCGACGAGTTGCATGGGCTCTTCGGTCATCTGGAAGCCAAGCCCGGCGTTGATCTCGGTGTCGGTGCGCGGGAAGTACCAGAGGTAGCCCGCCGCGCGCTCGGTCGGCTTGAACACGAGGGCGTCGTCCCACGGAACGGGCTCTTCGACGGTGACGATTTCGCGGTAGGCCGAACAGAAGTGCGAGTAGTCGACGTTCGTATCGAACGTGGAGTTCGAGAAGTCGACCTTGTCCTGTAGGACCGACAGCGAACCGGCAGCGTCGATGACGACCTCGGCCTCGTAGGTCTGGGGGTCGCCGTTCTGTGTCGCCTCGACGCCCGTCACCGTTCCCTTGTTGTCGTCGGCTTGTGTGACGTCTTGGACGACGGTATTGTAGTGGATTTCTGCGCCCGCGTCTTGTGCGCCTTCGATGATTCGCTTGCCGTACTCCCAGCGGTCGATGACTGCCAGTTCGCCGGGGACGGGAATCTCGAGGACGGTATCTTCCTGTGGGATTTCGAACCGGCCGTGGTCGACGCCGGTGTTGGTGAAGGCGGGTTCGATCTGTTCACGGGGAATCGCCTCGGGAAACGCCGAGGCCCCTTTCAGTGCGTCACCGCAGGCGATGTGGCCCGCTTCGTCCTCGGATTTGCGTTCTACGATGACGACCTCGTAGTCCGCGCGTGCGATAGTCGCGGCCGCGTAACAGCCTGCGGTCCCGGCACCGACGACGACGGCGTCTGGCGAGTGGGTGTCGGCTGCCGGCGCGGCTCCCGACTCCTCCTGGGTACTCATACCAGTAGTGTGGACACTGCGGTATGAAAACGTTTTATGGTCGATTCGGTTGCTCTCGAGGCGTCACCCTCAACTGTGAACACCGCTCCGAACGACTGTCTGTCACGAGAGGAACGTGATCGCTCGAGTGATGGTTCGTCCTGCCGGAGACAACGACAGCGGAATAAAGAGTTTTAGTCGGGTCTTCCGTAGCGGACGGTATGACTGAGTACACCATCGAGTTCGTCGGGACGGACGAGACGATTACCTGTTCGGATACCGAGACGATTCTCAGCCGGTGTCTCGAGGAAGGAATCGCCCAGGAGTACTCCTGTCGCGTTGGGATGTGTCTGGCCTGTTCAGCCGAAATACTCGAGGGTGAGGTAACCCAACCTGCTGCTCGCGGCTTTACCGATGAGGAAGCCGAAAACTACGCGCTGACGTGTATGGCGCGCCCGCAATCGGACCTGAAACTCGAGCGCGGCAAGTATCCGCCAAGTATCGAAAGCGACGCGGCGGTTGAAACTGACGGCGATGCGTCGGCGACGGCTGACGACTGAGTCGGCTGTCTCGAGTTTCTGGGAAGCGATATTTGGATACCTCGAGCGACGAGGATCCAGACAAGAGCGGTAGCCAGAAGGAAGGAAAGACGAGAGAACGGCAGCGAGATTATTCGACGAAATCGATATCGTCGTCGCCCTGTGGCTGTTCCTGCCCGCGAGTCTGGGGTTGGCCCTGCCCTTGTGCTTGGCCCTGGCCACCCATATTCGGCTGGACGGACTCGCCATCCGGTCGGCCGTAGATCTGCGGTGATTCGACGCCCGTGACGACGATCATCGTGCGCATGCTGCCCTCGAGCGATTCGTCGATCGAGGTTCCCCAGATGATGCGTGCGTCGGGGTCGATCCGGTCGTAGATCTCTTCGACGACGCCTTCGGCTTCCTCGATGGCCATGTCGTTGCCACCGGTGACGTTGACCAGCGCGGAGTTCGCGCCGGAGATATCGACATCGAGCAGGGGCGAGCGCAGTGCGGTCTTGACGGAGTCTTCGGCTTTGGCTTCCGAATCCGATTCGCCGAGACCGATCATCGCGACGCCACCGCGCTCCATGACGGTCCGAACGTCAGCGAAGTCCAGATTGACGAGGCCGGGTTTCGTGATGAGTTCCGTGATGCCCTTGACCGAGCGCATCAGCACCTCGTCGCTCACTTTGAACGCCTGCCGGACGGGCAGTTTGCCGACGGAATCGAGCAGGCGGTCGTTTGGTACGACGATCACCGTGTCGGAGACGTCGCGCAGGCGCTCGAGTCCGGCTTCGGCGTTCGTTCGGCGGACCTCGCCCTCTGCGGTAAACGGCGTTGTCACGATCGAAATCGTCAGCGCGCCGGCCTCGCGGGCGGCTTTCGCGACGACTGGAGCAGAGCCGGTTCCGGTGCCGCCACCGAGTCCGGCGGTGACGAAGACCATATCGGAGCCATCGATTGCTTCGTAGATGTCCTGTTGGCTCTCGAGGGCGGCTTCCTCGCCGACCTGTGGGAGCGAGCCGGCACCGCGGCCGCCGGTTTTCTCCTCGCCCATCAGGATCTTGGTGTCAGCACCGATTTCGACCAGGTGCTGGACGTCCGTGTTGGCGGCGACGAGCTTTGCGCCGTGGATGCCTTCCTCGTGCATCCGATTGACGGTGTTGCCCCCGGCACCGCCACAGCCGACGACAGTGATGTCGGTCTGGAGGTCCTGGAGTACGTCCTCGAGTTCTTCGTCGGTCATCGTCCCGGATTGGCGGCCGCCGGAGTCAGCAGAGGAGGGCTGACCGTCGTGTGACGTCTCAGCCGCGGGGGACTCGGCCGGGTCCCCGTCTTCGGCCTCGTCGATGGCGTCGTCGATGAGTGAGTCCATTCTTGGACCCATCTAAACAATGGAGCATAATTACCTTTCCCCTACACGTCAGCCACCTGTCTGACACGTTATGGTGTGATTACCTGTTTAGTTACTGGGGAAGAGCAGAGTGAGCGCAGGCACCTGGTAGTTGCGTACTTCTCTCATATACCTGATTACTCACAGGTCGAAGCGATCCGTCCGTTCAGTCTGGAAGCGCTCGGGAGTAATCGTCTCGCCGTCGACCGTCACTGACTCTCCAGCGGCCAGTGCGCCGAATTTCGGACCCTCCGGAATCCCGGCCGTTGCGGCGCGTTCAGGGTTGAACGCGGTCTCCGTCGCGATGACTGCATCGTCTGTGAGCCTGACGGTGTCGTATTTCTCTTCCAACAACGCAACGAGGTGCTCGAGCAGCGCGCGTTTCGTCTCGAGTGGTTCGCCCGCAGGCACGGCGACCGTCGAGCCGACGCGACTACCGCCGTTGTCGGTGCTGAATGCGATCGTTCGCGCCTCAACGGCGTCACGAACGCGCTCGGGGTCGATCCCTTCTGCCGTGTCGATTAAATCTCCCGGAAGCGAGACGATCTCGAAGGTGTCGTCGCGGCGCTCACCGAAGCGAAGGCCGTCGTCGACCGATTCGACTGTGGCCTCGAGTTGGTCGACTACCTCGAGCGGTCGGTCGCCAACCTCGCGCAGCCACGTCTCGCTGACGAGTCGGTAGCCAAGGTCCGTAAGGGTCTCCTCGAGAACGGGCCAGTCGCCGTCGATAACGGCGATGTCAGTGTTGCTCGCGTCGAACGCGGCTGCGAGCAGGTCGCGATGGGCGCTTGGGTGACCGAGATCCTCGAGTCCCCAGTCAGCGGCGATGTGGCCGACTGCCCACGGGGTTTCGCGGACGATGCGCCCGAATCGTGGGGCGTAGTGGTTGCCGCCGAAGCCGACGACCTGCCTAGAGCGATGGGGGGCAACATCCCGAAGGTCGAGAATACCTCGCGCGACGGCCTCGGCACCTGCGGGGTCGTCCCACTGCTCGTCGCCACTGCCGAGTTCGGCAAAGAGCGAGGGACAGCCAACGTCTGTCGGGCCGTGGTGGGTACACTCCATGCCCACATCGTACTCCTCGGGCGCATGCTCGTCGAAGGCCTCGAGCAATCGGGCGAGTGCGTTCGGGCAGGTCTCGGCGACGGCGTTGTCTTCGCCGCCGAACTCCGCGGGACCGAAATTACCTGTAAAATGACCAGTCAGGAGCGCGCCAGTGTCGCCGGAGTGACGTGAGGCAAAAACGAGCAAGTCGGGATCACAGTCGAAAGCTTCAGCCGGGCGCTCGAGTTCGAGGTGGAACGCCTCGAACGTCCGGAGTTCGATGCCATCCGTTTGGTAGTAGGTTCCGCCGCCGTCGGCGTCGGATCGGCTGTCATCGACTCGTTCCGTCCAGTCGGCTAAATCGCGCAGATGATCGCAGATGTGGACCGAGGCACGGTCCGCGCGGCTCTCGACGATTGCGAGGTCGCTCATATCCGCCCTCCGTGTTCGGCGGTCGTTAACCCGACGGTTCGGCCTGGGACTACAGGACGAGCGCAACGAGAAAGCCCACGTAGCTGACGACCAGCACGCCCCCATCGAACCGAGAGAGCCGCCGGCCGTGAGCCATCAGCCCGACGAGTACCACGGTGAACGCGATCAGGACGGGAAGCTCGAATCGCAGCGTACTCGAGGCAATTTCGATCGGCGTAATGAGCGCGACAATGCCGAGGACGGCAAGAACGTTGTAGATATTCGAGCCGACGACGTTCCCGATCGCGAAGGCGGTTTCACCCCGGATTGCGCCGACGACGGATGCCGCCAGTTCCGGCAGCGACGTGCCGAGTGCGAGCACAGTCAAGCCGATCACGAGATCGGAGACGCCAAGCGCCGAGAGCAGGTCGGTGCCGCCCGCAATGAGCCAGCGCGACCCGACGAGGAGTGCGACCAACCCGGCACCGACGAGCGCGACGTCTCGCAGTTCGACGCGAGAACTGGCTCCGGGCTTCGCCGTTGGCGCGGGATCAGTTCTGGCGCAGTAAACCAAATACACCGTGAACCCAGCCAGTGCGAGCAACAAGAGCAACCCCTCGAGACGGCCGATCGTCCCGTTGAGGCCGAACAGGACGAGCAACAAGGCAGCGAAGACCATAAACGGGACGTGCCGTCGCATCACGGTGTCGCTGACCGACAGCGGCCTGATGAGTGCGGCAATGCCGAGGACGAGTCCGATGTTCGCGATATTCGAACCCAAGACCGCACCGAGCCCGATATCGCTCGAGACATCGAGCGCGCCGATGGTCGCGACAAACACTTCGGGTGCAGTGGTCGCAAACGCAATCACTGTCACGCCGACGGTCGCCGCTCGGAGCCCGATACCCAGTGCGAGCCGTCCCGCACCGGCAACGAGCAACTCGGCACCGGCGTACAGCGCCACAATGCCGGCGACGAGCAACAGCACGGAGACCAAGCTCATACGCGAGCGAGTACTCGAGAACGGCGTATAAGCGCCGCGGAACCGGGTAATGTGTGCGGCCGCGGCCACGTCAAGCGCAGTCGACGGACCCGGACCCATTATAGGGTCGCCGTCCGCACTCGCGTGTAGAGCAATGGACGTATTTGGACTTCTTGGCAATCCGGTCGGCCACTCGCTGTCGCCGCCGATGCACGAGGCGGCGTACGACGAACTCGAGTACGACGCGCGCTACGTAACCTTCGAACCCGAGCCAGCCGATCTCGAGGCGGCAATTACGGGTGCCGATGCCCTCGGTATCACGGGGCTGAACGTGACGATTCCGTTCAAACAGGACGCCCTCGAGGTTGTCGACGCCGACGAACTGGCGACGAGAATCGGCGCGGTCAACACGATCGATTTCACGGGCGATGGTGCGCCAACCGGCCACAACACCGACGCTGGCGGTGCAATGCGCGCGCTGCGCGATCACAACGTCTCCCTCGATGGGGCTGACGCGGTCGTCGTCGGCGCAGGTGGGGCTGGCCGCGCAATCGCGTTTGGCCTCGCAGACGCTGGCGCGGATGTCGCCATCGCAAACCGCACCGTCTCGAGCGCACACGATCTCGCCGAGGAAGTCCCTCGGGCGACCAGCCACGGCCTCGAGTTCCTTGAGTCGTTGCTCGCCGATGCGGACGTGCTGGTCAACGCCACCAGCGTCGGCATGGAAGAAGACGCAACACCAGTTCCCGCGGCAGCGTTACACGACGATCTGGCCGTCATGGACGCCGTTTACCAGCCCCTTGAGACGCGGCTCCTGCAAGATGCGGCCGCTGCCGGCGCGACGACGGTCGATGGCGCGTGGATGTTGCTCTATCAGGGCGTCGAAGCACTCGAGCGCTGGACGGGACGGGACGCGCCGGTCGAGACGATGAACAAAGCACTTCGAGAACGATTGTAGCGCCTGAAAACGTCTTCTGTGGGCTCGATTACAGCAGTTGTGGTGAGAGCGAAGCAGGGACGCCCACTCGTAGCAGTTCTGTATTGTATCAGGCGAATTTAAGTGAAAGAGACCACTATATCAGGATAATGGCAATCCTCGAAAAGCTGAAGTCGTTATTGGGTCTCGGCGGGTCGGGCTCGGAATCTACTCCCTCTCGAGAGGTCGGGGTAACGGTCGAACGCGAACGATCATCGGACGACGAGTCCGACCTAGCTGATGCAGACGACGCCGCCGCTGCTGGCTCGAGCGCCGCAGGATCGACGGGGTCGGTGGTCGATCCGAGCGATGACCCTGAGCAGGCAGCCGAACCCGCGGAAGCAGCGGGACCGCCAGCAGATGCAATCACGGATACAGCCGATACTGAGCCGGATTCAGCGGTCGAAACGGTCGATCCGGAATCGGACGAGGTCGTCATCGAAGACGCAGAAGCCGACTCCGTGACTGAGTCAGAATCAGAGACGGACGACGAGGCCGACGAGCAGGTCGATGACGAGACAGCGGAGGAGGCTGAGGAGACGAGTACAGATCCAGATGATTCGGATGTGGACGTGGACGCCGACGAGTCCGACACAGACGTTGATGCAGAGGACGAGGCTGATGAAGACGCTGATTCTGAGGACGAGGCTGATGAAGACGCTGATTCTGAGGACGAGGCCGACGAAGACGGTGGGGAGGACACCCAAGCGACGGACGATGAACTCGCGACAGATGCGGACGACGCCAACGATACGGATGCCGATGCGACAGACACCGAAGACGAAACTGCAGCCGAATCGGTCGATGTAATCAAGGGGATCGGCCCGGCCTACGCCGACCGACTCACTGCTGCAGGCGTCGATTCCGTCGCCGACCTCGCCGATGCCGACGCCGCCTCGCTGTCGGAGCAGACCGATATCTCCGAAAAGCGTATTCAGGGCTGGATCGACAAAGCAGCGGTCAGAAACCGCTGAAATCGACTGGTACGACGTATTATCTCGTCGTCCGAACGGGCGAAACAGCACCGCCGGAACGCGCCCACTCTGCTGGCTGATCAATTCTGTTTTTGCTGTGCTCGCGGTTCGATACGCTCGCAGTGTTGTCGGTCGTGACACACTGTTGTACCCGAACCAGCGTCTGTATCCGCCGAGACCGAAAGAAGATTAGTGGCGCACCCGCTCTCGAGAGATATGAGCGATCCGCGCGTCGTGACGACGCTCGAGGCGTTTCGAGCCGCTGCGTCCGACTCGACGGAAGACGAAGCCGAATGTGACGACGCGACGGGCGATCACGCCGTTCGCGTCCCAGTCGAGGTCCGACTCGAGGTGGACGATCCGTTTCAGGCCTACTGTCGTGCGAGCGATGGCGATGGGGGAAGCTTTCTCGAGACGACCGGCGGCCAACCCGGCTGGGGCTACTTTGGCGTTGACCCAGTCGATCGACTGACCTGTTCGCCAGAGGCAATCGCCCTCGCGGACGATGACAACGGCGATTCCGACAGTGCGCCAGCTGACGCCACAGAGGCTGCTGTCAGCCCAGCCGATACCGCCCCCACACTCGCCGCACTCGAGGGGCTGCTCGAGGCCGATCATTTGCGCCGCGGGGAGTGTTCGATTCCCTACCCCTGCGGCGCAATCGGCTGGCTCTCCTACGACGTGGCGCGCGAACTCGAGGATCTTCCCGAATCAGCTGTCGACGACCGCAGTCTGCCACGACTCGAGGTGTGTGTCTACGACCGACTGGCTGCATGGGAGGAACCAACTGAACCCGACGAATCCGTGACGCTTCGGATTGCGGCCTGTCCCCGACTCGAACTGAACGCAGACGTCACCGTCGCAACGAGCGCACTCGAGCACGCCTACGAACGCGGCAGGGACAGCGCACTCGAGTTGGCTGGAGCGATCCGCGAGGGTGATCCCGCGGTCGATGAGCCGCCGGTATCTGCGACGGAGGCAACCTTCGAGAGCGACTGCGGCCGCGAGGCGTTTGCTGATCGCGTTCGACAGGTCAAAGGCTACGTTCACGACGGCGATACGTTTCAAGCGAATATTTCCCAGCGACTTGTCGCCCCCGCAGCCGTCCACCCCGTCGCGGCCTACGACGCCCTCCGGCGGGTGAATCCCGCGCCCTATTCCTGCTTGCTCGAGTTCCGAGCAGCCGATCTGGTGAGTGCAAGTCCCGAACTCCTACTCGAGCGCAGTGACGAGTTCGTCCGAACGGAACCAATCGCTGGCACCCGCCCGCGAGGCGAGACACCCGACGAAGACGACGCACTCGAGGCTGACCTCCTCGCTAACGAGAAAGAACGCGCCGAACACGCAATGTTGGTCGATCTCGAGCGAAACGACCTCGGAAAGGTGTGTGCCTATGGCTCTGTCGCGGTCGAGGAGTACCGCCGCATCGATCGCTACTCCGAAGTGATGCATCTCGTCTCGGACGTGACCGGCCGATTGCGCGAGGGACAGTCGCTTTCGGATGCAATCGCCGCCGTCTTCCCCGGCGGAACGATCACCGGCGCGCCCAAACCGCGGACGATGGAGATCATCGACGAACTCGAGGCAACCCGGCGTGGCCCTTACACGGGCAGCGTCGGCATCTTCGGCTTCGATGGCCGGGCAACGCTGAACATCACGATTCGGACGCTCGTTCGCCACGCCGAAGAGTACCACCTCCGCGTGGGCGCGGGCATCGTCCACGATTCCGAGCCCTACCGCGAGTACGACGAGACGCTCGATAAGGCCCGCGCGCTCATCACGGCCGTCGATGAGGCACTCGGGGAGCGTGCAGATATGGCGCTCGAGGAGTCGCCTCCCAACTCGAGTGAGACTGGAGGTGATGCGGATGACTGAGCCGACAGCGGTCGACGGCGCGGCCGAAGACGAGATACAGACGCGAACGCGGATTTTAGTGGTGGACAACTACGACTCGTTCGCGTACAATCTCGTCCAGTACGTCGGCGAAGTCGCAGACGAGGTCATCGTTCGCCGCAACGACGAGATCGATCTCGAGGACGTCCACGCTCTCGAGCCGACGGGTATCGTCGTCTCGCCTGGGCCGGGGACGCCACAGGAGGCTGGTATCTCGATTCCGCTGTTTGCCGACACCGCGTATCCAATTCTGGGCGTCTGTCTCGGTCATCAGGCGCTGTGTGCGGCAAACGGCGCGCCGGTCGTCCACGCTCCGCATGTCGTCCACGGCAAGCCCTCCGCGGTGAGTCACGACAGCGAGGGTCTCTTTGCGGGGCTTCCCGAGACGTTCCAAGTTGGGCGCTATCACTCGCTGGCCGTCGACCGCGGGGATCTCCCGAACACACTCGAGGAGACCGCACGGACGGCTGATGAGCGCGGCGTATTGATGGCCGTTCGCCACCGCGAGAGGCCCCACCTCGGGGTGCAGTTCCATCCAGAGAGTATTCTGACGCGCGAGCGCGGAGACGAGACCGATGGCGATGGAATTTCCTTACGGGTCGGCAAACGAATGATCGAGAACTTCTGTCGGTTCGCCGCCCAGATACAGGCCCGACGATGACTGACAAGCGCCTCTACCACGTCAACGGCGACCTCGTGCCCGCGAGCGAAGCCACCATCAGCGTCGACGACCGTGGCTTTCGCTACGGCGACGCCGCCTTCGAGACCATGCGCGCCTACGGCGGCACGATTTTCGCGTGGGACAGACACTGTGAGCGCCTCGAGCGTACGTGCGAGTCCCTTTCGCTCGAGCACGGCCTCTCGAACGACGACCTCCACGCGCGGATTGACAAGACACTCGCGGCGAACGAACTCTCGGATGCATACGTTCGGCTGTCGATCACCCGCGGTGTCCAGCCGGGCAAACTCACGCCCCAGCCCGATGTCGATCCGACAGTGGTCATCTACGTCAGCCCGCTTCCCCGCGGTGGCCTCGAGGGCAAGTCCGTCTGGGACAAGCCAGCCACGGTGCAGTCGGTCGAAACGAAACGGATTCCGACGGAGGCCTTGCCAGCCGCGGCGAAAACGCACAACTACCTGAACGGCATTCTCGCACGGGCAGAACTCCAACACGGCGACGTGTCTGCGGATGAGGCGCTCATGCTGGACTGTGCAGGCCACATCGCCGAAGGAGCGACCAGTAACGTCTTTTTCGTGCAGGATGGTGTCCTCCACACGCCGTCACTCGAGGGCGACGTTCTGCCTGGGATCACCCGCGAAATCGTGCTCGAGGAGGCCGCTGATGCAGGAATTGAGACACAGACAGGTTCATATGAGGGAGACAGGCTGTACCAGGCAACAGAGGCTTTTTTGACCAATCGAACGTGGGAACTGCGTCCAATCGCGACGCTTGATGGCTATTCGATTGGTGGTGGGCCAATGACTGCCCAACTCAGGCGCCACTATGCCGAGCGGGTCGAAGCACGTTGTTATCGTGGCGCGGACAGTACCGAAATACGCTGAGACGGACTATCGGCCGTCTTTACGCCGTTTTGGGAGGCAACTGCGCCTGTTTGATCCAGAAGCGTTCGATGGCGGCAATGATTGACGTATACTCGCTGCCGTTGGGTGGTTTCGTCACGTAGGCGTTTGCTGCGGTCGCATAACTCCGTTCGATGTCTTCGGTTGCATCCGAGTCCGTCAGGACGATCACCGGCAGATGTCGCAACTTCGTCTGTGACGCGATCGCCTCGAGAACGTCACCGCCACTCGTCCCAGGCAGCGTAAGATCGAGGAGGACGAAATCAGGGTAGGAACGAGGATGTGACTCGAGAAGTGCGTCCAGTGCCTCATCACCGGTCGTGTAGACATCGATCGCATACTCGAACTCCATCTCATCGAATCCGGCGCGTATGCGACGAACATCGTCTGGGTCGTCTTCGATAAGGACAACCTGTACAGGCTCATCAGCAGGCCTGTGCGGTGACTTCGACCCAGTGGAGGTACGGCCCATCGTCAAAGTACTCCCACTGAGCACAAATAAACCCTCGCCTTCAGTTGTTTTCCTACCGAATAAATCGTGCCATAGCTACTGATTTCGAAGACAATATTCGGGAAATTATATATCTGGCTGTGAAATCTCTCTGCCGAAGTGATTGAACGGCTGCTGGTGTTCTGTATCCATTACATCCGAACGGACGACTTCGAGGCCACAGTTGCGAACAGCGTTTGCAACAGTTGCGATCTCGTCGGTGTTCGAGCCAACGACGGTCACGTGGTAGTTCTCCGTCCCAGCGAGGAGCTTCCGGACTGAGACAACGCCATGAATTTCGAGGAGATCAGCGGCAATCGAGTCGTCCGGTTCAGCCGCCGTACAGGTGAATAACATGACGAGCTGATAGCCCGCACGCTCGTAATTGATCTCCGGGAGATAGCTACGAATTACGTTGGCCTCCTCGAGTTTTTCCAGTCGATTGCGGACTGTTCCAGCGGAGACGCCGACCGCCTCTCCAATTTCACGTGTCGTGTTATTGCGTGCATCTTGCTGTAATTGATGCAAGATTCCCCGATCGATATCGTCGAGTGTGACCTCGTTTTCGTCCATACCTCCTCTAGAGAGGTTGTAGATATACGTCCTGCTACTGCTGTCTATCCCGTCTCTTACGATTCTGTGCGTATCCCACCCGAAACTCGGGTGAGATCCTCGAGTGCCGGTTGCAACACGTTCAAGCCCTGGAGGCAGCGAGTATTTGGCGTGTTGGGCGTGCTTTCCGGAGGACGCGACCGACTGTTTGCTGTCTGGCGACGTGTCTTCAACCTCTCGTGGCCGGTGATGGTCGAACAGTTCCTGCGGACGCTGATGCGTACCACCGATATCGCAGTGACCGGCCTCTTTTCGCCCGCGGCCGTCGCGGCCGTTGGGCTTGCAGATCTCTATGCTCGATTACCGCTTCGGATTGGACTTGGACTGGGAAGTGGTGTTATTGCACTCTCGAGTCAGGATACTGGGAGTGGGGCGACGACAAACCGGGACGAAGCGATCACACAAGCGATCCTCCTCGGTGCGGTCGCCGGCATCCCGTTCGTCCTCTTTGGGTTCCTGTTCGGGGAGTGGGCGATTGCATTGCTTGGTGCCGAATCGGAGGTTGCTCGCCAGGGTGGGATCTATCTGGCAATTATCTTCGCGACGACGCCCGCACGTCACGTCGCACTCGTTGCTGCCCGGTCGATACAGGGCGCGGGTGATACGCGCACGCCGATGTACATCAACGGCGTCTCGAACGCGCTCAACATCGTCGGGACGCTCACGCTCGGGCTGGGACTCTGGATCGCACCCGAACTCAACATCATCGGCGTCGGTATCGCGACGGCGTTCGGGAACGTTTTCTCCGCGCTTGCGCTGCTCGCAGCAATTGCCAGTCCCTGGACGCCTGCGGGGTTCGTCCGTCCAAATCAGTGGGTCGTCACGAAGCAGTTACTCACGATTAGTGCCCCGCGCATCGTTGAGGGGCTCGGCTCGACCGTGATTGCGTTCCCGTTCAACGCCATCCTGTTGCTGTTCGGAACAGAAGTTAACGCAGCCTACCAGATCGGACAGCGCGTCTACCAGCAGATTACGGCCCCGCTCTCTCGAGGATACCGGACGGGGACAAGCATCATCGTCGGCCAGACGCTCGGCGAAGGCGACCCCGAGGGCGCACGCTACAACGGCTGGGCGGCGGCACTCCTTGGACTTGTGACGGTGGGAAGCCTCGGCGTCGTGTTGTTCATCGGCGCAGAGTGGTTCGTCGACTTCTTCACCGACGATCCAGAGACGCGGTTCTATGCGGCCAACTTCGCTGCGGCGTACGCGCTCGCCGCACCCTTGACCGTGCTCTATACCGTTCTCGCGGGCGCGCTAACAAGCGGGAGCGACACCAAAACACCGTTCATCGCCCGAATCACTGGCATGCTCTTCGGTATGTTGGGGATTTCGTACGTCTTCGGCGTCGTCCTCGAGTTCGGTGTCCCCGCGATTTATGCCTCGATTATCATCTACTATCTGTGGGCCACGCTGTACGTCGCCGTTGGCTTCTATCGTGGCGCATGGGTCGAACGCACCCAGGCGATGATGGACGAACGCGGGAGTACTCCGGGGTCAACGGACGACTCGAGTGCGGAGTAGCAATAGTATCAATCAGTTGTCCCGAGCAGTCGCCGGTTATCGTTTCCCACTGTCTCTTCGTCTCCCTTCTCGTCTGTGCCGGCGGTCTCGTGGTTGTCGCCAGCGGCGGTCGGAACGACGAGTGGTTCGTAGTCGACATCCGCGAGTTCGAGGACGAACTCGCTGCCAAAGGCCGTCGCCGGCGTCTGGAAGCCAGGTTGTACGGCGCGCTCGTCGCTGCCGCCCGACTCCAGGTCGAGGGCGCGTTCGGCAGCCGACACCGCAGACTGTGCCGTGAGCGCGTACGGATTGGGTGTCTCGAGTCTCGCTGTTGCCCGCTGTCCGTTCTCGTCGGTTAGTTCGCCCCAGACAACGGCCCGGTCGGTCGCCAGCGTTTGGTCGTCAGGGCCGTCGAGGACCGTCTCGATACCATACTCGAGGAGTCGGTCAACCGGCTTGCGTTTGAGCAAACAACTGAACGACTCGAGTACAGCGAGCGCGCGGCCCGCCCACGAGGGCGCGCCGGCGTAGACTTCGACCGAGTCGACACCGGCGCTGTATGGAGCCGTGACGACGTCGCCCCAGGGGACGGAGACCGCGTCTGTCGGGCCATCACCGAAGTCAATTTGGCGCGTCCGAAACCCCGCCGGGACCTTGATGAGCCGACCGTTGTGTCGGACGATTCCACCGTCGGCGAGCAGGGTAAGCACCGTTTGCGCCGTGCCACTCGAGGGCGGCCCGCGTGCCTCCACACCGAGTGTGAGGCTGTCTGCGCTCGGCAGGTGCTCAGCAAGCATCGCAGCCAGACAATCCGAGGGAACAACCTCGAAGCCGACGCCCGGAACCATCGTGACGCCGGCCGCTCGTGCCTCTTGGTCGCGCTGGCGCAGTCGTTCGAACACTGCGACCTCGCCTGTCACGTCAAGATAGTCCGTACCCGTCTCGAGGCAGGCCTCGAGCAACGGATCGACTGTTTCGGTGAACGGACCCGCGCAGTTGAGAATTGCATCGAACTCCTCGAGTGCGGCCGTGAGGTCGTCCTCGAGTGCGAGTTGTCGGCTGTCGACACCGAGTGTTGCCGCCTGTCGGCTGACCGCACGCCCGTCGCGTCCTGCTAGTGTCGGGGTGCAATCAGGTCCGTCTTCTCCTCGGGCGACGGCTTCGCGAGCGACCAGATGGCCCGTATAGCCGTACGATCCGTAGATGAGAAGGGAGTCCATAGACCCCGTTACGTGGAGGACGTGTTAAAACTCCGTCAGACGATAGATGGGAAGTTGACACGTTTCTCACGTGTCTCGGTTGGTTTGTCGGACTCTCCAAACCGGTATCAAAACGCTGTTGGCCAGACCAGATCGCGCTCCTGGTCATACTCGAGGACACCGGCATCGACCAATCGCGGCAGGTGATCGTGATAGAGAGAGAGATAGACGTTTGCAACCTGGTCTGCCGATAGCTCCTGGACCGAACTGCCGGATTCACGGACTGCAACCTCTTCGGCGGCATCCGGCAGCGTGATCTCTTCGTCGTAGGTCCGCATGACCTCGATAAAGCGTCGCCGTCGGCTGTTCGACAAAATACCGAGGGCTTCATCAACCGCCCCAGGCGACTCGTCACTCTGCTCGAGCCACTCGAGGATCGAAACGACTGTCTCGGCACAGTCGACCGTTGAATCTGACGTAGCTGTCATGCATAGCCTCCGTTCCCTCGATTGCGTTCTCGCTGCGGAGAACATCCGCACCGAGTCTGTCATCGGACCCGCCTCCCGTCCGTACTCGAGGGTTCGTACCGGTTTCTCGCCACGGCGCTAAATATGCGTGTCGAATTGAAGACGCCTAGTCAATCGTCACCGTCGGCTCTGCAATTGATTCACTCTTACAGGACGGACATCGCGACGGGAGATTCAAGAGATCATCATAGTTATCGAATCCACAGTCGCGACACGCTGGCGGGGCAACCAGAAATCGCTCGTCAGCATCGTTGGTATCGACTGACTGCGAGACGTGCTCGAGGTGGCCAAGGATGGCGTGTGGCGTCAGATCCATCTCGACAGCGAGTTCGCTCGGTGTCGCTGGCTCGGCTCGCAACATTCTGGTGAGTTGCTGTCGCGTCGTTTCGTCAGCCTCGCGCATAGACACAGCCACGGCGGTCGGCGATTTATACTGTTCGCTCGAGACAACCATTCGAGATACAAGCCGTGGAAAGAAAGGGTCGAAAGGGCAAGTGACTTACAGTCGCCTGCCGAAATCGCGGGCATGAAAGCCGTCGTCCTTGCTGGCGGATACGCGACCCGGCTGTGGCCGATCACCAAGCATCGGCCCAAGATGTTCCTGCCGATCGGCGAATCGACCGTCATCGATCGCATCTTCACCGAACTCGAGGCAGACGAGCGAATCGACGAGGTGTTCGTGAGCACAAACGAGCGCTTCGCCGCCGAGTTCGAGGCCCATCTGGCAGACAGTGAGTTCGAAAAGCCAACGCTGTCGATCGAAGACACGTCCGGTGAAGACGAGAAATTCGGCGTCGTCGGCGCGCTCGCACAGCTGATCGACCGCGAAAACGTCGACGACGACCTGCTCATCATCGCCGGCGATAACCTAATCAGCTTCGACATCACGGAGTTTCTTGATTACTTCCAAGACAAAGACGCACCAACGCTCGCTGCCTACGATGTCGGTTCCCGCGAAAAGGCGAAATCCTACGGCCTCGTCGACCTCGAGGGCGACCGCGTCGTCGACTTCCAGGAAAAGCCCGACGACCCCAACTCAACGCTCGTCTCGATTGCCTGTTATGCGTTCCCACAGGAATCGCTCGACTTACTTCCAACCTATCTCGAGGAGGGGAACAACCCCGACGAACCTGGCTGGTTCGTTCAGTGGCTGCAAAACCGCGAAGCGACCTACGCCTACACGTTCGAGGGTGCGTGGTACGACATCGGCACGCCCGAAAGCTACCTCGATGCCGTCGCCTGGCATCTCGATGGCCAGTCACTCGTCGCCGACTCCGCGACACTCGAGAACGCCACCATCGGTGATAACGTCCACATCATGGGCGATGTGACACTCGAGGAGACGACCGTCGATCACGCGGTTATCTTCCCGGATGCAACGGTCCGAAACGGCGAGATTCGTCGCTCGATCATCGACGAGAACACCCATCTCGAGGATCTCGCGCTCGCGGGCGCGCTCATCGGCGCGCATACGACGATAACGAACGGCTCGTCGGAGTGAAACCGGCGCTGTCGCGCCGATAGATCTTGATTCCCGGAATTACACACTGAGTGAATCGCAGTAAACATTTAATCGGGGTGAGCCCTTAGACCAAGATATGCTCGAGGCCCTCATGGGGAACATGCCGCTTTTGTTGCTGTCGGTCGGGCTCGTACTGATGGCGCTCGAGGCGCTGTCTCCCGGCGCACATCTGATCGTTATCGGCGTCGCACTAGTTGGGGCTGGGTTGATCGGTGTGTTATTTCCGCCCGCTGCCAATTTTCTCGTTTTGGCGGCGCTGACACTCGGAATTGGTCTCGCTGCCGCGTACATCTACAACGAGTTCGACTTCTACGGCGGGAAGGGCACCGCCCAAACGTCGGATTCGGGCTCACTCGCCGGTACGACGGGCTACGCGACCGAGACAATCACGAATCGCAGCGGCGAAGTCAAACTCAACGAGGGCGGCTTTGCACCGTACTACAGCGCCCGAACGACAAGCGGGACGATCGAAGAAGGCGAAGAGATCATCGTCCTCGATCCCGGCGGTGGCAACGTCCTCACCGTCGAATCGCTCGGCGCAATCGGTGAAGACGAAATCGACCGCGCACTCGCTGAAGAGGCGGCCCGTTCGGCCGATCAAGCAACCTCTGACACACAAAGTCAGCGTGAACGCGAAACCGAACGCTCGAGTTAACGCCACTCGAGTCGCTTTCACCGTTTTATCTCCGATTCTCTGTATAAAAACGCCGCTGTGCAGTTAACATGTTGTGAAAACAAGGGAACGCTTTTTACGTCACCGACATAATCCCGCACTATGGTCGTAGACATAATTCCACTCCAAGCCGCCGAAGGAGCATTGCTTTTTATCGGTGCACTCGTCCTCGTGGTCGTTCTCGCCGCACTCCTCAGTGCGATTGAGATCGTCGACGCATACGAGAAACGTGCCCTGACGGTGTTCGGAGAGTACCGCAAACTCCTCCAGCCGGGTATCAACTTCGTCCCACCGTTCGTCTCGAACACCTATCGGTTCGATATGCGAACGCAGACACTCGACGTGCCCCGACAGGAAGCAATCACGCGCGACAACTCGCCCGTCACCGCCGACGCCGTTGTCTACATCAAGGTGATGGACGCGAAGAAGGCCTTCCTCGAGGTTGATAACTACAAAAAGGCTGTCTCCAATCTTGCCCAGACCACGCTGCGTGCCGTTCTGGGTGACATGGAACTCGACGACACGCTCAACAAGCGCCAGGAAATCAACGCGCGCATCCGCCAGGAACTCGACGAACCCACCGACGAGTGGGGGATCCGCGTCGAGTCCGTCGAGGTTCGTGAAGTCAACCCATCGAAAGATGTCCAGCGCGCCATGGAGCAACAGACCTCCGCAGAGCGTAAACGCCGTGCCATGATTCTCGAGGCACAGGGTGAACGCCGCAGTGCCGTCGAGAAGGCAGAAGGTGAGAAACAGAGTGAGATCATCCGTGCACAGGGTGAAAAGCAGAGCCAGATCCTTGAGGCACAGGGTGACTCGATTTCGACCGTCCTGCGCGCCAAGTCGGCTGAGTCGATGGGCGAACGCGCAATCATCGACCAAGGAATGGAAACGCTCGCCGAAATCGGCCAGAGCGATTCGACGACGTTCGTCATGCCCCAGGAACTCACCTCAATGGTTGGGCGCTACGGCAAGCACCTCTCAGGCAGTGACGTCAAAGAAGACAGTGACTCCCTCGAGAGCCGCGACTTCGACGAGGAGACCCGCGAACTGATCGGTCTCGACGACATCGCCGAGATCATCGGCGAAATCGACGAGGAAGCCGAGATGGATCTCGAGGCAATGGAACAGGAAGCCCAAGCGATCAAAGAGGGCAAAGACGCCGGCACCATCTCCGACCCCGACGAAGTCATCGAGGAGATGGATCAGGACTTTCAGGGTCAGACCGACGGCGGGGTCGACGCCGAACCGAACTCGAGTAACTGAGACTCGACACCCCGCTATCTGACGCGGACAACCGCTGTAACGATTGTTCTCTTTTTCTCGGACGCTCTGTAAGGAGTGATTACTCCGTGGCTTCCGGCCGACAGAACCAAATCAACGACTACAGAACCTGATACGTTAAAATGCATGAAATTCGAGTAGCAATGAACGAGTTGGAGCGAAACCTGTTTTAGGTCTCATCCCATGATGGACTGTAGAGACATGACATCGCCCGATGGGGTCGACGACAATAAGCGATCGACCCTGCGCCGGTTTGCTGCCCTCGGTGCCGCCGCACCGATTGCTGGTTTCTCGGAACCGGCAGCGGCGGATACAGGTGAAAGCGACGCACGCGATGCGATTGCTGGCTATCTTTCGACGACTCCTGGTGCCCACTTCTCGAAGATTCGTGACGACCTCCAACTCGGCACTGGCGAAACCCAACACCACCTGCGTCGCCTCGAGGAGCTCGAGGTAATCGAGCAGTTCAGCGACGGCGATTACAAACGCTTCGTCCCCGCGGATCGTTTCGACGAGTTCGAGAAACGGACTCTTGGCTACCTGCGCCGAGATACCCCTCGCGGGATGATCATCGAATTGCTCTTGGACCCATCGGCAACTGCCGGCGATCTTGCCGATTCACTCGAGGTGTCACCGCCGACGGTCAGCAAGTACGCCGGTAAACTTGAGGAGGCAGGCCTGCTCTCTCGAGACGACGGCTACGCGGTCGAGCGTCCGGCAACGGTGATGATGCTTGTCGTTCGCCACGCCGATTCCTTTGGCGAGCGAGCGGGCGAGCTCGCCCAAAACGCTGATCAGTTCCTCGAGTACGAGGGCTAACTCGTTCTACAGCCACGCTATATTGGGTTCAGCATGTCACTCAGCATACGCTGTCAGCTGTGACGGAGATCACTCGAGCGGTGAACAGAGCGGGTTCAAAACCAAACGGAATCTGCATTCAGACGATCCGATTGCAGCTTAGATATTGACTTTCCAGGTCGTACTCGAGGAGTAGCCCCACTTCTCGATTTCGACGTCGTAGTCGCCGTTTTGGATCGCGGTGATGTTCGAGCCGACCTCTTTGGCAGTCATTCCCAGCTCCTTACCGATGAGCCGCGATTTGAAGTAGGTCTTCGTCGCGGCGTTCTCTCGCAGGTAGCGGAGAATCTGCTGCTGTTTGCTCGTGAGGTCGGGTGCCATTGCGGTGCTCATATACCAACGCATGGTGGACACACTCTTAGGGGGTTTGGTACGCGCGGTTAACCCGCCGCAGTCGTGCGATTTTCGACCCAAGTAATTGGGTAATAATCGGTGGGAAACACTGTGTTGGTACAGCCGGTTAATTCATTCCTTTTTGTGAGCGTCGCACACAGAGACCGTTTCAACAGGCCAATACAGCATTTCGGGCGCGCTACTCGAGTGGTTGGGCATAGTGGTCGACCTGAAAAGGCCCGAACGCACACGCAAGCGCATCACCGAGCGCGCTGGCCCGGTCGATCAAGTCAGCAGAGAGGACACCCGCCGCGCCGATCGTCTCTGCGATGGCGTTCGTGTTACAGGCGTCGTCCATCACCGGCCCGAGTTCCTCGCCATCCTCGAGTCGGTCGGCGATGTGGTCAGGGAGTCGGATCGATGGCCCGCCGCCGCGCTCGAGTCGCTCGCCATCGGTAACGGCGGCCCACATGATCAGGTACAGCCCCGGCGTCTCGTCAAAGCGCGCAACGCCACCCTCGAGGCCGACGCCGTAGTCGGCTGGGGTCGCTGTGAGTGCGTGGCGAGCGCGGTTTTCGGCTCCCGTGATCGTCTCTGTGACTGACCAGGGCTGTTCCGGAATGCCGGAGTCGACTGCAACCGTGGTGACAGTGGGGTCGAATCGCTCGAGGGTTTGCTCGACGGCCTCGAGCTTAACTGGGTTGGTGCTGCCGACGGCAACGTGCATGGGCCTTGTTGCGAGCGCCAGTAGTTGGGTGTGACGATCCGTCGTGTTTCAGTATATCAATGTTATGTTTTCTCATACCTTTTCGTCCGAATTACCGGTTTTCATGGAGTATCGGACTTCAATTTCGAAAGCATTATACGATGAGTCTTTGAATCCAGTAGGTAACGACTTCGTCCGGACTTTTGCCGAATGCTGTCCGGGCAGCGCTAGCCATCGCATGACAAACGCACAATCGAACACAAGAGTCCGGCGTACCGAACGAGAATCGACTGACGAAGAGACTGAGACTGAATCGAACGATCTTGCCTGCCCAGAATGTGCGGGCAACCTCGTCGTTGACGACGAGCACGGCGAAACCGTTTGTGAAGACTGCGGACTCGTCGTCGAAGAAGATTCCGTCGACCGCGGTCCCGAATGGCGTGCATTCGACGCCGCAGAGAAGAACGAAAAGTCCCGCGTCGGTGCACCGACGACGAACACGATGCACGACAAGGGCCTGTCAACGAACATCGACTGGCGGAACAAAGACGCCTACGGCAACTCGCTTGGCTCGCGCCAGCGCGAGAAGATGCAGCGCCTGCGCAAGTGGAACGAGCGATTCCGCACCCGTGACAGCAAAGAGCGCAACCTGAAACAGGCACTCGGCGAAATCGACCGGATGGCGAGCGCGCTTGGACTGCCGAACAACGTCCGCGAAACCGCGTCCGTCATCTACCGGCGCGCCCTCGACGAGGACCTCCTGCCAGGGCGATCGATCGAAGGCGTCTCGACATCGTGTGTCTACGCCGCCGCCCGTCAGGCTGGCGTTCCCCGAAGTCTCGACGAAATCGCCGACGTCTCCCGTGTCGAGAAAAACGAAATCGCTCGCACTTACCGCTATGTCGTCCGCGAACTCGGCCTCGAGGTCCAGCCGGCTGACCCAGAGAGCTACGTCCCACGTTTTGCGTCGGGACTTGACCTCTCGGATGAAGCAGAACACCGCGCACGCAGTCTGCTCCAGAACGCCAAAGAAAAGGGCGTCCACTCGGGCAAGTCGCCGGTCGGCCTCGCCGCTGCAGCCGTCTACGCCGCAGCCCTACTGACCAACGAAAAGACCACGCAGGCCGCCGTCTCCGACGTTGCGGACATCTCCGAAGTCACTATCCGCAACCGCTATCACGAACTCCTCGAGGCCGAGGAAACGCTCGGTGTCGCCTGAACGCCCTCGTTGAATCCGACGGACCGAACCGCTTTTCTCGCCGCCCACCACACCCGATAGCAAATGGGCTTGCAATTCGATTCGTTCGTCCTGACTGCCGCAACTGCTGACCTCGCCGACGAGCCGGCCGCTCGAGACCACGCCGATGCCGTCGAGTTCCGGATGGATCTCGCCGACGCAGACCCGCTCGAGGCGCTGCGTGAGTACGACGGTGACCTGCCGATTCTCGCGACGAACCGTGCCGCCTGGGAGGGCGGTGAATGGGATGGCGACGACGACGAGCGACTTGCAGACCTCGCCGAGGCCGCCCGACTCGAGGATGTCGAAGCAGTCGATATCGAACTCGAGTCGTGTCGCTCGGGAGCAGCCGATGTGGTGCTCGAGACGGCAACGGACCACAACATTTCAGTCATCGCGTCGGCCCACGATTTCGAGGGGGCGCCCGCGGAGTCGGAGATGGTCGAGACGCTGACGGACGCCTGTGAGTACGCTGATGTCGGAAAACTCGCTGTGACAGCACACGAGCAGGGCGATGCACTCGCTGTTCTTTCGGCGACCCACCAACTGACGACGGCGGACGAGACGGTCGCGACGATGGCGATGGGCGAAGCCGGCAGCCACACGCGGGCCGTTGCCCCACTGTATGGCTCGCGGATCGGCTACGCGCCGGTCGATCCCGCCGATGCGACCGCGCCCGGCCAGTACGACCTCGAGACGCTGTCGATGCTGATTGAGACGCTCGAGTAGCCGAATAGCTGAGTGAGTTCGCCTTGTTCACGCCGTAAACGACGCCATACCAATAGGTGCCCTCGAGGTGAGCCGTCGTATGGACGCGACGGAGACGGCAACGCTCGAGGGTGTTGCTGACCGCGACTCGTTGCTCATCCCAGCCACAGGGAACGGTGGGAAGGAAACCACGAGCCAGTTGCGAAACGCACTCGATAGCGACACATCGCTTGATAGCACAGATGATCTCGTTACGCTGCTGTGTGCCACTATCGCTGTCGAACGTACCGAGTCGGGCCAGTTACGCCTCGAGCCATCGTTTCGAACCGACTGGACCGACCGATTGCTCGAGATTCGCGAGCGAGAGACTCACCTCGAGACGCTGGCGGCCCACCTCGAGATCGATGCCCGACGGTTGGAACTGTCGGTCGAGCCGGACGGCTTCGTCGCGACCTGTGATCGTGACCGGGTGGGCTGTTGGCCATCGAACGCGGCGTTGCTCGCCGATCTCGCGGCCGCCTCGGTGCTCGAGGTGCGCGGCGAGAACTGGCACGCACTCGACGGCGACGAGCGCGGGGCGGTGCTGACGGCGCTCCGTCTTTTTCTCGAGTGGTGCCCAAACTGCGACGGAGAGATTCACGAAACAGAGCTGCCGACTGGATCACTGGCGGGCGAATCGACAGGACTGCTGCCGGACTCGAGTCGGCAGTCACCACCCAACAGTCTCGAGTCGACGGGCGGCGACCTCGCCCTCGCGTGTGCGTCCTGTGGCGTCATGTTCGTCAGGAAACCGTATGCGGCTGAGTAACTCTCGAGGGCGTGGCTCGAGACACTGGGTGTGCCCGCGAGCCAGAACCGGAATGTTAACCAGTCGGCTCTTCTAGTGTCTGACTATGTCATGGTTTCGTGCACTCCTCGCCGGGGGTCTCTCGGTTATCTTACCTGGTGCAGGGCACGCAGTGCTGCGTGACTGGATTCGGGCGTTGATCTTTGTGGGTCTGTACCTCTCCGCAATCGCGCTCTTTTTCCCCGTCGAAATGATCGCCAATGCGGACTCGGTTACTGAGGGGGCTGAACTAGCCACGCAAGAAACGGAAACGATGGGACAGTTCGTCCTCTCGTTTATTGTCCTCTTCGCTGCAATTGATGCCACCTTCCGCTCGCTCGGATTCCCGCCGAACTCCTCGTCTGCGGACGTCGACGGTCCGACCTGTCCCGAATGCGGGAAAGAACTCGATGACGACCTCGAGTTCTGTCACTGGTGTACGACCCGTCTCGAGCCACGCGGTGACGACGAAGATGACGAAGATGAATCAGAGTCGGAGTCAGAAAACGACCCAGAGCGGGCCGAAGCCGAACCGAAAGAAGCCTAACCGCTATTTCTCGATAATACTCTCTTCGACGGCCTCGCCGAAGTGGCGTGCCGTATCCTCGTAGTACAGCAACATCTCGTCGCCAGCCTCGAGATCCGTCACTGCCTTTCGCCCCTCGCTGGTCGAGACTTTGATCGTCTCGGCGTTCTGCAGCAGGGTTTCGATTCGGTCGCCAGATTGGGCCTCGAGAGCGACGCGGAACATCGGTCGCTGTTCGATTTTGACGCGGCCGACGATGGCTTCGCGGGTGTTGCCGTCGGTGTTGATGATCTGGACCTCGTCGCCGCTCTGGAGTTCTGAGAGATACTTCGTCCCGCCATCGGGCGTTCGAACGTAGGCGTGGACCGCACTCGCGTTGACTCGGAACGGGCGCGAGGCGACGTACGGCGATTCGGCCGTTTCGGCGTGGACGAAGACGAGTCCACGAGCCATCGACCCGACGAGCATTCCCTCGTCGTGCTCGAGCAGGCTGCCGGTGTCGATACAGACTCGGTCAGCGCTGCCAGCGCGTTCGATCTCGAGGACTTCGGCGTACTCCAGATCGAGCGTCTCGCGTTCGGCTTCGTCGCGAACCTCGACGGTCTTGCGGATCTCGTCGGGGTCGCTCGAGTCGAGCAGGACGGAATCGGAGCCGATCTCGAGGGTTTCAAAGGCCGTCTTCGCTTCGTCGGCGCTCGTGACGCCAGCGACAAGGTCGGTCTCGTCACCGATGCGGGCGATCAGGTTCTCGAGGGGGATAATCGTCCAGTCCTCGCCGATGATGATCGTGTGATCGGCTTCTTCGGCGGCCGTTTCGGCGAACGCTTCGTACTCTTTGTCGAGGATGCGGACGTACGCGCCGCGTTCAACATCGACGTCACGGCGCAGCGTCGACAGATCCGCAGAGCCAGAGAAATCTTCTGGCATGTCAATTGTCGCATCACCTTCGCCCTCTTTACCGACGACGATGGCGTCGGGTTCGGCGTCGCTGCCAACCTCGATGTGTTCGATTTCATCGTCTTCTTCAGCGTCATCAACGAGCGTCACATCGCCGTTGGTCCGAAACGCAGCGACGTTGATATCGCCGAGGTTACGCACGCGTTCGACGTCTGCTTCATCGACGAGTACCCAGTCGACGCCCGCCTCGAGTGCGGTCGTGATCCGCTCGCGGCGTTCGTCCCAGTCACCGACGCTGTCGTCGGCTTTAATCCAGACTGATCGTGTCATAGTTCGACGGTCGAAGGGAACTGGCTTGAACGTGGCGAATCCCGCAGACGGGTCCACTCGTCTCTCGAGTGCCGCCCGTCGAAACGTTGAGGGTCGCCTCGCGCGTATCTCGAGTCAATGCCTGCTTACGACGCGATCTGTTTCGATCTCGATCGCACGCTCTGTGAGTCGACACAGGACCCCACAGCCGTCCTCGAGACGGCGTTCGACCGAGTCGGCTGCGATCCCTTCTGTACGCCCGCCGATCTGCAAGCCGCAATCCCCGCCTTGCCGACATCCGAAACGGCTCGAGAGTTCTACGTAAACCTGTTTGCTGAAGTCTCTCGGCGAGCCGAGGCCGACGCCAATGCGTCAGCACTCGCGACCGCCTACCTCGAGACGAGCGATCCGAGCGCCGTCGAGTTCCGACCTGGTGCGGCGGACGCCCTTGAGCATGCTCGAGCCTGTGGAGACGTCGCGCTCATTACGAACGGTGGGCGCAAAACCCAGACTCAGAAACTCGAGGCACTTGATATTACAGACGCCTTTGATGTTTGCGTCTTCACCGAACCCAGCGCCGGAATTCTCCCGAAACCAGCGTTGGCTCCCTTCGAATACGCACTCGGTGAGCTCGAGACGACGCCGGATGCGGCGATCCACATCGGCGACTCGGTGCGCGCCGATATCGCTGGTGCGAATGCCATGGGACTTGATTCGGCGCTGGTCGCGACCGACGGCGGCACCGATGTCGGCGACGAACACGGCCACCGACCAACGTACGAACTCGAGACGCTCGAGGCACTCGAGTCGATCGTCTAACGGTCAGGATCAAGTAAATCTGTGTGGACGACTGCCCGGTACTGACTGTCTGTGGCGGTTTTGAGACGTGTAAGCAATGCAGCCACTGCGCCGAACTCTTCGGAGAGTTCGAACTCGTCGGTAGAGTCGTCATCGCGCTGTCGGCAGAGTTTGACAAACGAGAGCAGCGTCGAGTACGTTCCCTCTCGTGCGTAGACGACGCCCATCTCTCCATCCTCGGGCAGTTGCTCGAGCCAGTGTGCGATCACGGGCTCGGTATCGGCTCGGACCTGTTTCCTCGTCGCTGCCAGTTCCGACGCGTCGATATCGACATCGCCGAGAACCTCGTCGAGAACGGCCTGGACATCCGCCGTGTTGTCCTCGAGTGAGGGGGCCTCCGCTTCCGTCTCGAGCGTCGCTGCGAACGCCTCGAGTTCTGTGCGGCGGACGGCAATCGGGTAGACAAACTCGTGAGTCTCCTGTGGGAGTGTGTAGGTTTGGCCCTCACCGCTGGGAGTCGCGCCGTCTCGGCCGAGCATCGTATCGAGTATTCCCATAGACGACTCTGGTCACGTCGAGTGAATAAGTGTTCTGTGGTGATGATGGAACGATCCCTTGCCTGAGTTACCACTCGTCGCCGAGTGCTGCTTTCGCCCCGCCGTACTCGCTTGCGGTGGTCCACGAGCGCCCACTCTCGACGTGGGTCACGGCATACGAACTGCCACAGCTGCCACAGCGATACTGATCCGGTGATTTCACTGGCTTTGAGGCCCGATGGCGCTTGGCCTGCCAGTCGCAGTCAGAAGCGAGACACTGAAGATGATATCGGGGCTCAGAAAAGGACCGACAGTGACGCGGTGCCTCGAGTCGCGCTGCCTGCTCACGGAATCGCGGTCCATGGCCTGACTCGCCGAACTGCTGGTACTCCCAGGCGTGGACGAGTTCGTGGCGCACGACGGCCGCAAACTCCGGCCACTCGTAGCGTTCGTAGGCACGTCGAGCGAGGATGATTGTCGCGATCTCTTTCCTGCGATTCCAGCGACATAGTCCCGCTCGCCGCTGTGCACGCGCAGAGACATCCCACTCGAGGGCGTCAAAATCCACGTCAAGGTCGTACTCGCCACCGTCGCCACAGATCTCGCGAGCGTGAATGCGGGCTCGAGCGACGATCTCGTCGTCGACAGTGAGCCGATTGCCGTCAGTCTCGGTCACGGCTCGAGGAAAGACGTGAAAAGATGAGTGTGTTGTGGTCGCGACCACTCGGCAGCGGGCAGCTTAGGCCTCGAGTGCGAGTCCGGCTTCGCGAAGCGCCTCATCGACGGAGAGATCATCGTGGACGACACCGGAGACGGCAGTCGAAATCGCTACGGGGTCTTCGTGCTGGAAGATAGAGCGTCCCATCGAGATACCCGAACCGCCGGCGTCCATTGCACCACGAACCATCTCAATCGTCTCGCGGTCGGTGCCGCGTGCGCCGCCGGCGATGACGACCGGCAGTCGCGTCGATTCGACGACGTGCTGGAAACTGTCTGCGTCGCCGCTGTATCCGGTCTTGACGATATCGGCACCGAGTTCTTCGGCGAGTCGAACGGCGTGGCCGAGTGCCTCTGGGTCTGCAGAGTCGATATCAGGGCCGCGGGCGTAGGCCATCGCGAGAACGGGAATACCGAAGCGGTCGGCCGTCGAGGTGACCTCTGCGAGCTGGGAGAGCTGGTCTGGCTCGTGGTCCGAGCCGACGTTGATGTGGAAGGAAACGGCGTCTGCGCCGACTCGAATGGCGTCTTCGACGGTACCAGTCGATCGCTTGTCGTTCTCGTCTGGGCCGATAGACGTCGAGCCGTTCAGGTGAACGATGTAGCCCTTGCCGTTTTTGTTCTCGTGAACGCGCGGCGCGATTCCTTTCTGCGTGAGGACGGCGTCTGCGCCGCCGCGCGTGATTCCGTCAATCGTCGATTCGATGTCTTTGAGTCCCTGTACGGCACCGATTGTGATACCGTGGTCCATGGGGACGATGACGTATTTTCCGTCTGTCCCGATGCGGTCAAGTCGTGCGTCAGTTCCTGTCGTCATTTGCGGGTGTGTAGCAAGCTTGCAGTTATGGCTGTTCTGGTTCCGGTACGTCTTCCGCGTCGACCGCCTCGCCGGCCCCGCGGCGCGCGCCGCGTTTGAGTTCGGCCGCTTTCGCCTCGAGGCGGTCGGCTGCGTCGCCGTCCGAACTGTGCTCGGCAATAATGTCGACGAGCGCGCTGCCGACGATCACGCCGTCCGCGCCGGCTTCGATGATCTCGGCTGCGTGATCGCCCTCGCTAACGCCGAAGCCGACGGCCTTTGGCACGTCGAATTCGGAGAGGCGCTCAAGGCTGTCGTGCGTCGCGCCGGAAACGTTCGCTCGAGCGCCGGTCGTGCCGAGTCGGGCCTGCACGTAGGCGAATCCGGAAACCTGCGACATGATGGTTTCTAAGCGCTCGCCTTCGGTTGTCGGCGCGACGATGAAGACGAGATCGAGGCCGTGATCGTCACAGGCCTCGCGAAGCGGGTCGGCTTCCTCGGCTGGAAGGTCGGGGATGATCAGTCCCGAAAGGCCCACTTCTGCGGCGCGTTCGACGAACGGCCGAACGTCAGGCTTGCCTCGCGGTTCCACCGCTCGGCTATCCGAGGCGCTATGCGCCTCGCTTGTACCATATTGCAGGATCATATTATAATACGTCATCACCAGCAACGGTGCCTCGGTCTCGAGGTCGTCAACCAACTCGAAGAAGCCCTGCGGGGTCGTCCCCGCATCCAGCGCGCGGTTGATCGCGGCCTGAATCGTCGGCCCTTCGGCAATTGGCTCCGAGAAGGGCAAGCCGAGTTCGATCAGGTCCGAGCCGCCCCGGTCGAGTGCTTCGACGTATTCTTTCGTGTCCTCGAGCGATGGATCGCCCGCGGTGATGTAGGTGATCAGCGCCGGGTCGTTCTCGCGGATGGCAGCTTCGATGTCGCTCACGGGTCGCTCCTGGTCGTCGCTCCCCGTTCGCGTTTCCCGAGAGTCTCGCTCCGCTCGACGCTCGTCACTCATTCCTTGAACACCTCCACATCCGGTGCCGCCTCGAGATCACGTTTCTCGGTTTCCTCGAGGACGGTTTCCAGATCCTTGTCGCCCCGGCCGGAGACGTTGACGACGACGAGGTCGCCGAGATCGTCCGTATGTTCCTCGATGTATCCGAGTGCGTGCGAGGACTCGAGTGCCGGGATAATCCCCTCGAGATTCGAGAGACGATGGAAGCCGTTGAGCGCGTCGTCGTCGTCGACACTTGCGGGCGTTACGCGGTCGGTCGCGACGAGATGCGAGAGCTCCGGACCGACGCCGGCGTAGTCCAGTCCCGCGCTCACGCTGTGGGATTCGACGATCTGGCCGTCCTCGCTCTGGAGGAGTTTCGTCATCGCGCCGTGGAGCACGCCGTCGGTGCCCGTCGAAAGCGTCGCCGAGTTAGGTGCGAGATTCGCCTCTTCGTCGATCTCGAGACTCGAGCCGCCGGCTTCGACGGCGACGAGGTCCACACTCTCATCGGGAACGAACTCGTGGAACGTCCCCATCGTGTTCGAGCCGCCGCCCGCACAGGCAACGACGGTATCGGGGAGGCGACCTGCTTGCTCCTGAATTTGCTTTCGCGCTTCCTGGCTGATGACGGCCTGGAAATCCCGAACCATCTTCGGGAACGGGTGTGGGCCGACGACGCTGCCGATGACGTAGTGGGTCGTCTCGACCGTGGTCGCCCAGTCGCGCATCGTCTCGTTGATCGCTTCCTTGAGCGTCCCGCTGCCGGCCGTCACGGGGTTGACCGCCGCGCCGTTCATCCGCATCCGGTAGACGTTCGGGCGCTGGCGGTTGATATCCGTCCGGCCCATGTAGATTTCACAGGGCATGTCGAGATGCGCGGCGGCCATCGCGGTCGCGGTGCCGTGTTGACCCGCGCCGGTCTCGGCGATGATCCGCTCTTTGCCCATGTACTTCGCGAGCAGGACCTGCCCGAGCGCATTATTGAGTTTGTGTGCGCCGCCGTGGACAAGGTCCTCGCGTTTGAGGTAGATCTCGCGGTCGTAGCGCTCGCTGAGTCGATCCGCGCGCTGCAAGGGCGTTGGTCGCCCGCCGAAATCACGCATTCGCTCGCGGAACTCGTCCATGAAGCCGTCTTCATTGTTTAAAACGTAGCGCTCGTAGGCGTCCTCGAGTTCCTGCAAGGCGGGCATCAGCGCCTCGGGGACGTACTGGCCGCCGTAGTCGCCGAACGTCGCCTCGCTGTCGCGCTCACGGTTGCGGTCGCGGTCGTGGTCTGGTGTGGTCTTGCTCATATCAAATCAGTCTTCGCTGTCGCCGTCGGCGGCTGTCGGGGCGGACTCCGTCTGCGTCAGTCGCCGCGTGTTCTCCGTTACGTCGCTGTCGGCCGCGCCGTGGTCCATGATGGCGCTGCCAACCAGGAGGGCGTCAGCGCCCGCCTCGCGCATCCGGCGCACGTCCGCGGGCGAAGAAATGCCGCTTTCGGCGATCAGGGTCACGTCTTCGGGGGCTTCGGGCGCAACGGACTCGAAGGTTTCGAGGTCCACCTCGAGTTTCGCCAGATCCCGGTTGTTGACGCCGATTATCTCCGCGCCTGCCTCGAGTGCGGTCTCGAGTTCCGCGCGGTCGTGCACCTCCACGAGGGGCTGGAAGCCGCGCTCGCGGGCAGCCTCGATAAGGGACTCGAGATTGTCGACGAATCGGACGATCAGGAGGAGGAGGTCGGCGTCGACGACGTCCAACTGGGCCTCGCGAACGACGAAGTCCTTGCGGAGGACGGGCACGTCGACGGCCTCGCGAACGCGCTCGAGTGCCTCGGGCGAGCCGCCGAAGTGGCTCGGTTCGGTCAGCACCGAAATCGCCGCTGCGCCGCCCTCGACCATCGCTTCGGCGAGTTCGACGGGGTCGTCCTCCCGGGTCCCGTCTGCGGTCGGACTCGTCGGTTTTACTTCCGCGATCACGGGGACGCGGCCGTCCGCCTCGGCCCGCTCGAGTGCGTCGGGGAGCGACTGCGCGTCGACGTCGAGTGCCTCGTCACCGCCCGCTCGCGTGCGAGCCGCCTCGAGGATCGACGCCACCGCGGGCGCCAGGTCCGTCTCGGAGTTCATTGTTGTACATCGACGTACTCATATGTACAAAAGCCTTGCGCCATTCGGTCGCGCTGGGGGCGAGTGACGACCGGCGGCTATTCAAGGCCCGATGCGCTACCCCCTGTCATGGACGAGGTTACGGACGCCGGAATATACGCGCGCAAATCACCGTATCTCGACCGCTACGTACAGGTTGGGGCCGCAAGCGGGCGCGTACTCCGAGTCACATTCCCCGAGACACCCGAGGGAGACAGCGAGGACGAGCATCCGGTTCTCGAGCAGATCTTCGACTATCTCGAGGGTGTCGAGGAGGTTTCCTTCGATGACGTACAGATCGCATTGACCATGCCAACGGACCAGCGCGCGGTGTTAGAGCAGGTTCGCCAGATCCCCTACGGTGATCAGGTCGGCGTCGAGACGCTCGCCCGAATGACGTCAGGCATCGACCATCAGGACGACGACGACCTGATTCTGGTCCGGACGGCCCTCGACGAAAACCCTGCGCCAATCTTGATTCCTGATCACCGCGTCCGCGACGGCCCAAGCGCCGCCCCACCGGCGGTCGAACAGAAGTTGCGCTCGCTCGAGGGATTGTAACGGGTGTCATCCGACAGCTGCAGTCCTGGGTCGGGTGACGACGGCGACGATGGCGATGGTAGCGATGACAGCGCCGATGGCGACTGCGGGGCACGAAAGTTGCACGGCTGGTACCGGACCCAGCTCTATCAGAGTCTGCTTGGACTCATTGTGCTCGCTGGAATCCTCCTGCTGTTTCTGCCGACAGTAATGGTCGCTATCCTCATCAGCGTCCCAGTCGCGTTGGTCCTGTGTGGACTCGGATTGCTCGTCCTCGAGCGCCCACGCGAGATCACACAGTCGAAGTAACAGCGTCTCGAGGACACGTTTTATCCGATTTCTCGCCTAATCAATCGCTATGGAACTACGAACGTGGCAGTTCACCAATTTTGCAGGGTTACAGACGCCACCGAGCATTCTCGCCCAGAGCGTCTCCGTCGACGTACAGTGGCTCAGCAATTCGAATCAGGTACTGATAGACGGGGTCTTCCCGACGGGGGACGAGAGCTATCAGATCGTCCCAAAAAATATCCGCTGGAAAGAAGAGTCGATAGTTGTTATCGTCGGCGTCAGTCGAATAGAGACCGATCTCGTTATGGATGTCGGGCGGAACGTCCCGTACCAGATCCAACTGGAATTTCTCTCCGGACTGCCGGACGAGATCGAAGTATTCCACGAGAACGAACGCGACGAGGTTGTCCACTCCGAGGTTGTAACGCGAGCCGCTGACTGATCGGCCGTCGAAACAAGCCGACTACCTCCTGAGCGCAGCATCCGGCCCGAGTGCATCGATAATGCGACAGACGTTCTTCGAAAAGACGCGCCGCAGCATGTCCTCGGAGACGTCCAAGGTGAGAATCTCCATGACAGCGACGTTTGGATGGCAGGCCGGCGCACCGCTGCCGAAGAAGACGCGATCCGGATGCTCGAGTACGGCGCGCTCGAGCAACTGGCGATAGCGGACGAAACTCGTCTCGAGGTAGCACTCGTCGTACTCATCGAGGAGGTCAATCATCTGGGCCATTAGTTCGCGATCAAGTGGGTGGCCGCCGAACTGGGCGACGATAACGGGAAAGTCGTGGCCGAGAACGGTCTCCGTGAGTTCGGCTGGCGGCGCGTCGACGCCGGCGCGGACGAGGAGCGGGAGTCCGACATCCTCGAGGACGGCGAGGACGTCTTCGTCGGGGTAGTTATCGACGGTTGGATCGAAGACGAAGCCGTGGAAGCGGTCATCGTAGGCGTACTTTTCGATGTCCTCTGGAGTCGTGTGATAGGGTTTGGGGCGACTAACAGCGTTTCGGAGCAGGCCAGTAGGCGACCCTTCGGGGTGTTCGGTGCCGTTAATTCGTGCGAACGCGATGAACGGCCGGTCGACGCTGCGACGGGCGACCCCGTTGTTCGCAGCCACGTACTCTGTTTCAGCCCGCGCGGGTGGAAAAATGACTGATTTGGTAATTCCTGCTTGATGCATCTCCCGTTCTAACTGGTCGGGCGTCCTCGTCTGTGCCCGCGCTCGGCCGGGTCCCCCATCCGGCACGAGCCGCGTATAGACATCGACAACCCGAAACCCATGTTCCAACTCCAGCATCCCACTAGACCCTTCAGAATCGACCCATATTGTGCTACCGACTTTTCGCGGACCCGCGTCTGCGCCCGTTCTCGCCGACTCGAGATCAATTGTGTGTCGACGGTTCACACCCCAATCGCAAGACGGAGTGGTGCTGGCTTGGGAAAGGTTTATATAGAAGTGCTGACGACATAGGTAGTGAGGATTCAACCATGGCACAACAGGGACGCATGGGCGGACAGCCTATGTTCATCATGAGCGAGGACAGTCAGCGAACCCAGGGGCGGGATGCCCAGTCGTCCAACATCATGGCCGGCAAGGCCGTTGCCGAGTCGGTCCGGACGACACTCGGCCCCCGCGGAATGGATAAAATGCTCGTCGACTCGAGCGGTGAAGTCGTCATCACCAACGATGGCGCAACCATCCTCGAGGAGATGGATATCGAACACCCTGCGGCACAAATGATCGTCGAGGTCGCCGACTCTCAGGAAGAAGAAGTCGGTGACGGAACGACGACCGCCGCCGTCATCGCTGGCAACCTCCTTGGCGAGGCCGAGGACCTGATCGAACAGGATGTCCACGCAACGACGATCGTGGAAGGCTATCACGAAGCCTCCGAGATTGCCCTCGAGGCCATCGCTGAGCAGGTACAGGAAGCCGAAGTCGACGACGACGTACTCACGCAGGTCGCCGAATCCAGCATGACCGGCAAGGGCACTGGCGGACTCACCGCCGAGTCGCTCGCCGAGACGGTCGTCGAGGCCGTCCGACACGTCGAAGGCGACGAGAAGGTTGCTCGCGACAACATCACCGTCCACACGCAGATCGGCGCGTCCTCGAACGCGACCGAACTCGTCCCCGGTATCATCGTCGATGAGGACCCTGCTCACGACGCAATGCCAGCCGAAGTCGAGGACGCCTCGATTGCCGTCCTCGACGTCGAACTCGGCGTCCGCACCGGTGACGTTGACGCTGAGTACGCTATCGACTCGATTGACCAACTCAACGCTGCCATCGACGCCGAGGAAAGCGAGGTCCGTGGCTACGCCGAAACCATCGCCGAAAGCGGTGCTGACGTCGTCTTCACCTCTGACGATGTCGACGACCGTATCTCCTCGTTCCTCGCAAACGAGGGCGTCCTCGTCTTCGAGAACCTTTCGAACAACGACGCCGGCAAGATCGCCTCCGCAACGGGCGCTCGCCGCGTCGGCGCACTCGACGATCTCGAAGAAGACGACTTCGGCGCAGCCGACCGCGTCGGTGCCGAGAACTACGGCGACGACGACCTTGCGTTCATCGAAGGCGGCGCAGCCGCAGACGCCGTCACCGTCTTCGTCCGCGGTGGCACCGAACACGTCGTCGACGAACTCGAGCGTGCCATCGGTGACGCACTCGACGTCGCTGCAACTGCCCTCGAGTCAGGCGAAGTCGTCCCCGGCGCTGGTGCGACCGAAATCGCAATTGCCGATACGGTCCGTCAGGAAGCAGCCGGTATTGAAGGCCGCAAACAGCTCGCAGTCACCGCGTTCGCCGACGCGCTCGATGTCGTCCCACGAACGCTCGCCGCGAACACGGGCCAGGACCCAATCGACGCACTCGTCGACCTGCGTTCCGCTCACGAGTCCGAAGGCCGTGCCGGCCTGATCACGAGCGGCGAAGACGTCACCATCGACGATCCGTTCGAGTACGGCGTCGTCGACCCCGCAGACGTCAAACGCGAGGCCATCGAAAGTGCCACTGAAGCAGCGACAATGATTGTCCGTATCGACGACGTCATCGCTGCTGAATAACGCAACTGCGTTTGCTTTTCGTTTTTCTTTCCGAGATTGTTACAACAGATGGTAGTATCATTTGGCCGATAATGTTATATGTTAACATGCGGTAGCTCGGATATGCCCGACACAATACCACGGCGAACGGACCGGTTCGAGACGATCGAGACCGCTCTCGGGCACTCGCTGCACTACGATCCCGATCGGGAAACATACCACTGCTGGTACGACAGCACTGACGGCGAGCCGATCTCTACCACCGTGGTAGTCGCTGTTGCCACACTCCTCGAGACGACAGTTGCGGACCTTGAGGCCCTCTATTCGTGTATTGATGCAGATGCGTTGAACACACTTTGTGCGCACTGGATGGCAGATACGCGAATCACCGAGGGAACAATCGAGTTCACGTACGCCGGTTGTCGGGTGATGATTACCGCGGCCGGTGCGATTGTGATTGAGCCAGTTGAGATGACTGGGCAAATGGGCTAACCACCAGTAATATCACTCGAGATGATGTTTCTGTCCGACTTAGGGACTGACCGCCGTCTCGAGGATCACTCGATCACCGACTTCGAGTTCGAACGCCTCGTCGCCACGACCCTGATTGACGTCGAGTTCGACGTAGCCATGGCTCCCGACAGTTGCGAGGCGCTCTCCGGGTGAGACTGCAGCGAACGTCTCGCCAACGGGAACTGCCTCGCCGTTCGCGACGACTCGTTCGTGGTCTCTGAGAACGTCGCCCGGAACGTTCGTAATGACGTTGCCAAAGTCATCGACGACCAGCACCTCGCCAGTTGCACGTGCTCCGTCTTCCTCGAGTGTCGCCGTGGGTAACTCACAGTCGACAAGCATCTCGGTGGCAACCGACTCGAGAAACGCACAGTCTTCAAGCGCCTCGAGTGGCGTATCGTGGACGGCTGCAGCGGCGGGGGCGAACACGTCCCGACCGTGGAAGGTGTTGCTCGCCGGTCTCGCGTCGTCTCGAGCGCTGGCCGCTACCTGGGTGCGGGCCGAGTCGACAGTCGGTTCGACTCGCTCGAGTCGAGATTCGTCGATGACGGACGCCTCGAGCTGGCCACCGTCCGTGAGCTGCCGAGCGACTGGCCTGAGGACGCCGTTGTCGGGGCCGACGAGGGTATGCTCGCCTGCACGGAGCACCAGCGCGTTTCGGTCGGTTCCGACGCCGGGGTCGACGACTATGAGGTGGGTTGCCGGCGGGAAGTACGGCAGCGTTTCGCGGAGCCAGAAGGCTGCGGCGCGGATATCCTGGCGGGGGAACTCGTGAGAAACGTCGATCAAGCGAGCATCGGTTCGCTGACAGAGGACCCCCTTCATCGCCGCGGGGTACGGTGTGCCGAAGTCAGAGGCGAGTGTAATCATACACGAAGAGAGGAAAGGGACGGAGAAAATTGGCGGGGAATCAGCAGTCGCGTCGACCCTGTGCACACGACGCCAGAACTTGGCCCTTGGCTGACTTACTTTCCGTTGGTGTCCGTATCGCTGATCATCTGAATGCGCTCGATGCCGTCGATTTCGTCGACGACCTCGACGACGGCGTCCGGAACCAGCGACTGCCAGTCGCCACCGGTGATCATCCGCTCGCGAACCTCGCTGCCCTCGAGGACCTCGCGGTTGAACATCGGGGACTGGCGGATTTCGATATCGGCCTCGCGAAAGAGTTGGATCACGAGCGGGTTGTTCGAGTACGCAACGTCGAAATCCGGGCTCATGCTCTGGACGTGGCTCACCCAGACCGAGTTGCGCTCTAAGTCCTCGATGGGGACGGCGTAGGTCACGAGATCGTACTCAACGAGGGCCTTGGTGATCATCATGATGCGCTCGCCGGCAGTAAACGGGTTGCGAACGGTATGGGAGTCATCGGCGCTTCCGATGCCGAGGATCAGTTCATCGACTTCGCCCGCGATTTGCTCGACCATACTCCGGTGGCCGTTGTGAAACGGTTGGAAGCGACCGATGTAGAACCCGCGAGTCATTGCCGAAACGTGTTCGGCCGCGGCGCTTAAGCGTGGCGAGTTTCACCGCAGCTGTCTCTCGAGCCGACGACAGAAATCCGGATACTGTTCAGTCATCGACCCAGCTCGTCATCGTCGCCCACTGGTTTGAAACACCACTTCAGACTAGCACATCCTAAACCCGCGTTTCGGACGCTGTGTCGTGCTGTTTCCTCCACTGACACCATGCTCCGCATGGAGAAAGTATATCAGTCGCAATCCCTTCGAAACAGGTACTGAACAGAGTTCTATGAGCAACGATACGAACGTTGACGACCCTCCCGAAGACGCTCCGGGATCTGCTTCCGACGACACTCAGCGGGAGCACCAGCAGGATACCGATCCAGAGCGTCAGGGATCCCGGTCACCACTCGAGGAGGATGGTGAGCGGAGCGGTACCACCGACGAGTCGGTCGGTGGGGTAGTTCAGGATCAGAACCAGGAGTCAGATCCAGACGCGGACCCAGACTCCGATATCGACCACGCTGACACGGTCGGGGACGAAGACGACGAGGATGAGATCGAGACAGTCAACGATCTCGGCAGCACTGTCGATGTCGATCCAGGTGTCGAAATCGACGAGGAGAACGCCGAAGACGACATGCTTGGCGGCCTCAAGGTCGATTCGACCGACGATATCGAAGTGCCCGACCGACTCGTCGATCAGGTCATCGGGCAGGACGAGGCTCGAGACATCATCATCAAGGCGGCAAAACAGCGCCGACACGTGATGATGATTGGCTCCCCCGGGACCGGGAAGTCGATGCTGGCGAAAGCGATGAGCCAGCTCTTGCCACAGGAGGATCTGCAGGACGTGCTGGTCTATCACAACCCCGACGACGGAAACGCACCGAAGGTGCGGACCGTTCCAGGGGGCAAGGGCGAACAGATCATCGACGCCCACAAGGAAGAAGCCCGCAAGCGCAACCAGATGCGATCGATCCTGATGTGGATCATTATCGCGATCGTCATCGGCTATGCGCTTTTGACGGTCAACATCCTGCTTGGCATCCTCGCCGCAGGTATTATCTGGCTGATCTTCCGCTACACCTCGCGCGGAACGGACGCGATGGTGCCGAATATGATCGTCGACAACGGCGATCAGCGACAGGCCCCATTCGAGGACGCAACCGGTGCCCACGCTGGTGCGCTGCTCGGTGACGTCCGCCACGATCCGTTCCAGTCGGGTGGGATGGAGACGCCGTCTCACGACCGCGTCGAACCGGGTTCGATCCACAAGTCCAACAAGGGCGTGCTGTTCGTCGACGAGATCAACACGCTAGACGTCCGCACCCAGCAAAAGCTGATGACGGCGATTCAGGAGGGTGAGTTCGCTATTACCGGACAGAGCGAGCGCTCTTCGGGTGCGATGGTCCAGACCGAACCCGTTCCCTGTGACTTCGTCATGATCGCTGCCGGGAACCTCGATGCGATGGAGAACATGCACCCCGCACTCCGTAACCGCGTCAAAGGATACGGGTACGAGGTCTACATGGAGGACACCATCGAGTCCACCGCCGAGATGCGCCGGAAGTACGCACGCTTCGTCGCCCAGGAGGTCGAACGCGACGGTCGCCTGCCACACTTCACCCGCGACGCTGTCGAGGAGATCATCCTCGAGGCCAAACGCCGCTCGGGCCGAAAGAACCACTTGACGCTTCACTTCCGGAGCCTCGGTGGGTTGGTCCGCGTTGCTGGCGACATCGCCCGCGCAGAGGACCGCGACCTCACCACGCGTGATGACGTGTTGCAGGCCAAACAGCGCTCGCGTTCCATCGAACAACAGCTCGCCGACGACTACATCGAACGCCGCAAGGACTACGAACTGCAGGTCACTGACGACGGCATCGAGGGTCGGGTCAACGGCCTCGCTGTCATGGGCGAAGACTCGGGGATTATGCTCCCGGTCATGGCCGAAATCGCGCCCGCACAGGGTGGCGGCCAAGTGATCGCAACTGGAAAACTGCAGGAGATGGCCGAGGAATCCGTCCAAAACGTCTCTGCGATCATCAAGAAGTTCTCCGACGTGGATCTCTCGGAAAAAGACATCCACATCCAGTTCGTCCAGGCAGGCCAGCAGGGTGTTGACGGCGACTCTGCCTCCATCACGGTGGCAACCGCCGTTATCAGTGCCCTTGAGGACATTCCGGTGGATCAGTCGGTTGCAATGACCGGATCACTTTCGGTCCGGGGCGACGTGCTCCCGGTCGGTGGTGTCACCCACAAGATCGAAGCCGCCGCGAAAGCCGGCTGTAAGACGGTCATTATCCCGAAGGCCAACGAACAGGACGTGATGATCGAAGACGAATACGAGGAAATGGTCGAGATCATCCCGTGTGCGAACATCAGCGAAGTGCTCGACGTCGCCCTGATGGGCGAACCAAAGAAAGACTCGCTGGTCGACCGACTCAAAGCAATCACCGAGTCGGCGTTCGAACAGGGCCAAGGCACAGTCGGCTCCGCAAGCGGGTCGAACCCAAGCCCACAGTAACTGTATGACCCAGTGGGCGACGTTCGTCGGCATTACGGGCGTCGTCCTCGCGTTGCTGCTTGTTTTATCGTATCTGACGGAATCATCGTTCGATACCACCGGTCACGAGACTGAGGCCGGGACCGAGACCGAGACCGAGACTGGTTCCGTGCCGGCGGAGACATCACCTGCAGAGACACCGCCAACGCCTGACTCAGACGTACTCGAGAAAGGGACCGAAGCACAACTCACCGACTCCCACCCCACAGAAAGCGAGCCACAGCGCCACGACGGCGCTCGAGGCGGCGATATCGACCCGTCGAATCTCTCGAGTGGCGTCCTACTCGCGAACGTGGCACTCTCCCAAGGCGTGTTCGCACTCGTCCTCATCGGAGCCGCGATATATACTGCAATCCCAGCTAGTGCGCTTGGCATCGAGTTTTCGCGCGCCTATCTCGAGACGGGGCTCCTGATCGGCGCGATAGCTGGAATCGTCCTCTACGTTGCAAATGAGATCGGCGCAGCAGTTGCAACCCGCGCTGGATTCACACACGACGAAGGGCTACGTGAACTGCTCGCACCGGAGTCTGCCCGTGGATGGGTTGTCCTGTTAGTCGGCGTCCTTCCCATTATCGCCGTGTTCGAGGAACTGCTCTTTCGAGCGGCGGTGATCGGCGTCATCTCGACACACTACGGCGTCGACCCCTGGATTCTGGCAGTGGTCTCCTCACTCGCGTTCGCTCTTGGCCACGGCATCCAGGGCTCGGTCGGCATCATCATCACCGGCACGCTCGGGTTTGCACTCGCAGCGATTTTCATCGTCACCGGGAGCTTCCTCGTCGTCGTCGTTGCTCACTACCTCATCAATGCCCTCGAGTTCATCGTCCACGAAGGACTCGACCGCGACTGGGCGAGCGGGCTCGAGGCGTCGACGAACGACCCCGAGAGAGACAGTCAAGGCTAAGTGACCGGCGTTCGCCTATTTGACTATCGTATGAGCAGCGCCAGGAAACTACCAGCAAGCGTCAACCGCGCGGTGTTCGTTGCCCTCCTCATCTATTTCGGGTTGCTCGGATACGCTGTTGTCGGGAACCAACCGCTTGCATTACTCGTGGCCGAAATTGTTTTCGGGTTGATTGCGATTGGAATCGGAACGTTGCTTTTCCAGCAGGCACGCGACGTTCGCTCGCTGCTCGCTGTCGCTGGTGGTTGTCTTATTGCTGGCGGACTCTTGCAGTTTGGCTACCTGCTTACGGCACGTGGTCTACTCAACGACATCTCATCGTTTGTCGTCTTCATCGGTGTTGGACTCTACATCTACGCCGTTTTTAGCGATTAATTGTCATCAGTCCCATCAACTGCAGCAGTTGCGTCGGAAGCACTATTAGCGTCAGTAGCCTCGGAATCGGCATCAGCGTCCTCTTCTGACTCACGCCGGTCGTACAACTGAACGGCCCGGTCGTGTCGCGCGGAGACCCCATGTGGATTGCGCTGCTGTGAGCGATCACCATAGCGTGCGCGGAGTCCGTCGGCGAATCCGCCCACGGCGTTAGTGACAACTTCGAGTCCGTTCGAAAACCACCCCGTTGGAGTCGCATCGCCAGAAAAAATACCGAAAACGTTCGAGACACCGTCGCGGACGGCGCTCCCGATTGTTCTGAGCAGTACTGTCGGTCGCGGTCCATAGTTTTTCGCGAGCCGGTAGGTCAGGGCGCGATACGTCGGCCCCCACTCGAGTTCAGCCGCCCCACTGTCAGTGCCGGTTTCGCGGCGGACCGCCATCTCCATTGACCAGTCAACCTCGAAACCCAACCCGGCAACCCGGTGGGCACAGTCGCGCGCACCGCCAGTCTCGAGGTACTCGTCGAAGCCATCCAGTGCCTCAAGGACGGTTCGGTCGAACGCGACGTTATCGCCATCGAGGAGCGAAATTTCGCGTCTGGCGACCGTCCGAGGGGGTCGCGGATCGGTACCATCGAATCGCTTCTCGCCAGTAACAGGGCCGGTCACAACATCTGCAGAGCCAGTTTGCTCGTCAGACGTCCCCTCGAGAGTGCGTTCGATGGCGCTGTACCAGCCGGGTTCGACGGCGTACTCGCCGTCTACAAACGCAACAATATCGCCCGTCGCCGCCTCGAGGCCGGCATTTCGAGAGACGTTTGGGTTTCGTTCGGAAATTTCGACGAGGACGTCGATATCGGACCGCTGGCGGACGACACCGCTTGTCCCGTCGGAAGATGGCCCGTTGACGACGATTAGTTCGGTCGAATCGGGCGTCCGATTGCTCACGGCATCGAGACACGACACCAGTTGCTCTCGGTCGTTGAGCGTCGAGATGACTACCGAGAGCTCCATACGTCTCGGTAGCACTCCTCGGTAGTAAAAGTACGTGGGTTCGGTCTCACTGGCCGAAACACGTCCGATCGCCTCGTCTGATCGTCGCCTCGAGTTACCGGATGCGAGTGTTCCAGTAGGAAACCGACGCGAAGTGGTCGGGAATCGAATGGCCGCCAATCGTCGTATCGAGCGTCCGAATCGGCGAGGCGAGCGCGTTCGGAATTGAGCGATAGAGCCCGTACGGTGCGAGGAAGTCATCCTCAACGTCGACGAGCGTCAGGTTCGTCTTTGCGAGCAACTCGCTGACTTCGCTTTTCGAGTAGAGTCGCGACCCCATCGGTAGCGCCCAGTTGTAGACGCTACGGGCGCTAAAGCGATTGAAGGTATCGAAGACAATCTGATCGCTCGAGACGCGATGCATCTCCCGCAAGAACGCCTCCGGATCGTCCGCGAGATGGAAGAATCGCATCGCGATGACGGTATCGAAGTGATCGTCCGGAAACGGCAATCGCCCGGCATCACCACGCAGGAACTCGAGGGTGCCCTCGAGATTTGCGTGCTGTGCTTTTGCCCGTCCTTGCTGTAACATCGCTGCTGAGATATCGAGTCCAACGACGTCTGCGCCTTGATCGGCGAGCATCACCGTGAATCGCCCGGTACCACAGGCGATCTCGAGGATGTTTCGATCCTCGACAGGCATGATCGCCTCGAGGACCGCTTCTTTTTCTCGACGGTCAATCAGCTGACCGCCCTTAGAGAAGCGTTTGTCGTCGTACTCCTCGGCAACGTCGTCGGCCTGGTACCACTCCTGTCCTTTCACACTGGGCGGAACTACTGTGGCCGGAGGATAAAACGATACTGGAGTCTATCCACCGATGACTGTCGTTGGTCGACACTGGTGTCGACATGGGCGATTGTGATCAACGTCCACGGACGAATCGATAAATCGGTCAAAACTGACTGACTGGACAGGATTTTCCGGGGTTTCCGCTTGCATCCGCGCTGCTTGAACTACCGAAATTGCGTTAATATGCCATATGAACTCATTATACAAACTACATTCTTCGTATCCACATATAGGGAAGCTTTACCAGTGCGCTCTCCGCTGAGGTGAGTATGAGCATGAGTACCACCGAGGATCCCAGCCTGACCGGCGAAGAAACACTTTCCGAAGACGAATACCGCGACCGCCTTCGTGAACTGCCGCCCAGCGCGAAACTCGTCGCAAAAGTCCTCGAGACCGATTCCCCGCTTTCGCAGGGCCAACTCGCCGAGGAGTCACTCCTTCCCGACCGTACCGTTCGCTACGCGCTCAACCGCCTCGAGGATGTCGACCTCATCGGGTCGCGCTACAGTTTCCGCGATGCGCGCAAACAGGTTTACTACCTGAAACACTGAGCGACGACGCTCGAGCGTTCGACGGGCGCTGTCGCACCCGCTGACATCGCCACTCATTTTGATACCGGCCCTGACGTCTGTCCATGGACATCCGTCGCTGTCCCGTCCCAACCACGACACGTGCACCCGGTGGCGAGACGAACGCCTACGTTCTCGGCAGCGATTCCGTGGTCCTTGTCGACCCAGTGGACGAATCTCAGGACCTCGACCGACTACTCGCCGACCGCTCGCTCGAGCATATTTTGGTGACGCATACGCATCCGGACCACGTCGGCGGCGTCGGCGCGTACGCTGAGCGAACAGACGCGACAGTCTGGGCGAGACACGGTCGCGTCGAGCGCTTTCGCGCCGCAACCGGCGTTGTCCCCGACCGAACGTTTCTGCCGGGCACGACGCTCGAGGTCGGCGGCGAACGCATTCGCATCCTCGATGCACCCGGCCACGCCCCCGATCATATCGCACTCGAGGCAGGCCCTGGCGGTCCGATCTGCTGTGGCGACTGTGCCGTCCGCGAGGGCAGCGTCGTCGTTGGCGCACCCGAGGGTGACATGCGCGCCTACGTGAGCACGCTCCGGCGACTGTGGGCGCGGGACCCGCCCGCGCTCTACCCCGGCCACGGCCCAGTAATCGACCAGCCACGGGCTGTCCTCGAGCGATTGCTCGCTCACCGCACGCATCGCGAAACCCGCATTCTCGAGGCCGTCAGAGACGGAGCCGAAACGCTCGAGGAACTTCTCGAGGCTGCCTACGAAAAGGACCTGACTGGCGTCCGCGACCTCGCGCAAGCAACCGTGGTCGCCCACCTCGAGAAACTCGCCGTTGAGGGTCGCCTCGAGTGGGACGGCGAGTGCGCACAGCCGGTGATGTCCTGACCAGTTCGCGTCAGTCCCAGTATTTGTGACTGTCAGATCACTCTTTTGTACTGTCGATAACAGGTTCGTATGGACGACGACCTGCGCGCAATCGAACGCCATTACGACAAACTCGCGGCGAACTGGACGGAGATTACCCGCGGGTCGACGAAAGAGCAGATCCTCTTTCCCGCGGTAGACTCCCTGCTCCCCGATGTGAGTGGGAAGCGCGTTCTCGATGCTGGCTGTGGCGACGGCCACTATGCAGCCACACTCGCCGAGCGCGGCGGCGACGTTCTCGGGATCGACGCGAGCGCGGAGATGGTCAGGGTCGCCCGCGAACGCTACGGTGACAAGGCCGAATTTCGACGCGCAGACCTCACCGACTCGCTCTCGTCAATCGAGGACAACACCATGGATATCGTGCTCTGCCAGCACGTCATTTCGCACTTGCCGTCGCTCGAGACACCGCTGTCGGAGTTCGCCCGCGTGCTCCGACCAGGTGGCTCGCTCGTTGTCTCGACCCATCACCCGTTTCACGACTTTCTGATCGTGCGCGACCGCGAGTATCCCAACACGACCGAGGCGCTCGAGATGGATCTCGAGCCGCATGTCGTTCCCGCTCACGAGGGCGACCCCCAGTACCACGAAACCGAACGCTTCGAGATTCACTGGGGCGGCCCCGACAGCGACAATCCGGGGACGTACTTCCGCCGGCCGCTATCTGCACTCCTCGAGCCACTGCTCTCGGCTGGCTTTTCGCTGTCCGAACTCGTCGAACCCGAACCAACCGAGGCGTTTTGCGAGTCCTATCCTGCTCTCGCGGACGAACTCGAGCATCGCCCCTCGAGAGCGGTCTGCCTGCACGCAGTGCGGTAACCCACCGGCGAGAGCAACGCTCTTGTGTCCCTCAAGACGTAGGGACAGCCGTGCACTCACTCGAGGCGGAACTGAATCATGCTCGCGACCTCTCGGTCGACGAAATCGCGGATGCGATCGAGTCGATTGGCTTCGAGTGTACCCGCTGTGGAGACTGTTGTACCAGCCACGGCGACGACGAACACACGGCAACGGTGTTTCCAGACGAAGTGCGAACGCTCGAGGACGCGCCAATCAATGCTGCAGTCGCAAGCGGAAAAGCCGACCTCGTCCCGCCGGTTTCGGATCGGGAGTGGCGCGATATCGCCCAGCCGATGCCCTACGGACTCACAGAAGGTGACGACGGCCTCGAGGGTGAGACCTTCGAGTGGGCGCTCCAGACAGACGGCTGTGGCGACTGTGCGTTCTACTCCGAAACCGACGGACTGGGTGCCTGTACCGTCCACGACGACCGGCCACTAATTTGTCGCACGTATCCCTTTAGCGTCGGTCTCGATGGAACGAGTCAGCCGATGGGCGAAGCCGTCGACAGCGTTTCGCTTTCCGGCCGCGAGGGTGACGACGGCGAGGCCGGAACCGTTCACGCCCACGAATGCGAGGGCCTCGGGCGCGACATCTCCCGCGCGGACGCTGAGGAGCTTGCAGCCACACTGAAAGAGCGCGCCGTGTACGAACTCGAGGAGGCAATCGGCGTTCGTGACGCCTACGAGCCAGTCACTCCCAGCGCGGGCGAGGTCGTCGTTCACGACTCCGAAGGTGCAAAGCGAATCGACGGAACGCCTCTCGAGAGCGAGTAATCAATACCGACAAGAAATTGAATACCCGTTTCGAAGGGAGCGATATGACATCCGATTGGGAGTGGGACTGGGATGCGATTACGCACGTGACGAAAGTCGACCCCGAAAAGCCCCTCCCCGCTGATCTCTCGGTGCTCGAGGGCACCGATCTGGTGATGATCGGTGGCTCCGACGGCGTAACCGCCCAGAACACGCTCGAGGCAGTCACAGCGATTCAGGACTCGGGCCTCGACATCCCCGTCTGGCAGGAGCCGTACCGCTCGGATCACGTTTCAACAGAGACAATCGACGCTGTCGACGGCCTCTCTGTCCCCGCAGTCTACAACGGCGACTGGGACCACTTCGTCGGCAAGCACATCGACCTCTTTACCAAAGTCGGACAGAAACCGTCAGAGACGATCGCCTCGAGCGTCCCACTCGTCGGTGGCCTCGTCGAATCGAAAGGGATCGAAAAAGTCTCCGAACTCACCGAGTCGCTGTTCGGCGAGGGCTATGTCGTCCAGCACCTCGATTCTGCGGCGGCCGACCGCGCGGGCGTCGAGACAACGTACACGCCCGAGGAAGTCGCCGGCGCTGCCCTCGCGACCGAATCGTTCTACGGCTTTCCGGTCTTTTACATCGAATACTCCGGCACCTACGGCGGTACTGACGACGTCGAAGCGGCCGCAGACTATCTCGAGGAGACGACGCTGTTCTACGGCGGCGGCATCGACAGCGCCGCGAAAGCTGCAGACATTCTCGAGGCTGGCGCGGACGCAATCGTCGTCGGCGACTGTTTCCACGACGATCCGGAGCGGTTCCGCGAGACAATTCCCGATAGATAAGACTCGGTAAAGAAAAGTACGACACGCTGTGCGCGTCGTTTCACGCGAGACACGTCGTGCCTCGCTGGCTCTCGTTCGCGTAGTACGCTCACGAGAACCCCGAGCGAGCCGACGGGCGCGCTCGGCCTTTTTTCATCGACGGCCGCAAGAGCGACGCTCTTGCTGCGCCCATCAGAAATCTTCGATTTCTGAGGAAGCTTTTTGCCGGGGGTTGAGCGACCGGCCACGGGCCGGTCGCGATGCCCCCGGTAAAAAAGTTCGTTGTTAGAACGTCTCTTCGATGATTTCGCCGACGGCGAAATTCGATTTGACTTCGGTGACTTCGATCTTGACGCGATCGCCGACGTCGGCCCCTGGGACGATAATGACGTAGCCCCGTTCGACGCGCGCGATGCCGTCGCCTTGCTTGCCGATGTCTTCGATTTCGACGTAACGGGTTTCGCTGACATCGACCGGTGGCTGTGGCTCGGATGGCGCGCTCTGGGGTTGTTGTGCAACGGCTTCCCCATCAGCGTCGTCGCCATCGTCGCGTGAGATGAGTGCAACGCGATAGACATCCCCCGGATCGATGTCGCCAGTTTCAACTTCTTGACGCGGTACCTCGATGACATACCGATCCTCCTCTGCTGATACCTCAGTGCTGAACAGACACAGGAGCTTTTCAGATATTTCCACAGGTAGACCCTCACTACCGACTCTACGGCCCATGCATAATAGATCTACCGACCAACGGCCGTAATTATCGGTATTCGACCCGATATAGGGTGTGACTGAGCGAGTCAGTACAGTCACCCACACCGATTCAGATAGTCACGTTACTCGAGCGGTGGCACTGAGATCGTTGCAAACCGAGTGAGATCGAGTTCGGCGTCGGCCGCGGTCTGGGCGTCGCCGATGGTGTCGTAGGGGCGATTGACGACGAGATCGCCGGCAGTTCGGTCACCGATGCCCGGAATCGCGGTGAGTTCGTCCATCGATGCCGCGTTGAGATCAAGCGGGTGCGGAACGCCCGTCACTGAGCGATAGCCGTGGTCGACGACCGCCACGTCGATTGTCTGCCCAAGGTCGCGTTCGCCCGGAATGCCGACGAGCAGCGGATACGTGCCGAGTTGGCGTCCGAACGTCTTCCCATCCTGATGGTACTCGAGGTGGACATCCGGGAGCACGGTTCCCGGCGGAGCAACGCGCTCGAGCATCGGCTGATCGATCTCCTCACGGATTTCCTGTTTGTAGCGTTTGAACAGTTGCTTGTGTTCGTTGGCGATTTCGGCTCCCGTATCGGACATGTCGGTGCCGGCGAACGACATGACCTGCCGGATGTTGATTCGCCGAAGCATGTAGCCCTCGTCGTAGACGCGCTCCAAGAATTCGCGGTTATGCTCGTAGGTCTCCTCGCGTTCGGCTTTGAGACCGTGGAGCAGATTGATCCCAGGGAGGAGTTTCGGCAAGCAATTCGGCGCGTCCGCACCGAAATTCGGTGCCGTCTCCGTGTCGCCACCGGGTCGCCACCCGCCTTCTTCGTTGACGATACGCACTGCCTCGAAACACTCCTCGGCGCTGACGTTCAGATTGTTTTCCTCCTGAACCACTGGGTCCGCAGACTCGAGGCCGAACGCGGCCGTGTCGCCGGGCGTGTTGTGTTCGGCGATGATCCGAATCCCTTCCCGACTTTTCTCGGGCCAGTTGACGATGGTGATGGGATTCATATTGTCCAGATGGAGCGTCTCGAGGTCGGGTGCAACCTCGCGGATGCCGCTGTAGAGTTGCCGGAGCGCGTCGGGATTGGGCGCTTCGCCGTCGCCGCCGTAGGCCAGAATATCCGCCTGCCTACCGATGCGGAAGTTGCGGACGCCGTGGTTCGACAGCGCATCGACCTCGCCGACGACGGTCGGTGGCGGCCGGAACTCGGGGTTGCCATAGAGCGGTTCCGTACAGAACGAACAGCGGTAGGCACAGCCACGAGAGGTCTCGAGTTCGGCGATGAGGTGGTCTGGATGGTTGGGGTGTTGTTCGACGACGAACGCGCCTTCCTGGGCCCACCGGGAGACTTCGTCGATATCGCGCATCCGGTTGTTAAAGCCCTCGAGACCGCTCTCGACGAGATCGTAGACAGCCGCTTCGACATCGCCTTTGGCGACGAAGTCGAAATCCAGATCTTGGCGCTCGGTTTCGGTCGCGCCGGCGTTTTCCTCGCCGACGCCGAACTTGACGGGGCCGCCCATCAGGCTCGTTCCGCTTGCGGTCCAGGCGAGTTTGCGGACTTCGTCGGGTTCGGCCGGTGTGCCGCCGACGTACTTGCCGGGGACAGTCATTCCGCCCAGATAGATCAGGAGATCAGCATCGTCGACATCGCGCCAGCGGTTTGTCTCCTCGCGCAGGCCATCGATAGTATGGTAGGTGATCTGCTCGCGGGGGACGCCCGCCTCGACGAGTGCACCGGCCGTATAGCGGGGGTACGTCGAGATGTACGGCGGCACCCCGAAGTGTGCGGGTTCGTCGACGTAGCCGTCGACGATCGTCACGGACAGCGCCTCGGGGTCAGTCATAGACTGCGGTAGCGCCTCGAGCGATAAAACGGTGACTACACGGCTCGATAGGCGGTCCGCGACACCCACACTCGAGTGCGGTGCTATCGTGCCGCAACCCAGACGTTGATAGGTCGACACCCACTAGTACGCGGTATGCCACCGACAGAAGAAATTGTTTGCACCGACGACGATTGCTTTCTCGATATGTTCGAGAACCATTACACCTACGACGTGCCAGACGAGTTTGGGGTCTCGGAGCTATCCTGTCCAGTCTGTGGCGGCACAAACTGTCTCGAGTCGGTCGAACTCTAATAGTGACTCGAAGACACCGTCAGACGTTTATTTACTAACCGACAAAATCAATAAGAACGTGGCCCACATACGACTTCATCTGGACATGTCTCCCGCGAATTGGCTGGTCCCCAAGCGCGTCTCGCGCGATTTTATCGGGTGTATACAGCGCGCAAGCAGAGGTGAAAACAGGTGACGCTGCGAGAGTTCGGCCGCTCGATTACGAACACCGTGTATCGACAGGTCGGACGCGCAAACGGCCATCTGCAATCGAATCGATCGCTCCCGGTCGACGTCCTCGAGAGCGACACCGCGTATCTCGTCGTCTTCGACGCGCCGGGAACCGACCCCGACGATATCGAGGTACGGTATCTCAGCGGCAGCGTCAAAATCCGCATCGAACGGTATCGCGAGTTCCGTGATCGATACGACGTTCGCTTCCCCGGTCGCGGACTGCAACTCGAGGGAGAGGCTGACCTCCCCGCTGATGCTGTTGTCGATCCGGATGCGGGCGCGGCTCGACTCACCGAACACGGTACGCTTCGCATCGAAATTCCGAAAGACGAGACGCTTGCAGAAGACGACGAGACGGACACCGAGCGCGCGGTTGCAGACCACGACCACGCTGCACACGCAGAGAGTATCGAACCGGGCGAAGTGACGGTTGACGACTGAGACTGCGCACGGTATTTTTCATCTCTATTCTGTGCTGGTTTTGTCCCAGTCGATCGTCATCCCCTCGCTGATCGAAAATTCTTCGTCGCCGTCGAAACGCGTCGGATCGAAGGCGTTAATCCCGTCATCGCCGAGTATTTGGCCAGCAATTCGCTCACCGATCGCCGGCGCGCGCATAAAGCCATGGCCCTGAAAGCCAGTCGCGACATACAGCCCGTCCTCGAGGCGGCCAACGAGTGGGTCGCGGTCGGGTGTCGCCGTACAGAGACCGGCCCAGGCGCGCTCGAGGTCGAACGTCGCGTTCGGGTAACGATGGGAGACGCGCTCGAGCAGGTCCGGTGCGAACTCATCGGTTGCGTCGCGGTCGTACTCGTCCGGATCGGCTTCTACCTCTTCGGTGCCGTTGCCCGCGAGGATGCCGTCCGGGTGTGGGCGGACGTAGAACCCCTCGGTTGCGTCATAGCAGATCGGTTCCGTCAATCCGTCTGTGACGCTCGCGATGAGTGCCTGTACGCGGTAGGGCTTCATCGCAATCGGAACGCCCGCCTCGGCGAGGAGTTGTTTGGTGTGAGCGCCCGCCGCGACGAGCACGGCGTCGACTGCGTGGTCGCTCCCATCCTCGCGAACGACGCGCGTGGGATCGGTGCGAACGTCGACCGGCGTCTCGGTCTCGAGCGTTGCGCCAGCGCCGGTCGCGGCCGCCGCGAGACAGGCGGTGTAGCTCGCGGGCTCAGTATACCCTGCCGCACCGGCAATCCCCGTCACGGCAACGTCGTCCGTTCGCAGCGCGTCGAATCGATCTGCCAGCGCGTTGCCGTCCATCTCGAGGGCGACGACGCCGTGGTCTTGCATGCGACTGACCTGCTCGCGAATCGCGTCTGCGTGCTCATCGTCACCCTCGCGAGCCAGCCAAACGTACGGACATTCGACGAACGGGAACGTCTCGTCGCCCGATAACGCACGAAAACGCTCGATCGAATCGCCCGCGAGTTCGGCATCTATCGGGTCGGCAAACGCATCGTAGCAGATGCCCGCTGCCCGGCCGCTCGAGCCGCTTGCGACCTGTCCGCCGTCGTACAGCGTCACATCGGTCCCCTCGCGGGCGAGGTCGTACGCTGCCGTCGCGCCGACCGCTCCCGCGCCGACGACGGCGACCTCGAGGCCGGCTCCGCGGTCGACGAATGCATCAGCGCCGACGGCGAGGTCGGCGTCATCACCAGTCGCGTCGCCACCGAGCGGATCGTTGCTCATCGTCGATCACCCACCACTGCAAGCGCAGTTGGCTCGTGTCGGACTCGCGTCATCGTCTGTGTCTGTCCGCCGAAGTCCCTTATACGCTCGGCTCGCTTGCGTCGAAAAAATGGGTTACTCCACGAACGGCTCGAGCGACCGCGCAGGATGTCCAACGATGGTCGTTGCACCCGACTCGCGAAGTGCGTCCGTCCGATCGCATATCTCATCGGGCGAGCCAACGAGGGCGTAGTCTCTGACGGCATCTCCCAGCACCTCGCGGGCGCGGCCGGTTGCTTGCGAATCCGTCTGTGCGTCTGTTGGCAACGCCTCGGAAACGGGGCGACGGCGGGCGACGTATGCGCCGACGGCGTCAAGAATTGCGTCCTCGTCGGTCGTGAGCACGGTCGGCGCGTAGATCACGATCTCACCGTCGAACCCGGCCGCTCGCAGCGCGCGAAGTTCGCGGTGGGTTTGCCCGGTGAGCAGATCAAACTGAGACGCTCCGGTCGCCATCGCGAGCCGTTCAACACTCTCTGTACCCACCCACGCGTCCGGCTCTGTCTCGAGTGCACTTCCCAGTCGCGGCGCAACAGCACGGCGGCGCTCCTCGTCAGTGAGGTATTCCGGATGTCCCGCAACGAGGACGCGTTTGACGCCGTCGGGCAGCGTCTCGAGGATGGAATCATCACCGAGCGGATCGAAGCCGTCTGCACGAACGGGTGTCGTCAACCGGACACTGGCGTGGGCTGTGAGTGCCTCGAGCGTCTCGGTGTTAGGCAGATGCTCGCGGCCTTCGTAGTCGATTGCGATCGTCTCAGCTGGAATGTCGAGCGCCCGCGAGACGGAACACTCGGCTGGTTTGAGTGCGATTGCATCAAGCCCGGTCCGTGCGACGGTACTCGTCGTTAACACGGCATGTCACCTCGAGCGACGCGAGCGAACGCGGCGGCGGAGATGATTCGCCGACGGCGAGCGCAAAACGCGACTCTGTCGATCATAGCACTGCTGTGAGTGGAACGCGCAAAAGGCTGGCGTTCCTCCCGATTACTGCGTTCGGTCGATTCGCTCGGGCGCTTCAAACGGCGTTGCCAACTCGAGCAGTTGCACCAGAATGCGGCCGGTTGCGCCCCAGACGGTGTAGCCATCAACGTGGAAATAGTGGATAACGATCTCGCCGTAGTGGGGGTGCTCGCGTCGTTCGTACTCGTAGTTATTTGGGTCGAGCAGCCCTGATAGCGGGAGAAACACAATTTCGGCGACTTCGTTTCCGTCGCGTTCGTACGCCCGGTCGGGGACACGCGCGACGAACGGCGTCACTGCATACTCTGTCACCGTGCGAATGTCATCGAGTTGGCCGATCACATCAGCTTCGTCCGGCTCGAGGTTGATCTCTTCGTTCGACTCCCGAAGTGCGGTCTCGAGAATGGACTCATCAATCGGTTCGGCGCCGCCCCCGGGAAAACTCATCTGGCCGGGATGTTTACCGAGGTGGTCCGCTCGGCGGGTAAACAAAAGATAATCGCCGTCTGCTCGGTTGACGACCGGGGCAAGGACAGCTGCATTTTCGGGCTGATCGTCGATCTCTCGGGGTTCGTGGGCGGCGATTGGCTCGAGAGTCAGTGTGTACTGGGAGGGAGACATAGTGACCTCACTCGAGGGCGGTTTCTAGTTGGTCTCGGTCAGCAGCGAGGTCGACCGGGGCCCAGGCTTCGATATCGTAGCTGATGTCGAGTAACGCTTCCAGGCGATCAGTGTTGTCTGTGGCCACCGCCTCGTCGACAGCGGTGCGAAACTCCTCACGTGCGTGCTCGCCGAGTGCGTCCCGATCGAGGCGGCGGCGCTCAACGTCGAGGATGTGTGGCACGTCCTCGGCGTGGGTCGGGACGGTTGGGAACGCCGTCGGGCCGGCAACCACCAGCGCCTCGGCGTCCGGTCGCTCGTACTCGAGCAGTGCAAACGAACGGCGCGCATCCTCGAGTGCAGCCTCGAGTGCCTCCCCATCGACTGACTGGCCATCGGCGCGGTAGGCTGCCTCCGAGAGTGCGCGCTCGAGTTCGGCGCGCGTCAGGCCACCAAAGAGGTCGACGACGCCCGCCAGTTCGTCGGCCGTAGCATCCATACACGGGTACACGGCGGGTTCCCGGATTAGTCTTTAGCTTCTCGTGTCGAGTGCGAACGCGCTTTGCTCGCCGACTCAGTCCTGTCTCTGCGAGCCGAGCGACGACGCGTTCGGCTGGTCAGTCCATGGCTGTGTCGCATCGACAACCGCAGCCGTCTCGAGTGCGGTGTCGGTCCAGCGTGGGAGTCGTCGGTCGACGCCGGGCGGGTCGATCGCACCCGCGTATCGCTCGAGTTGATTGCGTTCGCCAGCGTAGTCGTACTCGAGGCCGTTGTACGCCGCGTCAGCGCGATACTGTTTGAGTAATGCGAGACCGGCCGTTCGGTACCGGTCGGCCAGCGTCTCGTAGTTGGGATCGATTCCGCCTGCCTCGAGTACGCGAAAGAGGGTTTCAGCGACTTCTCGACTCATTCCCTCGAGACCGGTCTCGCCCGCGACTGCGCGGTGGTCGTGGACGTGCTGTCCGAGGTCGACCTGTGCGGTGCCAGAAAATCCAGCGTGATCGAAGGCATCACCGAGTGTCCCCACCTCGAGACCCCAGGTTCGTGGCGTTCGCAGCTGGGTCGCCAACTCGGCGGTCATCGCGAACTCGCCGGCTAATGCGTATCGAAACGACTGCAGGTACTCGAGAATAGGGGCGTCGTGGTCGCTCGCAAGCGCCCGGAGAACCGGCGCGTAGAACAGGCGAAACAGACGGCCATAGAGTCGATCATCCTCGATTCGAGCGTAGTACCCCTTCGAGAACTCAAAGCCAGCGTCCATCGCAAGCGGCGCGAGCAGTCGTTGGACGTGGTCGGCGGTGTAACTTCGCGCGTCCGCGTCGTGGACGACGACGTACTCGCCGGCGGCGGCCGCTGGCCCGAGCGCGAGCCAGACGTCTCTGCCCTTCCCGAACTCGCCATCGAGGCCGGCGCGCGCGAGCATCGTCTCAACAGCGGGCGCGGAACACCAGAGGACACGTACTGGGAGCGAAAACGACGTCAGCCACTCACGAAATGCCGGAAACTCGTCGGCAGACGCCCGAACGGGAATGTACACTGCGGCCGGGGCTGGCTCGAGCGACTCGAGTTCCGAGAGGACGCGCGCGGCGGCGGGGTTGCGGTGTTCGCGCGCGGTCATCGGGACGATAACGGCGGTCTGGGCGATTGGGGAAACGTGGGCAGCGTCGTCAGTGCTGGTCGTGTCGGTGTTGGTCTTCGTGAGCCCCGATTTCGTCCCCAGCCCACCGAAATCGTGGAGTGTCGTGATTCGCTCCTGTACGTACTCCATCGATGGTCTCTTCGGCTGAATCGGTAAAACGGCCACGACTCCGGCCAGCGCTGCATGTCCGAACGGCGTCAGACGTGTGTCGGACAGTGCTGGAGAAAGCCCCCGGTCTTTTTCTCCCCTACCTTCCTACAGGGTGAACATGAAATCTGTCCGGAAGGCACTCCGCGAAGGCGAACTCGATAAGGACACCTACGATCGACTCGTCTGTGGCGACTGCGACCAGCCACTGAAGACCGAAAACGACCCTGACTCGATCAAGACCGTCCGGATCTGTCCGGACTGTGACGCCGAGTGGAAAGAGATTCGGTAAGCAACGCACGGCACAACCGACCGCTCGCGGGGCAGAGCGGTTCACACCGATCAACGCGTTCTCGAGCGATGCGTCGTGGTGTCTCTCCTTCATCACGAGCGCCGCGATTAGCGCTCGCCCGAAAGTGACGAAAAGAGCCGTTCTTCGAACTCGGATTTATCGATTCCATCGGAGGGGCCGATCCCGCGCATGTGTTCGATCGAGACCTGTCCGCCACCCATCCGGGCGTGGCCGCCAGCGTTTGCCATCGGAATGTCGCTGACGGCGTGGCGAAGCGTCTCGCCCATGTGGACGCGATCGTCTCGAGACCGGCCTGAGAGGTGCAACGTGCCGTCGTTTGCGCCGTAGACGATGACTGCTGTGACGCCCTCTAGGTGCATGAGTTCGTCTGCAGCCTGTGGAATTGCATCGGTGTTCGACACGCGACCGACATCGCAGACCGCGAAGGGGCCCTCGACGCGCTTTTCGGTGATCGCCGTTGCTTTGATCTGGAGTACGTCATCGCTGACTTGTGGATTGGCAATTCGGCCAAGCAAGTCTTCGTCGATCCAGTCGTAGAGGCTCGCAGCCGCGTCGAACTCGGCTTTCGAGCAGCCGTTGGTAAGGTGGTTCGTATCGGACTGAATGCCGTAGAGGAGACCCGTTGCAAGTTCTGGCGAGAGTTCAAGGCCGGCGTCAGTATCGGCTGTCGCACCGAGGTCGGTCAGGTACTCGACGAAAATTGTCGATGCCGCGCCGTATGCCGTGCGGACATCGGTAAACTCCGTCCCTGTCCCGTTGCCTGGGTGATGATCAACGACGGCAATCGGTTCGACAGTCTGGGCACCCGTAAAGCCGCGTGGTGTGTTGTGGTCGACGAGGACGGTCGCCTCAGCCGCGAGTTCCGAACTCGACTCGATGCTATCCATCTCGAGGTCGAGGACGGTTCGAAATGCTCGATTTTCCTGATGACGAATCTCGCCGGCGTACTGCAGCGTTGTCTCGGTTCCAACGTCAGCGGCGATTGCGTCGACAGCCATTGCACACGACATCGCGTCCGGATCGGGATTCGGGTGCATCAGCACCGTTACCTCGTCGTACTCCGCGAGGACGCGCTGAAAGTGTGCACCAGCCGGTCTGCGGAACCAGCGTACAAACCACCAGGCCCCCAACACGAGGGCAACAGCGCCAAGCACCAGCAGCGAGAGTACCAGCGGGTCGAGTGACTGCAGCGTCTCGGTAATCTCGTCGACCGCTGTTGCGGGACGCGCCCACGACCCCGCCTCGCCCCCGGTGAACGCGCTGGTGCTCATCGCGTCCCCGTCGCTCATACCAGACACTCAAAGTGAATACCCAAGAAGCTTACTCCATTTTGCCCTGTGTGGGGCACTCTCGGTCCGATTGAACTCCCTACTCGCCGCAATACGCCTCGAGTGCGTCGCGATACCCCTCGCGATACGTCGGGTAGACAAACTCGTAGCCAAGGTCCCGGAGATACCCGTTCGAACAGCGCTTGCTCGTCAGTATCCGTCGTCGCGACGCTTCCGAGAGGTCACCTGCCTCGAGTCGCTCGGCTTTGGTCTGTTTCGGTGGTTCGGGCAGATCACACTCGTGTGCGAGCCAGTCTGCAAACGCCCACTTGGAGACGGGTTCGTCGTCGACGACCTGAACAATATCGTCACGGGCACGGTCTTCGGTAAGCAGGTATCGGACGGACCCAGCGGCGTCGTTGCGATGAACCATGTTCAGATACCCCTCCGTGACCGGGCCCTCGAGATACCGCTCGAGTCGGTAGCGATCAGGACCGTAAAGGCCTGCAAAACGGGCGACCGTGCCGTCGAAGCCGTGTTCGGCCGGGCGCTCGAGCGCGACGCGTTCGGCCTCGGCCAAAACCTCGGTTTTCGCCGTCGTCGGGTCGATCGGTGTCTCCTCGTCAACCCAGTCGCCGCCGTGGTCGCCGTAGACGCCGGTTGAAGACGTGTAGACGAGGCGGTCGGGACTGCTCTCGCGCTCGCCAAACGCGTCGATTGTCGTTTTCAATCCCTCGACGTAGATTTCGCGGGCGGCCTCGGCATCTCGCCCACCGCTGCTCGCGGCGAAGACGACGGCGTCGACATCAGGAATTTCAGCCAACTGGTCCGCGTCGGTGATATCTGCCTGTACGGCCTCGAACCCGGCCGTCTCGATTTGCTCGAGGCCTCGCTCAGAGCGTCGAACCCCGATCGATCGGTGGCCACGCGCGGCGAGTTGCCGGCCGAGCGCACAGCCGATGTAGCCACAACCCAAAATTGCAACGTCCATACACCAAATCGCAGTGGGACACACATAGGTTCACCGCTCGAGGAGGTACTGTGTGATTATCTATGAATGTCGATCTCTGACTGACGATTACAAATTTGTAGCTACCTATGGCGTGTTGGCGACGATCGCGTGCTGGATGTGTACGTACTCGTCAAACGACATCGGCGCGCGCTGTTCGATTTTCTGCTGGATCTCTTTGGCATCCATCGCAATTGCGAGTTCGCTCTCGAGGGCGTCGACGTCAAGGACTGCCGTCGTCATCCCCAACAGAAGATGTTCACAGGCGATCGTCACGATGGTCTCTGCGTCGGGTGCGCCATCTGTAAGCGCCTGAATCTGAGCGGCTTCCTCGAGTGACAGTTCGGGGTCGTCGTCTGCGAGGACGGCGTCGATGGTTTCGGGTTCGAGGTCAGTCGCTGCTGCGGCGTCACTGGCACCGGTTGTCTCGAGTACAGCCGACAGATCGCGGTGATACTCCGCCCGCAGGTCACCCGGCGCATCCGGCACTGTCGTTCGCTGTTCGTGGAACATATCGTAGAGTGACAGCGCTCGGCCACAAGTGGGTTGCCATCCTGTGCGTCAGGCTGACCGATCAGCAGTCTCCGTGACACCATTCGGCTCGGTCGACGTCAGCGATAGCTGTTCAATCGGTCACTTCACCGGCAACGGGCTGCGTCGTGGACTCACCACCAAACTCGAGGGCTCGAGCGTGATCGATGAACGAGCGGACGTCGTTGAACCGTTCGCCGGGAGCGACCGTCTCCTTGTCGGCGTCGTACTCGATCGTGTCGTGGTCGGCGAGTCGTGGGAGATGATTGTGAACCAGGGTTGCTTTGACCTGTGATTTTTGGGTTTCGGTAACGGCTGGTGCGGGAGTGTCCTGCTCCCAGGCGGTCAGTCGACGCGCGAGCGTATCGACAGTCCACTGCCCCGGTTCTACAAGGAGATACAACAGTTGCCGACGGCGAGCGTTCGAGAGGAGTTTATACGTGTGATCGAGCGTCTCTGGGTGCATCTGAGCCGACGTCATGCTACATCGTGTAGCACCACGAAGGGTGATAGAAACGTTCTCCCAAAATAATTTGGATTTTTCAGATACTGAGACAATCACGATTAGACAAAAGACGTATCGGCCGGTGTGTTGTGACCGATCGAACCCACGATCAACTGACCGAGGTGCCACAGGATGGGCGCTACACTTCTGGCGTTATCTCTGCCTGTTTCTCGGCGAATGAAATCGTTGCGCCTGTTTCGCTCGAGCGGTAGATCCCGTCGACGATTCGCTGGACAGCCAATGCCTCCTCGATGCTCGAGCCGTCACAGCGACCCCCGACGATCGACTCGAAGAAGGCTTTTTGTTCGTCAACGTGCGAATCGTTTTCGCTGGTCTTGATAGAGGTATCTGTCATGTGATCTATCCCCTCAGCGCTCGCGGAGTGGATCGAGAGCTCGTTCGTCAACAGATCGAAGGTCGCAGCGGCGTCGGTCCCCCGAACGACGAATTCGTGAGTCGGAGGTCGGTTTGTCGCCCATGCGACCTCGAGCGAAATCGTCCGGTCGCCCGCACAGCGGACGAACGCGCTGGCAGAGTCGTCGACATCGAAGGCGTCAGCCCCCTGATCATCGCCCCACATGTCGAGGTAGACGTAGTCCTCGCGGGAGCCGAACTCAGAGCGCGTAACGCCAGTGACCGCTTCGGTGTCGGGATAGTCGAGCAGGTACATCGCGAGGTCGATGGCATGAACGCCGAGGTCGATCAGCGCGCCGCCACCGGAGATATCACGACGTGTAAACCACGAGCCACGACCGGGGACGCCCCGTCGACGAACGTAGTTGGCTTCGACATGGGTTACCTCGCCAAACTCGCCACGAGCGATTCGCTCTCGAACGAGACGCACGGCGTTCAAGAATCGGTTGTTGAACCCGACTGTACACACGCCTTCGGAGTCGGCCGCAGCCGCGGCAACACGCTTTGCACTCTCGAGAGAATGGGCAATTGGCTTCTCTAAGAGCACATGTAAGTCACGCTCGAAGGCGTCAACGGCGTACTGCTCGTGGAACTTGTTGGGGGTGGTGATGATGACGGCATCGACAGCGTCGTAGAGGTCGCGGTGGTCGTCGTAGACGGCCGTGTCGTAGCGATTCGCGAATTCCTCGCGAGCGTCGCTTGCAACGTCCATGCCCCCGACGACCGGGACGCCGAGGTCCGCCAATCGGTCGGCGTGGTGGTGGCCAATGTTGCCAAGACCGACGAGACCGGTCCGAACGGACGTGATGTCCGTGATGGTCGATCCCGTTGCCACTTCGTTCGTATTTGATTCCGTCTCGTCGTGGTCTGGCTCTCTGTTTGATGCCATCAGTACAGTTGCTCCTCGGTTTCCGTTCGGTCGTTCTCGGCTGCTTGTTGTTCCGTGAGTTGCTTCCGGCCGCGTCGATACTGTCTGATCCCGGGGATAATCGTGTTCTTCAGATCGAGGCCGAACGAGACGATTCCGTAAATCCAGAAGAAAAACAACACGGAGAGCCCGCCGTAGTAGATCAGCGGAATCGCCTCACTCATGTTGCCCACCTGCGCTTTCTGCGCTCTCCGCTGGCGCGTCCGTGCCGGTCTGCTGGGCTGCACTGATCTGGGTTCCTTCGATGCCATGGACGAGCGCCTCGCCCGTTTCCGTCTCGAAGAGGTGTATCTTCGATCGGTCGAGGACGACCTGAACCGCGTCGTCTTCGTCGATCATCGAGTCCGGATCAACGCTCATCAGGAGTTGATTCGCCGCACTCGATGCCTCCTGGCTCGTCATCGTCCCATCGCTAGCATCGTCCAGCGAGAGGTAGACGAAAATCTCGTCGCCCATCGGCTCGAGGACGTCCGTTGTCGCCTCGATCACTTCCGAGGCGCTCGAAAGCGTCTCGGCCTGTGCAGCCGGATAGATATCCTCCGGACGAATGCCCATCGTGACCGCCTCGCCGCTCGACTGAACGAGTTCATCCGCGTCGAACTCGAGGTTGAAATGCTCTGTCGTCAGTCCTGTCGCGGTCAGTTCGCCCTCGATGAAGTTCATCGACGGCGAGCCGATGAAGCCAGCGACGAAGCGGTTGGCTGGTTCGTTGTAGCACTCCAGTGGCGGCGCGATCTGTTGGAGTTGCCCATCGTTAATGACCGCGATTCGATCGGACATGGTCATCGCCTCGGCCTGGTCGTGGGTGACGTAGATGATCGTCGTATCCAGTTGCTTGTGGAGGCGCTGGAGTTCAGTTCGCATGTGGACCCGCAGTTTCGCGTCCAGATTGGCGAGCGGTTCGTCCATCAGGAAGACCGCAGGTTCGCGAACAATTGCACGGGCAATCGCAACCCGCTGTTGTTGCCCGCCAGAAAGCTCGCTCGGTTCGCGCTCGAGCATGCCATTCAGTTGGACGATGTCTGCGGCCTCCTCGACTCGGCGGTCGATTTCGTCGTCGGCGTAGTTCCGCAGTCGAAGGCCGAACGAGATGTTGTCGGCGACGTTCATGTGCGGGAACAGTGCGATGTTCTGGAAGACCATCGCGACCCCGCGGTCTTTCGGTGGAAGGGTTGTTACGTCCGTCTCGCCGATCTGTACCGTTCCATCCGAGGGTTTAGTCAGGCCGGCGATTGTTTCCATCGTCGTCGACTTGCCACAGCCCGACGGGCCGACGAGACAGATGAACTCGCCGTCTTCGATTTCGACGTTCATGTCGTCGACAGCGACGATGTCGTCGTAGCGTTTCGTGACGTCAGTGAGTGTTACACGTGCCATATTATTCTTTGAGTGCGCCTGCAGTCAGTCCGCTTACAATTCGTTCCTGGGCGATCACGACGAGTATCACGACGGGAATCACCCCGACGATGCTTGCTGCCGCCATCAGGTTGAAGTCAGTCGTGTACTGGTCCTGATAGCTCAAGATTCCGCCGACCAGTGGCGACCACTGGTGGGGCTCGTTTTGCAGCGACATGATCGAGCTGAAGAAGTACTCGTTGTACACCGAGATGAACGTCAACACGGCGGCGGTCGCGACGCCGGGTGCCGACAGCGGGATGATGACGCGAAACAGCGCGCCCAACCGCGTGGTTCCCTCAACGCGAGCCGCATCCTCGAGGCCGTCCGGAATCTGGCTGTAGAACGTGGTGAGGATGAAAATCGACAGCGGCAGGAACAGCGCGCTGAAGGGAATAATCATCGACCCCGGCGTGTTCACCAGTCGTGGGACGGTAAACAGCTCAAGTCCGAGGAACGGCACCACCAGTTCGTTCCCGAGGAATGCGTCGAACAGCGGAATCAAGAACGCTGCTGGTGGGAAGTACGAGACCACCAAGATTGCGAGCATCAGCGGGCCGCGACCCGGGAACTCGAGGCGACCGAAGACGTAGCCAGCGAGACTCGCGATGACCAGAACGATAATCGTCGTGATCGTTGCGAGCACGAAGCTGTTGAAGACGTAGAGGTGGAACGGAACCTGCTGAAACACCTCCACGAAGGCGGAGACGTTGAATCCCTGCGGGTGGGGCAATGGGAGGTCCGCCCCGACGAACGGCAGGGCAACCTCCCAGTCGCCCGCGAGGATTTGGCTGTTCGGCGTCAATGCGAGTACGAGCAGCCAGTAGAACGGGAATAACGTCGTTACCAGGAAGAAGCCGGCTGCGACGTAGAACAGCGCCCGGTAGAGCCGGTCGCGTTTCTCGGCGTCAGTAACGACCCCACGAGTAAAGCGCTCGAGGGGGCCGAGCGTTTCGTCCTCGGCCGTCGATGCGTCGGGGGAGTTCGGACCGGGGCCAGCGTCGGGTGTCGTTGCCATTTCAGAATCCCTCCTTGTACTGCTGGTAGATGACGCCCATGACGGCGATGGCGATGACGCCAGCCGTCACGAACGCAATCGCAGAGGCGAGTCCACGATTGGTGTTGAACGTTTCGACGACCATACATGACAGCGATGGAACGGTCGTACAGCCCGAGACTGAGTCGATAAGACCGTAGACGCGCATCGCGTCGATCGTCCGAAAGAGGATCGCAATGCCGAGCGCCGGTAACACGAGCGGCAGTGTGATCAGCTTGAACTGCTGCCACTTCGATGCACCGGCGACCTTCGCGACGTCGTAGAGGTTTCGATCGATGCTCTGGAGGCCAGCGAGAATCAACAGCGCCATGAAGGCTGTTGTCTTCCAGATATCAGCCACGGTGACGATCAGCAACGAACTCGCTGGATCATTGAGCGTGTTCGTCTCGGCGACGATTCCGAAATTCGCCAGATACTCCGTCAGGAAGCCCGTGCTTGGGTGGAACATCAGGTAGAAGATCATCCCCTGAATAACGATCGGAATTGCCCACGGGATGATGATTGCCGCACGCACCCATCGGCGTCCTCGGAACTCCTGGTCGAGCACCAGCGCCTGTCCGAAGCCGATGACCGTCTCGAAGAAGACGCTCACGACAGTGAAAATCAGCGTCACTGCGAGCGCGCTTCGAAGCAGTCCCTCAACGTGAACAAACGGGAAACTCCCGCTGGTACTTACGCCGGGCAGAAACGTCGTCGAGCCCGGCATCCGTGGATTGGCCTCCCCAGTGAACAGGGCGACGTAGTTCTGGAAGCCGACGAACTCCGGATCCGACAGGACGTTCTGGAACAGCGAGAGTTCGAACGTCCGCAAAAGCGGATACAGCGCAACGGCTCCGAGCAGGAGAAACACCGGCGACAGTAGCAGGTATGCAAGCCCAGTCTCGCCGAGGTTCTCAATCCAGCGCGTGATCGCGACGAGCGGCCCCGACCGATCTGACTGCTGAACGGGACCGTCCGTCAGGTTATCAGTACTCATTACTAGGTTTCGTCACTCTTCGGTTGCCTCGAGTCCCTCTTGCAGGTCGGCAGCGGCGTCTTCGGGGCTTTTGTCGCCAGCAACGGCCCCATTGACCTCTTCGGCGATCAGCGTTGCCTGGTCCGGCCAGACCTCGGTTACTGGGCGCGGCATGGCGTTCTCACCAGCCACCCGAAGCGTGTCCATGTAGTTGCCAATCGGCTCGATCTCTTCGGCTTCCTCTGTTTCGAAGAGGTGTGGCTTCGGCGGCGTCCAGCCCCAGATCTCGAACAGACCAAGGCTGTAGTCGTCCTCCATGATTGTCTCGAGGACTTCGATTGCTTCCTCGGTACGCTCGGAATTTGGATTGAGAACGACGTGCCACCCACCGAGTGCGGAGGTCGTTCCGCCGGTTCCTTGCTGGGCGGCGTCGTCTTCGCTTACGCCGTAGGGCATCGGCATCGTCCCGTAATCGTCGACCGAAATGTCGTAGTCGTCACCGGTGATGTTCTCGACGATGGCGTAGGGCCAGTTGCGCTGCATGACTGCGTCACCGCCCGCAATTGCCTCGCGAGCGTCCTCTTCCTGCCAGGACGTGATCGACGAGGTCGCGAGTCCAGTTGGATACTCCTCGAGTGTGTAATCGTCGTGTTCGTCGGCGACGAAGGTACGCATCATCTGGAGTCCCTCGATGAACTCCGGTTCGTCGACCGTCACCGGGCGGTCGCCAACAGGCCCGAGGAGGTTGTCGGAGCCACCGAAGTATGCGCCACCGAAGGATGACATGACCTCGTTCCACGTACAACAGGCCGTCCCCTCGAAGACGTCCCATTGCGTTGCGAGGCCGTATTCGGCATCAGACGCATCGACGATCTCTTCCGTGATCTCGGCCCACTCCTCCCAGGTCATCGGCTCGGTCGCCCACTCGTCGAAGTCATCATCGTCGTAGCCAGCCTCCCGTGCGTAGTCCTTCCGGTACTGCATCACGGGGTAGTCCGGGTACATCGGAACGCCGTAGAGATCGCCTGTATCGGGATCACGCGCCGTCTCTGTAAACGACTCGAAGTATTCGTCCTCGATCGTTGCCAGCGCGTCATCGCTGAGCTCGTTCTCGAGATTAGCGATATGACCCTGCTGGATGAAGATGTTCACCCATCCGTTGTCCATCATGAACAGGTCTGGCTGGGTCTCCTCGCTCTCGAGCAGTTGCGTGTACGTATCGCGCCGGTCACCCGTGTCACTGTCACCGGGCTGGAGTTCAACGTCGATGTCGTCGCTCAATCCATTCTCGTACAGCATGTCGACGATTTCCTCGCCGACTTCTGCCTCGGCGTCTGGGTCGAATCCCCAGACGACAGCGTCGTCTGAGCTTTCGTCCCCGTAGACGCAGCCGGCCAAACCGACCGTCGCACCACTTGCACCGGCGGCTTTGACGAACGTGCGCCGGGAAACACTCGAGTTCTGTCGCTTCTCCTGTGAGTCACCGTCAACCATATGAAAAACAATGACACTCATCATTATTTATATCTACTGGATGGAGTACAACAGGTGTTGTTAACTAGTGGTGGCCGTGGGTGGGTGACTCGAAAACGGCAGCAATGTGGCCTGCGTTGTCACTCTGAGCAGCAGATTCCGTCAAAATAATCGACCGACGAACAATCGATGCAGATTTTCGGTGTCGATCGGGGCTACTCGAGCGCGTCGATCGTGATTCGGATCGCTTCGATGTCTTCGATCATCGCACCCCAGCCACCGACGGTGAACTCACCCTCGTCCGTTTCGAGCGTGATCGACGCTTGGCCAGCGAGATGAAGCAGCGTCGTTCGCTCGCCGCCGGTCGCCGACTGGCCGACGTACTCGACGTCGGTGAGTTGCCCCCGTCGCGTTATCTTTCGGCCGGTGTTCGTCTCGTAGCCGTAAATTGTGGCGTCGATAGTGATGCCTGACTCGAGCAGCGGTTCGACATCGCGTAGACACTGTCTGAGGTCGACGTACGTAATCGGCGGCTCATCGCTGCGTGCCGAATAGATCGGCTCGTGGACTTCCCAGAGACAGGAAAGGAAGTACCAGTGAACGACGTACGCGAGCGAGCGGTCGTTGACGATGACGCCATACTGATTCGTTGACTCGCCATGCGGTGCAAAGCAGGTCCATGATCGATCGACGAGCGCGACAAACGGCGCGGGGAGATCACGACGCCGTGCCTCGATACACGTCCGCTCGAGCAGGTCAGTCGAGGGCACGTCCGCGAGTGTATCACTCGGCGGGATAAAACAGATTTTGACGTTGACCCCGTCGTTGTGTGCCACCTCGAGCGCGTCGGCGAGTTCGGTGTACTGGGCCGGCGTCAGCCCAATCTGGACCTGATTCTCGGCGGTTCGAATCAGCTCATCGGCCCGCGTTAACACCGTATCGAAGCGTTTGACGATACTGACGGCGTGCTCTTCGATATCCGGTCGATTCCAGCGGTCTTCAATCTCTTCGGCGGCGTTTTCAAAACGATTTGCCTGCGAGCGCAGATCCTCGAGAACGTCTGCTGGATCGTGCGCACGAGCATGGAGGCTGTCTTGCTCGTACGTTTCGATGTACCCTTTTTCCTCGAGCCCGCGCAAAACGTCGTAAATTCGCGGGTCCGGCACCGAACTGGCCTGCGCAACGTCTGTTGCCGACGCCGATCCCAACTCGAGCAGCGTGACGAAGGCGTCAGCCTGGTACGGCGAGAGGCCAGCCTCCTCGAGGGTGTCAATCAGGGTGTCGCCGTTCATTGCCGCCCACCACGTGAGCGGGCGCGTTGCTGGCGTTCGTTCGGCGAGTGGCTATCCGCGAGCGCTCTCCAGTCGTTGCTTCTGTCCCGGCCGAAACCGGCCGCAACAGTGCCGTTTCCACACATCTCGGCTCGGAAATCACGCCCGTCGTAAAAAAGACTGTCTCTGACGCCACACTCAAGGCGGTCGCCTCGAAACGCCCGCTATGGCCAGCGACCTTCTCGAGCGAGTTCGGAAGCCGGCGTACACCGGCGAGAACCGATGTCTGCCGTGTACGATCGCCAACGCTGGATTGGTGGCGCTGGCTGTTGGGGTTCTGTTGCTCGCCAGCGTGCCACTCATCGCTACCGTCGTCGCCACAGTCGGTCTCGCGACGATCTGGCTTCGTGGGTACGTTGTCCCCTATACACCGCAATTTGCTCCCCGTCTCGCGGCCATGATTCCCGGCACCGCATTCAAGCAGTCTCCCGACGGGACAGTTGATGCGGGCCTTGGAGATCGAGCGACCGAATCAGCACAGCCGAGCGGCGACGCGGTTGTCGAGGCCCTGCTCGAGGCGGCAGTCGTCGTTCCGGAGCGCGAGCGCGCGGCTGATCGCCACGATGACGACACCCACAATCCAACCGAAACCGATGCAGAGCCGGGGCTTACCCTCGAGCCGGCGTTTCGCGACGAGTGGCGACAGGAAATGAAATCGCTTCGCGAACGTGATATCGAGGAACTCGCCGCTGTCGCTGACGACCTCACCAGCCCGTCGGTTGACGTGCGAGTCGGATCGGGTTTGGGGCGCAGCGCCGAGACACTGGTTATCGCGCGTTCCGGAACCATCTCGCTTCGGCGCGAAATCGCTATCGCCGAACTCGCCGCAGCCCGCGCCCTCGAGTCCCGGATCGACGACCCGGCGATTCGATTGGCTGCCGGCCGTCCGCTCCGGTCGTTGCTCGCAGCGTGTCCGCTCTGTGACCGCGCGGTGACCATCTCGCAGTCGAGTTGCTGTGGCGAGGTAACCCCAGTCGGCGAGACACCGCCGGAAACACTGTTCTGCCCCGACTGCAATGTGCGACTCTTCCGATACGAGTAGCGAGCGCCGACGCGACACCCCTTCACTCCCGAATCGAGCGCACTACGTCTCGGTCCGGCAGTGCGGTCATCGCGCCGGGAGCCGTCGTCGCAGCGGCACCGACAGCGTTGGCGAACGCGAGTGTCTCCTCGAGCCCTCGTCCCTCCTGCAGGGCGGCGATAGCGCCCGCGACGAAGGCATCGCCCGCGCCGGTGGTATCGACCACGTCGGCGTCGTAACCCGGATGGCTGGTGGTTCCCGGCCCTGACCACGGGGCAGCGTTGCGGGCGACGGCAATCGACCCTGCACGTCCGCGGGTTGCAAGCACCGTGTGCGGTCCAGCCTCGAGCGCCCCGCAAGCGCGTTCGTCGACAGTTTCGCCCGAAAATCCGAGCGCCTCGAGTTCGCCACCAGTCGCTTTCACCACGTCGACGTATTCGAGCGCGTCGCGACAGACGGACCGAAACGTCGCCTCGTCCGGCCACAGTTCTGGGCGCGCGTTTGGATCGAACGAGGTTGTCACCCCCGCTGCTGCCGCCCGCTCGAGAAGGTCGAGGGTCGCCTCCCGCGAACGGCCACTCGAGAGGGTCACGCCGCCGACGTGGACCCACTCGCAGTTCTCGAGGTCGCTGTCGGCGACTCGCCCTGGCTCGAGGCGGGTGTCTGCAGTCCCCTCGCGGTAGAACGAAAAGCTCCGGTCGCCCGTCTCGTCGTGCGTGACGAACGCGAGCGTCGTCTTCGCTTTCGGGTCGAGTTCGATGAATCGGCCCGGAAGGCTCCGGTCCGTAAGCGTCGCCTCGAGATAGCGTCCGAACGGGTCGTCACCGACGCGCGTCCAGAACAGTGGCGTGTGCTCGAGTCGGGCGAGTGCAACGGCGACGTTTGCGGGTGCGCCACCAGCGCGTCGGTCGAATCTCGACACGTCAGTAATCGGGCCGGGCCGCTCGGGGAGGAAATCGATGAGGGTCTCCCCGGCGACGAGGATGTCGGCGTTCATGGCCGCTCTTTTTCGGGCATCCGATAAGATGTTGTGGACTGACGGTGACCGTCGCCGTCGTCTGGCTCTGTAACGACAAGACATCGTTCATCACCGGCAAAGCACACGGCGTCGAAGGCGGCTCCCTCAGTCAGTAAGCGGTCGCATCTCGAGCAGAACGCAGCAAAAAGAGACCGCGTTTACGCGTCGAAGCCGCCGCGGTGGACAATCGTCTCGAGGTCCTTGCGGTCACTTGGCTGTTCGCGCTCCTGAAGTTCTTCGGGCAGCGACTCGGGCGGCGCGCGCTCGCCAATCGCGACCATTGCCTCGACAGCGTACTCCTCGGGTACCTCAAGTTCCTTAGCGGCGCGCTCGTAATCGAAGCCGGCCATGCCGTGGACGGCCAGATCGCGGCGTGCACCCTCGAGAGCGAGGTTCTGCCAGGCGGCACCGGTGTCAAAGGAGTGTGTTGGCGCGGGTTCGCCGTTGTGGTCGAACGTCGTCTTCGAGACGATGACGGCGAGGACGGCCGCGTCGGTTGCCCAGTCCTCGTTTCCACCGAGCAGCAGGTCGGTGAAGGTGTCCCACTCGTCGTCCTCGCGCGTCGCGTAGATGAATCGCCAATGCTGGTTGTTAAACGCTGACGGCGCCCAGCGGGCGGCCTCGAACAGTGGGAGGAACTGTGCTTCCTCGAGTGGCTCGCCGGTCATCGCGTACGGCGACCAGCGGGTCAGAAAGAGCGGGTCAATGTCGTAGTCAGTCTCACGGTGGTCCGTCGCAGCCGCCTCGAGATCAAGGTCGGTTGAAACAGTCTCTTGCATTAGAACCACATTCGGACGCATCCTACGTATAATTGCTTGGACATGAGGGTTATCGGGTGACACCGATGTCGTCGACTCGTGTCGGCATTTCACACGCCACCGACCGACATATGATAACTGATACGTATGGGGGTGTGGCTCACTCGAGGAGCGTAGCTGATGCTCTCAGCGAGTAGGGGACTGAAACAGAAAATGGCGTCTTGAGCGCGTTAGTCGTCAGCCGGCGTCGCTGCACCGGGTTCGACGTCGATTTCGCCAGCGTCGAGTTTCGCTTCGACGTTGCGTGCTGCTTCGACCATGTTCGCCATCTTGCCGTAGGCGACGTCGCGTGGAAGCAGTTTCACACCACAGTCAGGCGAGAGGACGAGTTGTTCCGGTGGCACGACCTCGAGGCCCTTCAGGATGTTCTCCTCGATCTGTTCGACGGATTCGGCTTCGGCGACGTGAACGTCGGTAACACCGAGTGCGAGATCCGCGGTGAACTCGGGGTCTTTGAACACGTCGAGCTGGTCGTAGTCACCGTTTGCGAGCTCGAGGTCGAACTCGTCGACGGGGTAGTCGAGAATTTCGGGGTAGATCCGGGAGTAGTCGCCGTAACAGACGTGGAGGCCGATGCGGACTTCCTCGGGGATGCCCTCGACGATGTGCTCGAGTGCCTCGCCGACGATGGCGTGGTCGTCCGGCGTGGTCGCGAGTGCGGGCTCGTCGATCTGGATGTAGCGTGCGCCAGCCTCGACGAGCTTCTCGATTTCCTCGTTGACGAGGTCAGCGAGCGCATACGAGAGTTCGGCGTCGTCCTCGTAGGCCTCGTTGAACGCCCAGCTTGCGAGCGTGTAGGGACCCGTAATCGGGACCTTGACGGGGCGGTCGGTTGCGTCTGCAATGAACTTGTACTCGTCGACGAGCCAGCTTTCGTCGTACTCGACTTCCGTGACGACGGATGGCTTATCGAAGTAGTTGTGTCCCCAGACTTTGACCGGGCCGTTGAACTCGTAGCCCTCGATGCGGTGGGCGAAGAACTCGACCATCTCGTTGCGCCGCATTTCGCCGTCGACGACGACATCCAGACCGGCGCGTTCGTGTTCCTGCGTGATCAGACGGGAGGCGTCGTCTTCGGCCTCCTGAAAGTCGTCCTCGTCGAAGCTGTGGTCAGGGTCTTCGTAGAGTTCCTTTGCGCGGTTGAGCCACTTTGGCTTCGGATAGCTGCCGACGACGGTCGTCAGCAGGAAGTGGTCGTTCTCGTGGTCCTCCGGTCGGAACTGGTCTTTGTTTTCGTTGCTCATGCTGCTTTCACCTCTGCGAGTTCTGCTGCTTCGGCGAGAACGGCGAGTTTGTCCTCGAACTTGTTGTACGGCAGGTAGAACGTCTCCGTGTTCGTCGTCAGATAAACTGTCTCGAACTCGGCGACGGGGAGCTGGTCGTACACCCAGTCGACGCGGTCGCGGACCGCTTCTGCGTCCTCGACGAGCGTACTCTGCCCGTCTGCGAGGCCGAGCGAAATGTCGTCGGTCGCGCCGTACTCTTGAATGTTGTAGAGATTCTCGTCCTGGTTCGCGACGAAGTCGAAACCGACGGCGTCGATATCCGCATCGAGGAGGTGTGCGTACATCTTCTCCTCGAGTGCGCCCCAGTACGGTTGGACGACAACGTCGGCGTCCGTAGCCTGTGCGACCTGATCGATTGCCTCGCTTGCGCGCTCGTCCGCGCCGTCTTCGGGCGCGGACTCGACGAGCGATGGCTCGAGCAGGAACAGCGTCTCGTGCTCGGGGAAGGCTTCAATTTCGCCCTCGAGGAAATCAGCGATTGCGCCGAGGAACTCGGCGTCGTCGCCGTAGTGGTCGTCGGTTGCGAGGTCGGCGAGCGAGTACGGGCCGGGGAGAACGGCCTGCAGGTCGCCGTCGGTCAGTTCTGCGGCAGACTCGAGTTCGGAGGCAACGTCGCCCGAAAAGTCGAGGTCGCCCTGGACGACGGGGTCGCGATAGAAGTTGTTGTTGTCGTAGTAGCGGACGATCCCCTGCGTGTCGACGGCGTCGTGGACGGCAAGCGGGTGCGCAAGCATGTCGTCCCAGCGCAGTTGCCCCTCGCTAATACGGTCGAGACCAGCATCAACCTGTGCGCTGATCACGTTTTCGCGGCCCTCTGCGTAGGCTGCGGTAATCTCGTCGCCCTCATCGCCGCTGATGAGGTCGTGTTTCTGGTGGCCCTTCAGATCCGAAAGATCGTCTTTCGCCCAGTCCGGGAGCGGAAAGAGTCCCGGCGTGGTCGAGACGTACTCAGTCATCGTAGCTTCGGCTAGGCTATACCGACGCTTAATATTTTCCATCCTCGTTAATGCGTTGTAGTAATTGTTAGGGCATGGCATGGACTCGCTACTGTCGCCAAGGATGGGCGCGGGAAACAGGACCGAATCCCGGCGAGACGGTTTCACAGACGGATTCTTGAGCAGACACTTTTTCTACACGACCGACAATACAGACGTATGAACGGACGCTCGTTGCACTCACTTCGCGTCCGACTCGCGGCGACGCTCGCGCTGCTCGTCGCGCTCGCGGTCGGGGTGGTCGCCACCGTCGCGTGGGCGACCTACACGCTCGTTGGCGCAGTTGGCGGCGCTCGAGCCACCGCAGTTTCGGACGCCGGCCCGCTTCTCGCTGGCCTACTCGTTCTCGCAGCATGCGTGTTGGTCGTCGCACACAGCCGCTATGGCTACCGGCGCGTCCTCGAGTCCGTCGAGGCCACGCCGCTGGAGGACGGCGATTCCGATCCGCACGGCCTTCGCGACCGTGTTCGACGCTTCGCACAGGCAGCGGATGTCGAAACACCGCGGGTCGCGGTCGCGCCCGAACGCGAACCGACGAGTTTCACGATCGGCAACGGCACTGATGCAACCGTCGTCGTCACGGAGGGACTGCTCGAGGCGCTTTCTGCGGACGAACTCGAGGCGGTCCTCGCCCACGAGGTTGCCCACCTCGCAAATCGGGATGCAACTGTTGCAACCGTCGCGGCAACGGTTGGCTCGATTTCGGAGGGGCTGTTCGCGCGCGAGCGACGCATCGGGACGTGGCTCCAGTTTCTGCTCACGATTGGCTCGATAACGGTCGTGCTCGTCCTCGTCGCGATTCCAATCCTCGTGCTCTCAGTCGTCTACCTGCTCGTAAGCGTCCTCGCCAGAGTCGTCCTCGCAGTCGGCGCGGTCACGGTCGGCATCCACGCCCAGACCAGAGAGTACGCCGCCGACCGGGCGGGCGCGGAACTGGCCGGCGACCCCGCTGCACTCGCAAGCGCCCTCGAGACGCTCGCGGCGGCCGGGCCGCCTGAAACCGACGCTCGGACGCAGTTCCACGCCAGTTCGACGCTCGGCATCGTTCCGTACGCGCTCACGGCTACCGACGACATAACCGTGCCCTCGAGTCTTGCCCGCTGGGTCCCCGATGCGGACAGCGAACTGGACCGCGCAGCGTGGGTCCGGGGACTCTCGAGGGGATTCGGACGAGTCGGACGCGCGCTCGAGTGGCGGCCGTCAACGCACCCGCCGGTCGCCGAGCGAGTCGAGCGGTTACGTCAGCAGGCTCGTGAGTCGTGATTTTCGGCTATCGAAGCAACTCGAGAACGGTCAGCGTCTCAAACGGAAACGACTCGTCGGCGATGGCGACGGCGCTAAAGCCGTTCTCGCCGGCGCGTTCGACGACCTCGTCGACGCCCGTTAAACTGCTCACGAGCAGGTAGACGACGCCGTCGGGAGCGAGTACCCGGCCAACTGACTCGAGGAATGGGTCAATCACGGCGCGGCCGTCCTCGCCGCCCGAGAGGGCGCGTTCCATCCAGTCGTCCCACTCGTTTTCGGGGTCCGTCGGGAGGTACGGCGGGTTGAACAGGACGGCGTCGAAGGCGTCGTCTGCGAACGGCGAGACGAGGTCAGCCTGGACGGACTCGAGGCCCTTGTCGCGGGCTTCTTGAGCGGCGTGGGGGTTCAGATCCGCAGCGATCACGCGCGCGTTCGTTTCCTCGCTGACGTGGGCAGCGACGTAGCCCGAACCAGTGCCAACCTCGAGAACGAGTGGCTGCTTCTCAGTACCAGCAGTCTCCGCCTGCAGGCGCTCGGACGCCGCTTCGGCGAGCAGATACGAGTCCTCGGCCGGCTGGTAGACATCGCCGCCAATATCACGGCGTTCCTCGAGGCTCATTTACTCTCCCTCCGGTGAGGTCATGCGGTGCTCTTGGCCCTCCGTCGACTCCTCGGACGGCGGTTCTGCACCGTGGGTTGTGACCTGAAACCCGTTTGTTTCGGTTCGCCCAGTCAGTTCGCGCTGTGGATACGGAATCTTGATTCCTTCCTCGTCGAACGCCTCCTTGATCGCGTTGATCGCCGCCGTTCGTGACTCCGTGTACTGGCGTGCGTTCGGGCTATCGATCCAGAATCGGACGCCAAGGACCACCGCTGAATCACCAAACTCCTTGGTGATGACCTGTGCTCCCGGTGCCGAGAGCGGGTCCTCGAGGTCAGAAACAGCGTCTGCTGCGAGTTCGGCTGCCCGCTCGACGTCGCTTTCGTAGTCGATGCCAACATCGACTTCGACGCGTAAGCGCCCGAATCTCGAGCGGTTCGTGACCATTTCTGAGGAGATGACATCGTTGGGGACCATGATGTATTCGCCGTCAAAGGATCGGATACGTGTGTTGATAATCGAGATGTCGGTCACGATTCCTTGCTGACCCTCGACTTCGACCCAGTCGCCGATTTCAAACGGTCTGGCGAACATGAGGACGAACCCGGCGAGGATCGTTCCGAGCACCTGCTGGGCGGCCATCCCAACGACAATTCCGAGGAAACCAGCACCGACGAGGAGGCCGCCGAGGTCCTCAACCCAGACGCTGAGAATAATAATGAGTGCGACCGACCAGATGATGACCTGTGAGATGCGCTGGGAGATTTCGCGTTGGTGATCGGTCACGGTCGACGCCGTATCGAACACCTCGTCGATCATCCGCTTAATAAACCGCGTGACGATCAACGCGCCGACAGCCAGGATGAACGTCACAATCGCCTGTGCAATGACCTCGCCGCCGATATCGTGCTGATCCGAGAGATTCTGTACCTCATCTGTCCACTCCCAGACACCGACGACAATCGAAAACGACACCAGACAGGTCCCGATGAGTACGATCGTCGAGGCGATATCGCCGTACAGCGGCCGTGTCCGGTCGCTCACCCACGATTGCAACCGGCGGTAGGTGAACAAGACGATCAACAAGAGACCGGCAGCTGCGAGCGTCACGGCGACTTTTTGCTCGGTCGACTCCGTCACCCCGGCGAGCCAGTTGAAATCGAGTACTCCGAGATCCATAGCGAGTCTCCGTCTCTCGCATCTCTCGTTCCCGGGGGCTTGAGTATCCGTCGATCAGTGCGACTTATGTATACCAGCTTGAACCGTCACGATCCCGATTATGTCGTCGGCTCGCCGACCTCGAGCGCCAACTGCGCAAGCGCCGCGAACTCTGCGGGCGCCATCGCATCAGCCCGCTTCTGGAGGATGTCGTCGTCAGCCGCCTCGACGACTGCCTCTGGCTCCTCGAGATTCGAGATGTGGGCCGTGTTCCGAATCGCGTTGCGGATCGTCTTCCGGCGTTGCGTAAAGAGCGCCTTGACGAATCGGAGGAAGAATTCCTCGTCATCGACCTCGTAGTCGGGTTTTCGAGGCACTGCACGAATGACTGCACTCTGGACAGCCGGCGCTGGCGAAAACGCTTCCTTCGGAATCGACTCGACGAGTTCAACATCCGCATAGTGCTGGGTCGACACGGACAGCCGCCCGTACTCACTGGTTCCGGACTCGGCGACCATCCGCTCGGCGAACTCCTGCTGGAACATCAACACGAGCGGGCGCCCTTCCGGAAGTAATCGGAAGGTGATCTCACTCGAAACGCCGTAGGGAAGATTCGAGACTGACGCCGTGAAATCCGGCAGATCGGCCTCGAGGGCGTCGCCCTCGATCACCGTCAGTTGCCCCGCCTCAATCTCGTCACGAAACTCCTCCTCGAGAAACGCGGCGAGTGTCCGGTCGCGTTCGATAACGGTTACTTCGTCAGCAATCGCAAGCAGTCGGTCGGTGAGCGCGCCCGTCCCGCCACCGATCTCGAGCAGATGGCTCGTGTCGACCTCGAGGTCCTCGAGGTAGGTTGGTAGCCGGTCCAGAACGCGGTCGTCGACGAGAAAGTGCTGGTCACGGTCCGGATCGCCGCGGACACCCGCCCGGGCGATCAGCGCATCGGGATCTCTCATTGCCGGCGATTCGAGGTGAGGTAGTGTAAGCCCAGCGTCTCGGAACGCAGCAGTGGCGAGACAAAATCTGTGGTCGTCGGTCGTTAGATCGTTCCGCTGCGGACGTAGGTGACTGGACACGGCGCAGTCAACAGCACACGCTGTGCCGTGCTGCCGAAGACTGCCTTGCCAGTCGGCGAGCGCTTGCGGCCACCGACGATAAGGTTGTCCGCATCGATCTCGTCTGCGAGGTCGACGATCTCTTCGGCTCGGTCGCCGACGCCGGCGCGGATGTCGACCTCGATGTCTGCCTCATCCAGTCGCTTCGTGATTTCGCCGATCGGTTCAGTCTCCTTTGCGAGCGTCTCCGGTGTGAGGTTGCGGTTCTCGAGGTCGATGCCCATCTGGTCGATGGCATCGTGGTAGTTGTGGACCTCGTTTTCGTACTCGTCGGGCTCGATGATGTGTGCCAGTACGACGGTGGCTTCTGTTGGCCCGGCAACGGCAGCCGTCTGATTGACAAGCGAGTCAACGCGGTCGCTATCGCCCGGTCCAATCGCAAGGAGAATCGTCTCAATCATAATACTTCTTTCAGTTCCTGGCTTCTTAAATGTACTGGATCAACCAATAACAGAGCGTTCTAGTGTCCGTTCACTGGACTACTGATCTTGTTGGCCGACGAACGTCTGGTACTTCAGATCGTCGTCTTGTAACTCCTCGAGAATGCGCTCGACGAGCACTTCATCTGGGTCGTGCAGCCCAGAGACGCGCTCGGAGAGTTCATCGAAGCTCTCGAATGGCTTCCGTTTTCGCTCGTCTAAGATGCCGTTACGGAGCTTCTTCCCGATGCCAGGCAGGAGGTTGAGTTGGTGGAGTCGCAGCGTAATCGGCTGGGCATCGTTGTAGAAATCGACGAAGCGCTGTTCGTTCTCCTCGACTAAGTCCTGGACGACGTACTCGAGTTCGGACTGGGCACCCGATGAGAGGGCGCCGTACTCGACCTGTTGGCACTCCGTGACAACAGATCGCTCGCTCGGTGGCGAGACGACGACTTCGCTCCCGATTGTAAGGCGCTCATCCTCATCGAAAGCAACCTGGTAGAGGGCGAAATCCTCGATTCCAAGGGCATAGCCTGCCGGTGACTTCTCATACTGTGGTCGCCCATCGTCCGACAGACCATGTGCAAGGTAATCCAACACGACCGCGCGTCGAACGTCCGTCCCGTCGCTGTCGGCTTCGCTCATTGCCTTCGGATACGTGTACGTCGTACTTAAAGAGTCGGCCCGGACGCCCCGATCAGCAACCGAAAGCGTTGTCAGGCGTACTTCGCGACGACGTTGAGAATGTCATCGAGTTCGTCGCCCGAGAGCGTGTACCGCTGCTGTGAGTACACGGATCGGAGTTCGTCTCGATTTCGTGGCAGGAGATTCGTGATTTTGTACGCCGTTGGCTCGTCGACCTTCTCGAGCTCCTGCAGGTCGTCGACCAGTTGTTGGGCCTCCTCAGGCTCGAGTGCGGTAAACCGGTTTGCGTGCTCAATCGCACGCGCGAGTTCGTACGGCAGCTCGCGGTCCTCATCCAGTGCGCGTTCGGCTTCGATGTCGGCGAGAAGTTCCTTCGTTTCGGAGACGGTGAGAAACTCCTCGTCGACGATCTCTTTGAAGATCGTCATCGTGAGTGAGCCGTGGTTAGACCCGATCTTCGGCGCGGTCTTGTGCGCGCATGTGTGCGGCGGTGACGATCAGAATCTTGTCTTTGCCGCCGTCGTTGATCTCAACTTTGAACGCGTTGCCCTGTTTGCCGATGACTTCGCCGGTCAGACCGTCGAAGCGCGGGTGGAATCGACCCTTGTGAACGCTTGGGTCAATCTTGAGGTGGACTTTTTCGCCCTCTTCGTATTCCTGAATCGCTCGCTGTGGTGGCGAGGAACCGCGGTCTCGAGGTGCGTTCGAAAGCTTTCGTCGGGTTCCTTGGCGTGGGCCATTAGAGTTCGGCATAGTCGTACGACCCTCTTACTTGGAGAGCGTTATAAAACGCACGTTCCGGCTTCGTCAGCGCACTGGTCACTTGGCCCCGCCGGGTCGAGGGCGAACGACGCCGAACCAGAACCGATAGGCGAGCGTCCCGATGCCGTTGCCGAGGGCCACGCTGTACGTCGTCGAGCTATCGCTCGGTTGCAGTCGGTACGAGAGTGCGCCCCAGGAGACGGCAACGACACCACGGCGGAGTCGACTCCGGCGGAGGCCGCCGATGTCGGCGTCCGACGCGTACCCCCAGCCGATACTCGAGAGTGCGCCCACGAGCGCCCAGCGCGGGCGGAGTTCGACCCCTTCGGGATTTGGTGATGCTTCCGTGACGTGACGCAGTTGCTGTGCAGCGACCACTGCAGTGAGTCCAGCGACGGCATCAAGCGCGATTCGTTTCCATGGTCGTTCCATATGGATCGGTCGTTGACATCCCGTATGAAGATATGGTCGGTACTGTCGATCAAACGTCAATGTGAACTGATGCAGTTGGGACGCGGTACAGCACAGCCTGCTCAAGCACTTATTCGATCGATTTTGCCCGGTTCTGGAAGTCACCACCACACTCCTCACATTCGCCGGGATTCGTCCGCGCCGTGACGATTCGCCCACATTGCATGCACTCGTATTCGGAGGAAATCTTCGACGTGTCGCCTTCGACGTCTTGATCGTGCGGCATAGCAAAACGCTTCGTCTTGAGACCATATATAATTATCATGCAGTTTTAAATCGGTGGGAACGCTCTCGAGCGCGCTGCGGGACAAACATAACGTGCGGTGCCAGCGTTGGTATAGGCATGGACGACGAGCCCGCCAGCCCAGCCGACGGCACTCGAGGCGACGACTACCGGTTCGAAACGCGCTCAATTCATGCTGGGCAGGAACCTGACCCCGAGACCGGCGCGCTGATGACACCAATTCATGCCAACTCGACCTACGAGCAGGACGCACCGGGCGAGCACCGCGGCTACGAATACTCTCGCACCGGTAATCCCACGCGCACGGACCTCGAGGCAAACCTCGCTGCCCTCGAGAACGCTGACTACGGCCGTGCGTTCGCTAGCGGAATGGCCTCGATCAACACCGTGCTCAACCTGCTCGAGTCGGGCGACCACGTCGTGACGGGAAACGACGTCTATGGCGGCACGCATCGCCTCTTTACGCAAGTCTACGAAGACTACGACCTCGAGTTTTCGTTCGTCGATATGACCGACCTCGAGGCCATCGAGGACGCCTTCCGCGAGGAGACGGGGTTGCTCTGGCTCGAGACGCCAACAAACCCACTCCTGTCGATTGTCGATATCGAAGGGGCAGCCGAAATTGCTCACGCACACGACGCGCTGTGTGCAATCGATAACACGTTCGCGACCCCATATCTGCAGCAACCGCTCGAGTTGGGCGCGGATATCGTCTCGCACTCGCTGACGAAGTATCTCGGCGGCCACTCCGATGTAGTCGGCGGCGCGCTGTTGACGAACGACGCCGACCTCGACGAGCGCTTTGGGTTCTACCAGAACGCCGTGGGCGCGACGCCCGGCCCCTTCGAGAGCTTTCTCGTCCTCCGCGGGACGAAAACGCTCCCCGTGCGGATGGATCGCCACTGCGAGAACGCGAACCAGATCGCGGCGTGGCTCGAGGACCACCCCGTCGTTGAGCGCGTCTACTACCCCGGCCTCGAGTCGCATCCGGGTCACGACATCGCCGCCGAGCAGATGCGCGATTTCGGTGGCATGCTCAGTTTCGAACTCGACGCGAGTCTCGAGGAGGCAAGCGAGGTCGTCTCGAACACCGAGGTGTTCACACTCGCAGAGAGTCTCGGCGGCGTCGAGAGCCTGATCGAACAGCCCGCACCGATGACTCACGCCGCGATTCCACGCGAGGAACGACTCGAGGCCGGCCTCTCTGATAGCTTGATTCGCGTCTCCGTCGGGATCGAACACGTCGACGACCTGATCGGGGACTTCAATCAGGCGTTCAGAGCCGTCCTCGAGTAGTGTTCTGACTGAGGCGTGACACAGTCAGTCGCTTCTACGATTGTCGTGCGCAGCGTTGTTCGAGTGGCCTGGATAGCAATCCGCAGGAACGTCGAACCCTACAGCCTTTTTCGATTGCAGCCGAACGGGCACCCATGTCAGAGCAAGACGATGGACCCGGCCTGCATACGCTTCCGTTCACGGTCGACCACGGTGGCCACGAGCTCACAGTCACGCCAACGCTCGTCGAGAGCGACCGCGGCCTCGTCCTGATCGACGTCGGGCCCGAGGGCGCGGTCGACTCCCTTCGGACGCACCTCCGAAGTCTCGGCTACGAACTCACAGATATCTGGCTCGTCGTTCTCACGCATCACGACGCCGACCACGCGGGCGGCCTCGCCGACCTGCTCGAGCACACGGATGCGGCCGTCGCGACCCACCCTGCCGAAGCGCCGTACATTACGGGCGAGCGCGATCCGCTCAAGGGCGACGGCGAACGGTATCCGCCGGTCGGCGTCGACCTCGAGTTAACGGATGGAAGCCGAATTCCGACGCTGGCTGGACCGATGGAGGTCCTCGAGACGCCAGGGCATTCGCCCGGTCACGTCTCGCTGTACTTCCCGGACACTGGCTTGCTGCTTGCTGGTGATGCGCTGGTTGCAGACGGCGACACCGCCCTTGCAGGCCCAAAACCCGAGTTCACGCCCGATATGGACCGCGCACTCGAGTCCGTCGCCGACCTTGCAACCCTCGAGATTGACGGCGTCGTCTGCTATCACGGCGGCTACGTCGAAGAAGGAACGGCACGAATCGCGGCGATTGCCGAGCGCTCGAGCGGTGAGTGAGAGAGAAGCAACGGAAGATGTGACAGCTGCGGTGCTGGGGAACGTCGCTGCGGAAACGGGCGCTCCAAACGGCACTGGCGGCTACGAGGAGCCGACCGACGGCGGCATCTCCACCGCGATAACGTCGTGTTCGGTCTTGCGGCGGTGATCGTTTCCGACCGTCGCCGCTTCGTCGCGTCCGTCGACCGATTGTTCGAACGCACAGCCGTCGCACTTCACGAGGTACTGGCGTGGCGGTTCCTGCTCGGCGGACTCTTTGTCTGTGAACATAGCCCGCTGTTCGGGGGCAGCTTGCTTGAGCCGTTTTCCAAAAGGATTTGGAGTTACAATCGAACATGCGTTTCGATCATGACTTCGTCGGGCGATTTTTCGAATGCGTGTCCAATGGTCACTATTCCGGAAGAAGCCTGACGAGTGGCCCGTCCGCGTCGTCGACTGCTACGTAGAGCTCACCGGTCTCTGAATCGACGTCAACGTCCCGGATTCGCCAGCCACGGTCCTCGAGCAGCGGCGACTGCTCCTCAACATCGGTCCCGTCAACGGTGAAGCGACCGAGGTACTCGCCGGCCAGGTTGCCGACGAACAGATCGCCCTCCCAGTCGGAGAATGAATCGCCCTCGTAGAAGGTCATGCCGGCCGGCGGGAAGCCGCCGCTGTTGCACTCCCAGTAGTAGACTGGATCGACCACGTCCTCGCGCTCTTGGGGCCGCTCACCGACGGGGTCGTCCGTTCCGTACTCGCAGCCGGTGTGAGTGACCGGCCAGCCGTAGTTCTCGCCACTCTCGAGAATGTTGAGTTCGTCGCCGTCTTCCTCGCCGTGTTCACTCTGCCAGAGATCGCCAGTCTCGGGATGGACGGTCATCCCCTGGACGTTCCGGTGGCCGTAGGTGTAGATCGCGTCCGCGAAGGCCTCGTCGTCACCCGCACCATCGACGAACGGGTTGTCATCGGGAATCGAACCATCTGGCTCGAGGCGCAACGTCGCACCGAGTTCGTTCGTCGCGTCCTGTGAGACGTGGTCCGGCCCGAAGTCTTTGGATTGGCGGTCACCCGTGGTCACGTAGACCGCTCCATCCTCGCCGAAGACGACCCGCGAACCGTAGTGGCCGTTCGAGTTGACGAACGGCTCGGCGACATGGAGTTCCTCGAACGACTCGAGGCCGGGATCGTCCGCGTCGAGTTCGAGTTGTCCCCGGCCAAGGTGTGTGGTGGACTCGCCGTCGTCGTTCGTCGCGGCGTAGGTCAGGTAGACCCAGGGATCGTCGGGAAATTCGGGGTGAAGCGCCGCGTCGAGGAGGCCGCCCTGTCCCTCCGCGTGAACGTCGGGGACACCGTCGACGGACTCGAGGCTCCCGTCGGATCGGTCGATGAGTGTGAGAGTGCCCTCGCGTTCGGTCACCAGCAACCGGTCGTCGTCCGGAACGACGGTAATCGACCACGGGTACGCGAGGTCGTCAGAGACCGTCTCGACCTCGAAGGGGTCGTCGCTGTCCGTTTCGTCGAGGACGCTGAGACAGCCGGCGACCGCGAGCGTGCCGACTGTTGCCGTACTCGCAAGCATCGTCCGTCGGGTTCGGTCAGTCGGTGGAATCGTAATCGCCTCGTGTACTACCGTTCCGAGCCGAATCCGTTTCATTGTACTGGGTACTGCGGATGATGTTATTACCCCCGAACGGCGTGTCTCTCGAGAGAGAGAGAGAGATCCGTGCCGTGAACGGACAGATCAGCCGTTGTGAGTGAAAGCGAACATCTTGCCGTCGACGGACGCGCCGCGGCAGAAAGAAGCGCGACTTACGACGGGTCGAAGCGGAATTCTCATCGGTCTCGAGCGAGAACGGTGGGCCAATGCGAATCGAACTCCGCGTCTGCCAGCACTGTCTCGATGGCGAACACGGCGGCGGACACCACAAGTCGGCGCTGCTTCAGGATATGGTCAACTGCGCCGAGCGGATCAAAGAGCACAAGGACGTTCTCGACCTGGATGCGGTCCATATCCGCCGAGTTCGCGACGACGAACAGGGGAAACCCGAGGCACTACCCGTCGTCGCAGCGACGATTCAGAACAACCAGATCGTCCTCAACGACACCCAACTCGTCGCTGAAGGCCAGGACGGGAACATGCTGCTGTACGCCAACCCTGACGATATTCTAACTGTGCTCGCGGGCAACGTCGACGAGATCAGCAAAGCGGTCCCTGGCGACGTCACTGTTGATCTCTCAGAACCCGGCGCACAGATCGTCTCGAACGCTGATCTCGGTGCAGATCCGGATCGTCAGCCTGACGTGTAGAACGCCGGTTTTGTCACCGTCCACTCGACTCGAGTAAGTTACTGTCCGCTGCGGTGTTGTGGGTGCTGTTTCCGTCGTCGATCCCGGATGAGCAGCCACAGCGAGCACAGAAACGCAACTACCAGCGTGGCCGCAAGGACGCCGAAGGCGATCCGATACCCAAACTCCGTGTAGGCGATTGTTCCGTCAACCGTTTCGTCCGTCTGGTACGCATCGAGAGCAAGGCCCATCGCAGCGGGCAGGACGGTTCCCCCGACGAAGCCGAACGTGTTGACCGTTGCCGTCGCGACACCGCTTGCTGCGGGCGGGTAGCGTTCTTTAATCACCGACAGCGAGAGCATGATCGAACCGAGCAAGAATCCACAGGCGAGATACGACACGGCAATCGCCCACAATGGTGGTTGGCCGAAGACGGGGATGACGCTAAGTGCAATCGCGAACGCAGCCACCCCAGCTGAAAGCGGTACCAGTCGTTGCTCGAGGCGATCCGAGAGCCAGCCGATGACCGGCGAGCCAACGAGCATGCCGACCGATCCGAGCATCGTAAAGTACGACGCGGTCGCCACGTTGAGGTCGTAGACCACGACCAGGTACGGCACGCCCCACAGCCCAATGAGCGTCAACACGGCCCCGTTCCCGGCGAAAAAGATGACCGAAAGAAGCCACTGATCGATGTCTCGAGCCAGGGTTCGCAGTGTCTCGATAATCTCCGACCGGGAACTCGAGGACTGCGTAGGGACGCCATCGATTGGCTCGAGGCCGGCGTCAGCGGGGGAGTTGCGCGCCAATAGGGCGGTTGCACCGGCTCCAATGAAGCCAACGACTGCGAGCGCGCCGATCGAGGGCCGCCAACCGAACAGATCGACGGTGACTGCAAGCGGCGTCGTTGCGAGAATCGCCCCCAATCCGGCGACGCCAGCGGTCAGTCCGGTCATCGTCGCGAACTCGTCGGGCCGGTACCAGTTCGCACAAAATCGCAGGATCGAAATGAATATGACCCCGCTGCCGAGGCCGATGAGCGCCCGCGAGAGAAAGGCGGCGAGGAAGCTATCGCTGATCGCAAATCCGATTGCGCCGAGGCTCAGGACGAAGCCACCGATCGAGCCGACAAGGCGCGGACCGAACCGATCGGCGAGGACGCCGGTTGGTATCTGGACGATCGCGTAGATGAGAAAGAACGAGGCGTGTAACACGCCGAGCTGGGCGGCGGTCGTTCCGAACGCCACCGTAAGGCGGTCTGCAATGACGCCAGTCGAAAGTCGGTGGAGATTGACCAGCAAGAAGATGGTCGCCAGCGCACCCCATGCGAGCCAGCGTCGCGTTGTGGGATCCGACAGGACGTTCACGGCGGTAGATTCTGGATCCTCGAGCCTAAGGATTGCGATGGACGCTGCTGTTTGGGGCTGCACAAAAGCTGGTCGCACCGCTCGAGGCAACTGTGAAAATCGAAAAATCGCGGTGGGTCGCAGTGTCGCTTAGATGCGACCGACGTTTTCGACGGCGACGCTTTCGACGCCTTCGACGTCCGCGAAGTCCTCTTCGACGGTTTCCGTCCCGCCTGCGCCGTCAGGGACGATCACAGTTGGGTACAGTGCGGTAAGACCAAACGCGACTTCCTCGCGTTCGACGCCGTTTATCTTTGCACCCTCTGGGAGCGAACTCTCGAGGCGCTCTTGGAGAGCGTCGAGGTCGATTTCGGGGCTGTTCGGCATGACCTTGAGTTTGGCTGCTACTTTACCCATGTGTATTATGGTCCGGTGAACCCGCAGTCAGGGCACTCATAGAGGTTGCTCTGTTTTCGGCACTTGGCACAGCGGAAGATCTGGACTCCGCAATCGGGGCATTTGAACGCCGCAGCGTTCGTCCCGGCAATGTTGATCCCGCAAGAGACGCAGGATCGGGACTGATGGTCGTCCGTCGTACTCATACTCGTCCCTTCCCGCCCGCCGTTTTTAACCGTTGTCTTTCTCGAGCCGACTGTGTGACCAAGTCTCGAGGGCCGATACAACTGTATGAGCGGGTGGTATTATCAAGGACAGAAGCACGCCAAACAGCGAAAAATCGGCGTACTGCCGGCACTCGAGCGCGTTTTCCAGGTCAGAAAACACCCTGCTAGGTCTTTTTACCCACATGCGAAACTATGGGTGCGGCCGACGGTCGGTGAACTGCCCGAACACCGGTCTGGCCGTGCCTCTGACATCGTGGCCGGAAACTGTCGGTACCAGTCCACGCCGTCGCATACTGGATCGCACACCGTGTGGTTGGGTGCGTCCGTGCTGCTGGTACTACAAACATTCAAACCGGCCGCATCCCTACTTCCGGTGAATGCGCCTCGACGACTACATCGAGGACTTAGAGCCCGACGAGGAAGCCGAGCGACGACGTCTCGCCAAGGAAAAGTCGTACGCGATTACGGACCACCTCGAGGAGTTCGAACGCCAGTTTGACGACGCGTTGAGTGGCGACACGCTCGTTGGCTCGACTTCACCGTCGATTTTCGTCGGCCGCTCGAACTATCCTGACATTCCTGTTGGACTCCTTTCACCGGTCGGGAACGAAGACGACGCCCAGGAGTACGTCACCGACAGCGAGTGGTATCGCGACGATTACGCGATTCCCGACGTGCTACAGCGCCGAACTGGTCTCCTGAACTCGAACAAGCGCGCGAACGTCGATTCGCCGAGTATTGCAAGCCGGCTGACGCCGAACGTTCACGATTCGTGGGACGGCTTCGTCGGCGTCCAGCGCGAGGTCGCCATCTCGGGTCGTCCCGTTGATCTCGAGATCGGTCTCGATGATAAACCGGATCTTGGACTCGATACAGGGACGGATGTTGCAACGCCTCGCGGCCCCAGAGCCAACGCGCGCAACGCCGAACTTCGCGAGAACCCCTACGTGCCGAAACCGGTCAAGAAGACCTTAGAGGACGACGACTGGCAGGCTCAGGGCGCGATGACCTATCTCTATCGTCGGGGCTTCGACGTCTACGAGATCAATTCGATTCTCTCCGCGGGCGCGCTGGGCGAGGCGAAACAGCGCCGACTCGTCCCGACGCGCTGGTCGATTACGGCGGTCGACGACACCGTTGGCAAGTACCTGCGCGGGCGCATCCGTAACGCGCCAAGCGTCGACGAGGTACAGGTCTGGGCCAACGAGTACATGGGCAACCGCTACTGGGTCGTCCTCGCGCCGGGCAACTGGGAGTTCGAACTCGTCGAGATGAAAGCCCCCGGCAGCATCTGGAATCCCGATCCAACGGGCGACACCTGGATGGCAAGCGCGAGCGAGGGCTTCGAGGGGCGCTCAAGTTACGTCGAAGAAACCGCGGGGGCGTACTATGCGGCTCGATTAGGCGCGCTGGAACATCTCGAGTCCATTGGCAGACAGGCAAAGTGTCTCGTGCTCCGGGAAGTGAGCGACGACTACTGGGCACCAGTCGGCGTCTGGCAGGTCCGCGAAAGCGTTCGCAACGCCTTCGACGGCCAGTACGGCGAAGCCGAGACGTTCCACGGCGCACTCGCCGAAATCGCCACGCAGTTGCCAATCTCATACCAGCGCCTGCGGCGCAAATCCGAACTCGCCGCCGGGTTGCAGTCGAATCTGAGTGCCTTCGGCGCTCGAGGCCCGTCTGAGTAAGGAGAACACCTTTGTCCGCGCGGCCCGGACCGCCGCACATGTTTCCCGCATCCATTCCCAGCGATCCGCTTACGCTGCTGGCCGCACTCTTTACGCTGTTCGGACTGCCACTGATCATCTTCAGCCTCGTGCTCTTCTATGCCGGCTACATCCGACACGATGCTGATCAGGCACTCGAAGCACTTGAGGCCGAACTCGACGAGCAGGACGCCGACCGAGCGGCCGCGGATGATGCACGCGACAGCCATGACGAACGCGACAGTCAGCGGACACCCGTAGACGAACCCGAAACCACATCACCACTCGAGTCAGCAGCAGAGTCAGCCCACGCGCCAGCGGATGGCGTTGGTGAGCCGAGAGACGGTGACGATCAAACGAGACGGACCGACGACCCTGACGGGCGGTAGCAGCGAGTCACTACGCGATACGCTGGCGTGTCGCCGTCGCGTTTGGAGACAGAACCGGCACCGACTCGAGCAATCAGTCCCAGTCAGTCGCCGTCGCTGACTTCGGTCTCGACCGACTCGAGGCGTTCGAACGTTTCTGCGGTCAGGTCACCCGTTTTCTCGAGGATGTCGTCCCACGCGTCGTTGTCGGGGGCTGTACCGAGTAAGCGAGCAATCTTCATGATCGAGACGTGATAGACGCGCTGGCGACCCGGTGCTTCCTCCCAGATGATCATGTTGCAGGGAAAGAGCCCGCCGATGCGTTTCGTCTCGTCTAAGGCCTGATCCGCGATTTCGGGATTGCAAGCGCCAAGCACGTAGTAGGGGTCGCGATCCGCATCGACTTTCTCGTTCAGCAGTTCCGACGGGGAAAACTCGACTGGGATACCAAAGCCGACGTCCTTACAGACCTCGCGGACGTGTTCGATGGCTTCCTCGTGATCCATCTCGAGGATGGCCTGTTTCTCGCCGAAATCATCGGGATCGAGCGTCGCTGGGTCGATTGGGAGCGTCATGGTCGCTGCTTCGAGCGCCCCAGCCTTAATCCCACGCCCGACGCGGGGTTTCATTCGACGGGCGAACCCCTTTCTCACTCCGTGCTGTTCCCACGTGTGCCATGATCGAACACGAACGAGACCTCTTCGCCGAAACGCTTCGCGAATTATACCACATCGAATAGGAACTCGAGGACCTCCAATCGAAACTGGCGTCGGAAGCGGTCGACGAAGCCGTCGAGGAGTTCTACATGGCTCACAGCGAGTCGACGAGCGAGCAGATCGCGCGCCTCGAGATTACGAAACTCGAGACGTTGCTCGAACTCGCAGATCGGATGGATCTTCCGCCAGAAGTCGTCGACTCACTCGAGCAAACCAAAGCGGAGGCAGCGAACGGACTCGAGAAGCTACAAGCGATTTCGGCTGGCGCGTAGTCATATCCGGCGACGACTACAGCGGGAGTGAGACAAGACGTGCAATCACGAGAAGCATCATGACGGCACCGAGGACGACGAACACGGCGTTCTCGAGGTCTGGATCACCGGCGACGACCGGCGTGGAGCTGGGCTCTGGCCCGTACGGGTCGTCTTCATCTTCGCTCTCGTCCTCGTCAGCCGCGTCCGATTCATCACGCGAGAGATCCAGCGGGAACCGATCCTGCTCGGCTGTGGTCTCGCGAGTCCCGTCGTTACTCGAGTAGTGCGGTTGCTCAGTCGCCTCTGTTGCTGTCGATGTCGATGCGTCGTCCTCGATATCCCACGCGCTCGGGCCGTCCCACTGGGCGTCGCCCGTGGTCGATGCGTCCGGAGAGTCGGTCTCCGAGTCGCCCCGTTCGGGCGCTTCGTCAGCCATGTCTCGCCGTAGTAGCCCCGCAATCAAAAACCCGCGGTCCGCGAGAGGTCGGCCTCGATCAGTCGCGGTTCGCTCGTGATTCGATCGTTCGGTCGCCGATGTCGCCGCCGTAGACGACCCCACGCTCGGCGTCGACCGTCACCGTCTGGTCGGCGTCGATATCCTCGATATCGGCACCGCTGATCATCGGAATGTCCATCTCTCGAGCGACGAGCGCGGGATAGCCCGTCATCCCACGCTGGGCGTTGATGATGCCGCCGATTGTCTCTAAGTCACCGGAGAACTCCTCGTTGAACTCCGTGGAGAGGGCAACGATCGCTCCCTCGGGGACGTCCGAGAGGTCGCCATCCGATGTTCGGACGACGGGGCCTGTTGCACGACCCTCGACGACGACGCGGCCGGTCGTCAGCGCCTCGGCGGCGACGTGGACTTTCAGCATGTTCGTCGTGTTCGCCCCCTCGAGTTCGGTCATCATGCCGCAGAGAACGACGACGGTGTCACCGCTTTCGGCGATGCCAGCGGAGAGCGCCGCTTGGACGGCTTTTTCGACGACGGCGTCAGCACCCTGATCGGAGACACGGGCATACAGCGGCGTGACGCCCCACGAGAGCGCGAGGCGGCGTCGGACCTCGTGACTCGGCGTCGAGGCGACGACGGGGACGCCCGGCCGGTACTTCGCGGTCTTCAGCGCTGTATAGCCGGATTCGGTCGCAGCGACGACGGCGTCCGCGCCGATGTCTCGAGCAAGAAATCGCGCGGAGCGTGCGAGTGCATCCGTTCGAGCCTCGCCGGCGGATGGAACCCGCTGCTCGAGTGTTTCGGAATACTCCTCGGAGCCTTCGACCTCGCGGATGATGCTGCCCATCGCCTCGACGACCTCGGAAGGGTGGTCACCGATAGCGGTCTCCGCCGAGAGCATGACGGCGTCAGTCCCGTCGAGCACGGCGTTTGCCACGTCCGAGGCTTCCGCGCGGGTTGGCCGTCGCGCAGTCACCATCGAATCGAGCATCTCAGTTGCCGTGATGACCGGCAGCCCCTCGTTGCGACACTTTCGGATGATCCGCTTCTGGATCATCGGCACGTCCTCCATCGGACACTCGACGCCCAGATCGCCGCGAGCGACCATGATGCCGTAGGAGGCGTCGATGATCTCGTCTAAGTTCTCGACCGCGCCGACGCGTTCGATCTTCGAGATGAGCGGAATCTCCGCGCCGAACTCCTCGAGCACCTCGCTGACCTCGTAGACATCTTCTGCGTCCCGGACGAAACTCGCCGCGACGAAGTCGACCTCCTTCTCCGCAGCCAACTCGAGGTCCTTGCGGTCGCTCTCGGTGACGATATCCAGATCGAGGTCGACGCCAGGGACGTTGACGCCCTTCCGCCCGCCGAGTTCGCCGCCGGTATCGACGTGTGCGCGGACGACATCTCCGTCGCGCTCGAGGACGGTCGTCTCGATCAGACCGTCATCGAGGAGGATGCGGTCGCCTTCGGAGACGGCGTCGACCGGCAGCGAGAGGCCGACCGTTTCGGGTGTCACGTCGTCGCCTTCGACGAACTGAATCTCGGAGTCCGTCTCGAGGGTGACGGTTTCGCCCTCTGGCAACGGTGCGGTTCGGATCTCTGGTCCCTGCATGTCGAGCATGACCGCGACGGGTTCGTCGCGCTCGTCGTCGACATCGCGGACGCGGTCGATGAGGTCGGCTCGGTCCTCGCGGCTGCCGTGGCTCGCGTTGAGGCGCGCGACGGACATGCCAGCATCGGCGAGATTTCGGATAGAACGGCGGTCGCTCGAGGCAGGCCCGAGCGTGCAGACGATTTTCGCGTTTCTCATAGCCGCAGTTAGCGGGGGGATGGCAAAAAAGCCACGTACTTTACTCGATTTCGAGTTGGTTTTGCCTGCCGTCTTGTGCCACGTGAATCGTTTTCCGCGTGTTTGTGATAGAAAAGCGAACGTATGCCAACCTACGCCTCGCTCATCACGGTCGATGATCGTGACGTCCAGAACGCACAGGAACTGGCCTCCATCTGGGGCGAGATTCGGACCGAATTCGAGGACCACAACGCCGAACTCGTCGATTCCTACGCGGTCCTCGGCGAGCACGACTTCGTGATTATCTTCGAGGCGACAGATCGCGATTCGGCGTTCAAATCCGCGCTCACGCTTCGAAAGCACGGGCTCGAGGGCAAAACGATGGGACTCATCGATACGGACGACTTCTCGCAACTGGTCGACGAGATTTGATACTGCCGGACAAAAGTCAGTAAAGATTTTCGACCACCCGTTCGGTCGGAAATCTGTGACTCGTTTTGTCCGGCAGTAGGTGCAGCGCGCTCGAGCGCCGATATCGCTCGAGACGGACGCGTTACTCGAGGCGTTCGGTATCGACGACGCGCACTGAGTCATCGACGAACACCGCAAGTCGGTCGACGTTGCATTCGACATCGATCCGGAGCCGCGTGGGCTCGTCATCGACGACAGTTACCGCGTCGTCGGTGACGAACGGCACGTTCCAGACCTGCCAGTCGGCAAGGTCGATGCCGTGCTCCCAGAACAGCGAGACGACAGCCGGGTGCGAGAGAACCGCAACGCCGACGTGCGAGCCGCCCAGCGGGCCGCACTCGGTGCAGGTGCCCCCGAACGTATACTGCCAGTACCGATCCGGCCCGTCGCCGACCTCGAGTGAGCGCTCGACCGTCGCGTGACAGTACGGACAGATACCCTCGAGAATGCGCTCGACGGTGTGTCGCCACAGCGTTGAGGCGACGGAAAGCAGTTCCTCGAGTTCCATCTCTCGGTCGGCTGCCCCGGCGGGCCGGACGGCGTGGGCGTACAGCGGGTCGCCGTCGTGACTAACTGTGACGACGCTATCTTCGTAGACGGCGGTGAGCGGACTGTCGTCTGCGTCACTGCCGATCGGGAGCTTCGTCGGGCCGCAGACGTCGTGCGAGCGCCACGCGTCGATGTCGATTACCTTCGCAATCTCGAAGCCGGCGAACGTCAGTCGGTAGCCGCTTCGCCCGCCATCGGCCTCGTCGACCGACTCGAGGAACGCGCCATCGAGTTGGCGCAGGTGGTAGTTGAAGTTGCCCTTGTCTTCGATACCGACGGCCTCGCGCAACTCGGCGTACGGAAGCGTCTCCTCGTGTACCGCGCCGGTTTCTTGCCCGCGTTCGTACAGCGCACGTAGTATCTCGAGGCGCGTCTCGTTGCCGAGGGCCTTGAACGGATCTTCGGGGCGGTCAAAGCGCGAGCGGTCGTGTTGGGAGTGCTGTGCTGGCATAGCGGTTCACGAGCGCCGACGGCAGCGCATGGAGAAAAATATTGCTCCGAATACATATGCCGTTCCCTCGAGAAGCACGACCCATCACTGATGTCGAACCCCATTCCCCGCAGACGCGTACTCCAGGGCTCGGCCCTACTCGGCGCAACATCGTTTGCTGGCTGCCTTCCAGAGACCGTCGCCGCGGCCGACCGCTCTCGAGGCGCGACGGGCGACTCGAGTGGGTATATACCCGCCCCAACACCCGTCTCGAACATTTCCCAGGCCGACGCGCTCGATCTCGATGGCCTCGAGTCGTTCGTGGACGACCAGCTGGACGACCTGCTCGACGCTCACGATGTCGTCGGCGCGTCCGTCGCAGTCGTCCACGATGGAACCGTCGAACTCACCGCGGGCTACGGTGAGCGCGACGCAGAAACTGGCGAGTCGGTCGACCCCGCGGAAACCGCGTTCCGAATCGGCTCGGTCTCGAAGCCACTCGTTTGGACCGCCGTCGCGCAACTGCTCGAGGACGGCCGAATCGACCCGGACGAGCCACTCGAGGCGTCTCTCGAGTCGGTGTCAATTCCAGAGACGGACGACGACTCGATCACGATGGCTCATCTCGCGACACACACGGCCGGCTTCGAAGAGCGGTTTCAGGGAACTTGGGTCGACGATCCCGACGAGATCCGGCCGCTGCCCGACGTGCTGAGCCAGGAGCAACCGAATCGCGTGCGCCCACCTGGTGAGATCATCTCCTACTCGAACTACGGCACCGCACTCGCCGCGCAGGTCGTCGCCGACGTGACCGGCATGCCCTTCGAAGATTACGCGCGCGAGCACCTGTTCGACCCACTCGAGATGGACCACACGACGTTCGAACAGCCCGTCCCCGACGGAATCGAGGTCACAAAGGGCTACACCGCGGCCGCAGGGATGCGACAGGAAACGCCGCCGCTCCATCTCGAGATCGCCCCTGCTGGCGCGGCAACGGCGACCGCAGCCGATATGGCACAGTTCCTGCGCGTCCACCTCGGGGACGGCGACGTCGACGGCAATCGCGTCCTCGAATCCGAGACAGTCGAGGCGCTCCACCAGCAGTGGTTTACCCACCACGACGCACTGCCCGGGATGGCTTTCGGCCTGATCGAGGGCGACCATAGTGGAATTCGTGTGCTCGAGCACGACGGCGCGATTCCCGGCACGTCCTACAGCTACCTGCTGGTCGTCCCCGAGTACGACTTCGGGCTGTTCTGTGCGTACAACACCGACACCGGCGCGGCCGCAAACAGCGCGTTCGTCGATGCACTGCTCGAGGAGTACCTGCCTACAGATGATGAAAACGACGCACCGGCCGAACCCGACGGCCCACCCGAACACGCAGCCGCACTCGAGGGAACCTATCGCGGCGTTCGCATCGCGGAGTCGACCCATGCCCGCTTCTCCTCGACACTGCAGGCCGGCTCGGTCGATGTGACTGTCGACGACGACGGCTATCTCGTCACCGACTTCGGCGGCGGGCCGGAGCGCTGGGTCGAAACCGACGAGTCGCTCGTCTTCACGACCGTCGACGGCGATGACACGCTAGCCTTCGGCGCACAAGACGGCGACGTGACCCACCTCTTTCTCGGCTTTCAGGCGTTCGAACGCATCTCGAGGCACGAATCGCTGTCCGTCCATGGCGGTCTCGCCGGCGCTGCAACGCTCGGGATGCTTTCCGGTGCCGTTGGCTGGCCGCTCGCACGCGCACGGAGACGATTCGGCGGCGGTGGGGAAAACGATGCGGCTGCTGGCGAGAGCGACCATGAGGACGAGCACAAAACGGACGCCGCGAGCAGTGACATGGACTTGAACGGCGACACGCACTCGAATGACAACACAGACTCGAGCACACAGGGAGTATACGACCGCTTGACAGCGTGGCTCTCGCCCGCTCGAGCGCGATGGATCGCTGGTGGAGCAATTACTGCCCTGTTCGGCTTCGTCGTCGGCGCATTCACGCTGTTAGTACTCTCGCCATATACGCTGTTGAGCAGGCCGCCGCTCGCGTACGACCTCGTCTCTCTCCTGCCTATTCTCGGCGTGCTTGGAACGGCGGCCGCTGCCGTCTGTACCGTCGTCGCCTGGCGCGAGGGCTACTGGGGCCGGCTCTCGAGGATTCACTACGCGCTGGTGACGGTCAGCCTCGTTGGGTTTTGCTGGCTGCTTTCCTACTGGAACTTCCTGCGCGTGCCGCTGTAGCTTTTGGTTACATGTTCCAACTCGGGATTTATCCGGTTACAACCACTGCACACAATAATGGTCCCCGAAGATCCGGAACAGCAGGTACTGATCGAATACGAGATTCACGAGGGTGAATCTGTCAGTACGGCTGCGATCAATGCTGTCAGTTCACTCAACGACTGTGACCCATGGGAGTTGCGCCCACTGTATGCGACGATAGATCCAGAATTCCTGGACGAACTGTGTGAGTCACAGCAGACTGGCACAGTAAAATTCGTCTACAGCGACTTTCACATCACTGTTGAGAATGGCACATATCTTCTCCTTCAACCAGCAGACTGCAGGTAATTCTCATAATTCTATCCGAGGAAACCGAACCCTCGCTCCGACCGCTGCTTACCGAATCTTCTCGCCGATCTCGGCGTCGCCGTGAGTCGTCAGCAGATCCGCCTCCTCGCCCGCCGCGAGGATCATGCCGTTGGACTCGACGCCGAACAGCTCGGCTTTCTCCATATTAGCGAGCATGACGCATTTCTCGCCGGGGAGTTCGTCGAGGTCGTGGAGCTGTTTGATGCCGGCAACGATCTGGCGCGTCTCAAAGCCGATGTCGACCTCGAGTTTCGCGAGGTCGTCCGCGCCCTCGATTCCCTCAGCGGACTCGATGCGGCCGACGCGGATGTCGAGTTCCTGGAAGTCGTCGAAACTGATGCGGTCGTCTGCGAGCGGCTCGAGGCCGTCGATCTCGGTCATGTCGTCGGCTTCGGTCGCGGCCGTGTCGTCGCTTTCGGTTTCGGCGTCGGCTGACTCGTCGTCATCGTCTGTCGCTGCCGACGCGATACGGTCGGCGAGTTTGACGTTGAGTTCCTCGACGCGGTCGTCTTCGATTTTCTCGAAGAGTTCGCCGGGTTCCTCAAAGGTTCGGGGTGGAGCCTCGAGTGCGTTCTCGAGGTGCGTTGCAGACACATCGCCGTCCTCGCCGAGTTGCTCCCAGAGAGCCTGGGCTTTGTCGGGGGCAATCGGCTCGAGCAGGACGCCGACGGCCTTGGCGATCTGGACACAGTCGCGGATGACCTGTGCGGCTTCGTCGGGGCTCTCGTCGGTGAGCTTCCAGGGTTCGTGGCGCTGGATGTACTCGTTACCGAACTGGGCGAGTTCGGTCGCTGCACGGCCAACGCCGCGCAAATCGTAGTCGTTGACGCTCGAGCGGGTCGCCGCGATGGCGTCCTGAATGCGCTCGTGGACTTCGGTCGAGACGTCGGCGTCTGGCGTGCCCTCGTAGTTGCGGTAGGCAAACAGCAGCGAGCGGTACCAGAAGTTGCCAACCGTTCCTACCAACTCGCCGTTGACCTTCTCCTGGAAGGCATCCCACGAGAAGTCGACGTCCTGCTGGAGGCCGCCCGTGGTCGTCAGGTAGTATCGCAGCAGGTCAGGATGGAACCCTTCCTCGAGGTACTCTTTCGCCCAGATCGCACGATTCCGACTGGTCGAGAGGCCCTTGCCGTTGATCGTGATGAAGCCGGTTGCGGCGACGCCGCGGGGCTTGTTGTAGTTCGCCGCCTCGAGCATGGCGGGCCAGAAGATCGTGTGGTGTTGGATGATGTCGCGGCCGATGATGTGGACGATTTCGCCGTCGCCCTTCCAGGGCTGTTCCCAGTCGTACTCGTCAGTGCCGACGCGTTCTGAGTACTGCTTGGTTGAGGCGATGTACTCGATTGGGGCGTCGACCCAGACGTAGAGGACGAGTCCATCTTCGCCGTTCGGGTAGTCAATTCCCCAGTCCATATCGCGGGTGATACACCAGTCCTGCAGGCCGTCTTCGATCCATTGGCGTGGCTGGTTGCGCGCGTTCGAGGTACCCTCTAAGTCGTCAAGGAACTCGGTCAGGAACGTCGAAAACTCGGAGACCTCGAAGAACTTGTGCGGGCGTTCGCGGTACTCTGCGGGGTTGCCGGTGATCGTACTCGTTGGGTCTTCGACCTCGCCGGGCTCTAAGTGGCGCTGACAGCCCTCGTCACACTCGTCGCCGCGGGCTTTCTCGCCGCAGTAGGGACAGGTTCCCTCGACGTAGCGGTCTGGGAGATACTGGTCTGCGTCAGGGTCGTAGGCCACCTGGATCTCCTTTTCGTAGATGTAGCCTTCCTCGTCCAGCGTGCGGACGATATCCTGCGTGAGTTCGGTGTTCGTCTGGTCGTGAGTGTGGCCGTAGTTGTCGAACTCGACGTTGAACTTGGGGAACGTCTCCTCGTACTGTTCGTGCCAGTCAAGCGCGAAGTCCTCGGGGTCGACACCCTCCTGCTCGGCGTTGACGGCAACCGGGGTACCGTGCATGTCCGAGCCACAGACATAGGCCGTCTGCTGGCCAAGCGTTTGCAGTGCGCGATTGAAGGCGTCTGCGCCGATGTACCCGCGTAAGTGACCGATGTGGAGGTCCCCGTTCGCGTAGGGGAGCCCACAGGTCACGACGGCGGGGCTATCCGTCGGAAAGTCGTCGTTGCGTGTGCTCATATTCGTTCTCTGTCGGTGGCGGGCGTAAAACCCGCCGGTTTTCGGTCGTGCTCTCAGTACAGTTCGTGTCGCCTCGAGAAACTCAAAACGACGACTCGAGCGCACGGGTTTCGACGCCGCGATTGGGGCCGTATGACCGGCCTCGCGGCGCGTTCCCCGCGGTGGCGCTGTGGCTACGAACGCATACGCATGCGCGTCGGCATGCGAGTGCAAGAACAGACAGCAGTGGTGACAGCGCCAAGTCGCATACTACCAGTTACTCGCTCGCGCGTGATAACTGTTGGTGATTCTGCGAGTGTCTGCGGGCTACGCCTCGCTCGAGTCGACGCTCCAGACATCTCGCAGGTAGCCGAATCGGCCGCCGATCAGGAGGAAGACGCCGACGAGGCCGAAGCCGAGAAACAGTGTGAGAAACGCGCCGCCGCCGATATCGAGGACAAGCGTGCCGGCCGCACAGACCCACGCGAGCCAGCCAAGGGCCTCCCAGGGGCGGCCGCCGTACAACCGCCAGACCGACAGCGAGAGCGCAAAGCCGCCGAACGCGGCCGCGACGACGATTCCCTCGAGCGCGAACGCCGCGGCTGCAAGCGCGATGAATCCAACGACAGCCATGCCGTCGAGCCAGTCAAAGGCCATACTATCTGTGAGTCGCAGCGGGCGGGTAAAACGCGTATCGATCCTCGAATCAGCAGATTAGTCGTCGCTCACGACCGGCACGCTCGCACGCACCTCGAGTTGGTCGAGGTCGCTGATAAACGAGGCGAGCATCTCGCGGGTGACGTGGGGCATACAGACGATGCGGAGTTCGCCGGTTGCAGTGCGGGAGATGCGCCAGCCGCGTGCGCGGAGAGCGTCGAACGTCGACCGGGGAAGGTCCGCGGCAACCAGTGGGAGCGTCGGTTCGATGACGCTGTAGCCGCGCTTCTCCAGAGCGTCGGCGAGCCATTCGGCGTTGTTCTGCGAACGGACGTACTGGCTCCGGTAGCCACTCGGCCACAACTCTTCCATCGCGGCGACGGCGCTTGCAACGCCTGCACCCGAGCGGGTTCCGGTGAGCGTCGCCTGCGAGGTCGACTCGAGATAGGGCGTGTCGATTGCGAGTTCGTCGAGAAGACGCTCGTCGCGCACGAGCAAGCCGCCTGCGGGGACCGCGGCCTGGCCCATTTTGTGAGGGTCGATTGCCATTGTGTCGATGTCGGCGTGGCCGAAATGCCACTCGTCGTCGGTAAAGGGAAGGACAAAGCCGCCCCAGGCCGCGTCGACGTGACACAGTGCGTCCGCTGCGTGGGCGATCGTGGCGAGTTCCGGAATCGGGTCGACGCGCCCGTACTCGGTCGTCCCGGCAACGCCGACCACGAGCGCAGTCTCCGAATCGACTGAGGCCCGGACCGCCTCGAGATCGGCGCGATACTGCTCGTCAACGGGGACGATCCGAAGGTCGACGCCGAGGACATCCGCGGCTTTCTGAAAACTGAAGTGCGCCGACTCGGGCATGACGATGTTTGGTCGCCGCGTCTCAGCGCGCTCGCGGGCGATGCGGACTGCCTGAATGTTCGCTTCCGTCCCGCCGCTTGCGACGTAGCCGGCCGGGTTCTCGAGGCCGGCAATCTCGCCGAGCATCGCGATTGCGTCGTCCTCCAGGGCGGCGATGGTCGGGTAGGTGCCGGGGTCACCAGGATTCGTCGCGAGAAACCGTTCGGCCGCCTCGCGCGCTACCGGGTGGGGCTCGGTGCACATCGACGACAGCACCCGGTCGAACGCCTGCGGCTCGGTCTGCATATCACGTATGTAGATGGTTTTGGGTTTATGCATTGCGTTTGGCTGCCATTGCGCTAGCTGCGACGCCAGTCGAACCCTGAGATAGCCGCCCAAAATATCGCCTATGATATATTAAAACAGGATTTAATAATAACAACTTTAAACAAGCAGTCTGGTGACACTGGTATGACGTATACACGTCGAACGCTACTCGAGACTGGCGTCGGAACCGCACTCGTGACCGCGCTGGCCGGGTGTACTGCGCTTACGTCCGATGATGAGTCGGCTGACGGCTCGGATACCGAGGCGGAATCCGACCCCGAGTCTGATGATACCAACTCGAGTGCAAACGAGACGCCTAACGCTTCTGACGACGATTCCGACGGCGAGTCGGATGCTGAGGCGAACGGCGAGACAGACGACGAGACGGACGACGAACCGACCGAACACACCCTCGAGTTGCTCGGTGAGGAACACATCGACCATGAGCACGCGTGTCTCCACGCCGAGTTCGATGACCGAACACCGCTCGAGGCTGGCTCGGAAACTGAGGCGGCAGCTACCGTCGACGAAACGCACGTCATCTGGGAGGTAACTTACGAGGGCGAAGCGGGCTACGTCACTTTCGACGCTGACGCTCATCACGCGGACGGCTCGTTCGTCTTCTATACAGCCGACGGAACCGCAACACCCGTTTCGGGGACGCTACTCGAGGAGGGCGACGTTGACGACGATGAGTGTGGCCCGCTCGATGAGTACGTGGAAGTCGAACCCGAAGAAGGCGTGATCACGCTCGAGTTACAGGCAGAATAACGACGGCGCGGAACTGCGGTAGTTCAACATTCTGTCAACTGCCTGTGCGCTCAGTCTGCGCCCAGTGCCGCCCGCAGCGACGGAAGATTGAGTTCTTCCATCTGTTCGATCCAGCCCCAGTCCTGTTCGTTCCACTCTTCGGTCGTCCCTTCGACTGGTGTCAGCGGCTCGTAGGTGTCTGCATCGGTGTTCTCGAGGAGCACCTCGACCATCTGCGGGATGTCCTCATCAGGATTTGGCGTCTCGAACGGATCGTAGAGGACCGTCTCGATATCGTGTTCCTCGACGACGTCGATGGCCTCGGCGATGTCCGATTGGGATTCAGCTGCATCGGGGGAGATTCCGACAGGCGTGTGAATCTCGAAATCGTAGCGGTGCTCGATGTACTGGAACGCGTCGTGTCCGGCGAGGACGGCCACGTCGCGCTCGGCCTCGGCTGCAAGTTCTTCGAACTGCCGGTCAACGTCCTCGAGGCGTTCGATGTAGGCCGCGGCGTTGTCCGCGTAGGCGTCGGCGTTGTCGGGGTCGATATCGGCGAGTCCATCCGCGATGGCCTCGACGACATCCTGTGCGAGAACGGGGTCGACCCAGACGTGCGGGTCGTAAAACTCCGGCACGTCGCTCTCGTCGAGTTCCTCGACGACATCCGCGGTCATGCTATCCTCGCTCGTATCCCAGATCACCTCGCTGCCAGCGACGAGTTCAAAGGCAATCCGCGTCCGACCGGCCTCGAGGCCGTGGAACTCGACGTAATCGCCGTGCGAGACGATTTCTACGACATCGTCGTCTGCGCCATCGAGGACGCGCGCGTCGAACTGGAACGGCTGGTCGTCGCCGAGTGGCAGGATGCGTCCCTCGTCGTCTTCGAAGACACCCTCGACGGCGGCGTGGCCGTCAACCGGCGCGTCAGGGACACTGCCGTGCCAGTGGTCGATGTGCCAGTAGGCGATTTCCTCGCCGGACTGGCGGTCATAGACCTCGAACCCGTCGACGGTGAGCGAGTCGGGATCGTACTCGTGGTCAGTATCAGGAGTCCGGTCGGTGTCTGCGTCTCGATCAATTGGCAACAGCGACGACTCGAGGCCGTCCATCACGTCGATGACGGCGATATCATCGTAGTCATCCTCGAGGCCGGCGGCAACGTCTTGGGCCCACGAAAACTCGGCCGTATCCAGATAGATGAACGTGTCCGAGTCGGCGATGTCGCGCTGGATGTCCGCTGGTGGTTCCCAGCCGTGGCCCATCTCGCCAGTGGCGACGGGATTCGTGAACGTCATGTGGTCGCCGGCGACGTGTTCGGCCCAATCCCAGAGTGTGAAAAAGGCCGCGTAGCCGCTGTGTTCGGCCTCGCTTTCGCTTTCAGTCCCGTCACTGTCGGTTCCGTTTCCGCTCGGTTCGTTCATGCAACCGGCGAGTGCGCCGAGTGCGAGCGTTGCGCTACTGGTCAGCGTCGCACGTCGTGAGAGATCCATACACACACGTGTGGGGTAGCAAACAAGTATCTTATTATCTTGTCCCAAGGTTTTACTAAATTCTGTTATTGAGATTGGTCTCATTGCTAAATCGATACGCGGTCCGTCGCTGTGGGGCGTCTTACTGGATCAACCGCCGTGCCAGCGGACTCGAGTCGAGCGACCATCGCGAACAGCAACGTGTGGGATCGATTGCCATCGCTATCCACGCGGGCGCTGTTTGGAACATGTTTCAGCTGAGTTGGAAATACGGTCCGTCATAGCCTCTCCGTGCGGTCTCGAGCATGTTCTTCGACATTAGACATTAGTCAAACCATTGCTAGTTATTAAAACCAGCCAACTAGATAATATTTTTAAACATCCAACAGAGATGGGTTGGTAGCATAAATGATTGCAAGAAGACAGCAGACGAAACGACAAGATGCGCTGACAATCGTTGCAGTGCTGATGGTTGCCGTCGCGGCCGGCGGCCTCCTTGCGAGCGGAACAGTCGGCGCTTCAGATGACACCGTGCCCGCCGAGGACGCCGAGGGCGTCATCTTCCTGGCCGAGGAATCCGTTGATCACGCACACGCATGTGGCCACGGTGACGAAGATCCGCGAACGCCACTCGAGGCTGGCGACGCGGTCGGCGAGGGACCGACACTCGAGGAGACCCACGACATCTGGAACGTCACGTACGTGGGTGACGAGGGATACGTCTCCGTTGACACTGATGCACACGCCTACGACGGCCCGTTCACCTTCTACGTGGCCGACGGTTCCGCGGAACCCGTTGATGCCACAGTTCTCGAGAGTGGCGAGGTCGAGGAGTGTGACTCACTCGACAACTATCTCGAGGTCGAGACGCCCGAGGACGGCACGCTCGAGTTTGAACTCACCGCGGACGAAGCCGATGAGGACGGTTCGGACGAAGAGTCCGATGGCGGTGACGAAACGGATGACACAGACGACACGAACGAAACCGACGAGAGCGAAAACAAGTCTGGCGACAGCGACGACGAGACGCACAATCTGGATATCGACGCGTTCGAACTCCTCGACCGCGAGACGAACGACGCGCTCGCGGACGTTCACGATGACCACTGGCACGGCGAGGTGCCCGACCTGCAAGCGGGCGACTCAATCTCGCTCGAGGCAGCTGTCACAGATGACGGTGACGAACTCGACCTCGGCGACGACTACCATCTCGAGGCCGCGTTCGCTGCGGGCGCAACCGAGTCCGTCCTGAGCCTCGAGAGCCACGGCGACCACGTCACGCTCTCCGGCGATGAAGCGGGCGAGACGGAGGTCGTTTTCCTGGTGAGTGATGGCGAGGAAGCAGTCTACGAGACGCCATCGCTCGAGGTCGCAGTTGACGCGGCTGACGATGACGAGAGTGATGGAGACGATGAAACCGACGGAGACGACGAACAGAGCGACGAACTCGGAACGCTCGAGGTAGTCGACCGCGACACGGACGCTGTCGTTGCCACGTGGCAAGACGGCGAGTGGGACGGCGAGATTCCCGACCTCTACGGCGGTGAGCCGCTCGTGCTCGAGGCGACTGCAGAAGACGACTCCGGCGAGGAGATCGAACTCGGCGACGACCACGAACTCGGTGTGTCCCATGCAGCGGGTGCTGAGGAGCTGCTTGGATTCGATGAACGCGGCGATCACGTCTACGTACTCGCTGCGGGCGACGGCGAAACAGAAGTCGTCTTCGAACTCCGCGAGGACGAGACGGTTATCGACGAGACGGCATCCGTCGCAGTCGAGTCGGAGCGGCCGCCTGGCATCAAATTCCTCGTTGAAACGGAAATCGACAACAGTCACGCCTGTTTCCACGGTGACTACGACTCCCGAACGGCACTGGATGGCGGTGACGAACCCGGGAGCGGCCCCGTCCTCGAGGACGACCACGTCATCTGGAATGTGACTGCCGAGGGCGAGTCAGGGTACGTCACGTTCGACACCGAACCGCACTGGTGGGACGGCCCGTTCGTCTTCTACACAGCCGACGGGACGGCTGATCCCGTCGACGCCGAGGTTGTCGAGCGCGGTGAGGTCGATGAGTGTGCAACCCTCGATTCGTACGTTCAGGTCGAAACGCCCGAGGATGGCCTGATCGACTTCGAACTGCGCGAGGACACTGAGGTTCCAGACGACATCGCAGGCGAGCAAACGACTGTGGCACACGAGTTCGCCGGGATTGTCGACGACGACCCACTCCCAGTCAGCGCAGACGGGCTGACCGACGGCGACGGCACCGCACTCGAGGGAGACGTAACGGTGCAGGTGGTCCGCGAGGACACCGTGCTCGCAGAAACGACCGGCGTCACGGTCGAAGACGGCTCCATCGACGGAGCAACGGTCGACACGACCGCAATCGACCCCGCCGTCGAACCCGGTCCAGCGACCATCGCTATCGACGGCGTTGACACGGACCACGAGGCAACAATCGACCTCGTCCACGAAGTCCGCTCGCTCGAGGATGGATTCTCGCTGCAGGGGATTCCACAGCCCGCCGCCCTCCACACGGAGAACGTCAGCGCACTTGAGCGCTGGGACACCGAGGCCGAGAGCTACGTCAGCCTCGGCGCGAGCTACGACGACGGCGAGGTGATCGACGCAGCTGGCGATCTCCACCGTGGACTGTACGTTGATGCCGACGCCGACGCGCGACTCGGTTACGACTTCCAGACTGACGACGCACCAGCACCCGGCGATGTCCACCTCGAGGATGGCTGGCACCTCGCGAGTGCGAACTTCGCACTCGGCGAAGATGAGGGAACTCGAACGCTCGGGGACGATCTGGTGAATATCGATCCCGAACGCGATGGGATCACGGTCTTCGACGCACAGCAGCGAACGCAACTCGGTGCGGGATCATTGATCAGCGGCTACGACGCCTACTGGCTGTACGTCGACAATCCGGATCGTGCCGACCGCGGAACGATTGGACCGAACTACGAGCCGACCGACCGCGCCGCTGCCCTGAACGGAGCCGACTAACCGCATGAATCACGTCCGAACAGTCATCGCAGCAATCATCATCATCTCGGCTATCACGGCCGGGAGCGTCGCCATCGGAGCCGCACAGGAGGGCGCGCCAGGCCCGCCGGCGAACTTCTACGGCGAGGCTGTTGACGACGATGGCACCCTCGCACCGAACGGAACGACACTCGTTGCCGTCGTCGACGGCACCGTCAGTGGCGAGATCACCGTCGATGAAGCCGGCGAGTACGGTGGCGACGACGCGTTCGACGAAAAGCTGAGTCTCGATAGCGCCGCTGGCGACGAGGTTTCGTTCCACGTCGCGAACGCCTCCGGCCCAGCCGCCCTCGAGAGCCCCGTTGATCTCGAGTCCGGAACGCACGAACAGTCGTTGACGTTCCCGAGCGGAGCGTTCGAGGATGGCGATGATTCGGACTCGGGCTCCGGCTCTGATCCAGGCTCAGGCCCAGGGTCCGACCCCGGTGACGAACCCGAGCCAGAGCCGACAGAATACACCCTCGAGTTACTCGCCGAACAGACGGTCAACCACGCCCACGCCTGCACGCACGGCGATTACGATGATCGGACATCGCTCGATGCGGGCGACGAACCCGACGAGACAGTCGTCAGCGACGATCACGTCATCTGGGCAGTCACCTACGAGGGCAGCGAGGGCTACGTCACGTTCGATACGACGGCACACCAGTACGACGGCCCGTTCGTCTTCTATATGGCGGACGGCTCGGTCGACCCGGTCGATGCGACGGTGACCGACAGCGGCAGCGTCGACGAGTGTGACACCCTCGAGGAGTATATCGAAGTCGAGACGCCCGACGACGGGACGATTGACCTCGAACTCACTGGTGGAGACCGAGAGAGTAGTCCGGATCTGGGTGCGCCCGGTGTGGGTGGCGGAGACGACACGGACGGCCCCGAAGCGAACATCTCCGTCGACCCGGCGAATCCAGTCATCGGTGAGACGGTCACGCTGAACGCCAGCAACTCGAGCGCACCGGATAGCGAGATCGTCGCCTATGAGTGGTCTGTCGGCGACAAAAACGTGAGCGGCGAACACGCAAACATCACGTTCGATGACCCCGGCGAGAAGACGGTCGAGTTGACCGTCGAGACCGACGATGACGAGACGGGGACGACAAACGAGACAATCACTGTGCTGGACGACGACGCTGCGTTCTTCGAGGTCACCTCTCTCGAGGCACCATCGAACGCCTCGCCCGGCGACTCGCTTGCCGTAACCGCCACCATCGAAAACAGCGGCACGGAACACGGAACCGCCACGATCACGTACGAGTTCGACGGCACTGTCGTCGAGGAGCGCTCGGTCGACCTTAAACCGGACAGCGAAACGACCCTCGAGTTCGACGCGGTTGCACCGGATGCAAACGGCGACTACACGCACCACGTCGGGACACCGAACGAGAGTGCGATTGTGACCACGACGGTCCTCGCAGAGCCGGACACGGACGAGCACCACGACGATGACGACGGCCAGCCTGAGTCGAACGAGTCACAGGACGACCGCGAGACAGACAGCTCACACGATACCGAATCGGACGACTCTGAGTCACTGCCCGTTTCAGGCTTCGGTTCCGTTGCTGCGCTTGCTGCCATCTTCGGTGTCTTGCTCGTCGTCCGTCGCGACTGACGCTCGGCTCTCGAGTTTGCCGTTTCGAGGTGTTTCAGTTGGATCGACAATCGATTGAGATGAGTCGTGACCCAAAAAACAGAACTGAGATCGTAACGAACCGTTAGCGGACCGACTCGAGCAACAACTTCTGTTCGACGCGTTTGACTTCGTGCTGGACGTCGCGGACGGCGTCGATGTTCGCCGAAATCGAGCTAATGCCTTCGTTGACGAGATACTGAACCATGTCGGGTTTCGAGCCGGCTTGCCCGCAGATGCTCGTATCCACGTCGTGTTCGCGGCAGGTTTCGATTACGTCGCCGATCAGGCGCAGGACGGAGGGATGCAGTTCATCGAAGCGGTCGGCGACGTGCTCGTTGTTCCGGTCGACCGCGAGCGTGTACTGCGTGAGGTCGTTCGTTCCGAACGAAGCGAAGTCGATGCCGGCCTCGGCTAACTCCTCGACCGCCAGTGCGGATGCTGGCGTCTCGATCATCACGCCCCACTTGCGCTTGTCCGGGTCGATTCCGGCCTCACGCATGAGTTTCGTTGCTTGGTAGACGTCTTCGGCGTCGTTGACCAGCGGCAGCATGATCTCGACGTTATCATAGCCCATCTCGTACAGGCGGCGGAACGCCTCGAGTTCGTGGGCGAACACATCCGAGCGGTCGAGCGAGCGTCGAATGCCTCGGTAGCCAAGCATCGGGTTGTGCTCGACGGGTTCATCCTCGCCGCCCTCGAGTTGGCGGAACTCGTCGGTTGGAGCGTCAAGGGTGCGCACGCGGACTGGCCGCGGGTAGAACTCGTCTGCGACGCTGCGGATGCCCTGGACGAGCTGGTTCGTGTACTCGTCGGTGCCGTTTTCCTCGATGAACTTCTCGGGCGTCTGATTCAGCGAGAGGATCATGTGCTCCGTTCGGAGCAGGCCCACGCCATCTGCGCCCGTGGCGGCCGCGCGTTCGGCGGCTTCGGGAATCGAGACGTTGACTTTGACCTCGGTCGCGGTCATCGGCTTAACCGGCGACTTTGGACGGACCTCCTCGACTGGTTCGGCTTCCTCGTCGGGTTCGACGGTTTCACCCTCGAGAACGGTCCCTTTGTCGCCATCGAGCGTGACGACCTGTCCGTCCTGCAGGACAGTCGTCGCGTTGGTCGTACCGACGACGGCGGGAACGCCGAGTTCCCGGGAGACAATCGCTGCGTGGCTGGTCATCCCGCCCTCGTCAGTGACGATTCCGGAGGCACGTTTCATCGCGGGCACCATATCGGGCATCGTCATCTCGGTGACGATGATGTCGCCCTCTGCGACCTTGGCCAGATCGTCGAGTTTCGTGACGATTTTTGCGGGGCCGCTGACAGTGCCCGGACTCGAGCCGAGGCCATCGATGATCACGTCGCCGGCACTGTCGCCAGTCGCTCCGCCTGAATCTGTGCTGGCGCTTGCGGTCTGTGTGCCGCTACCATCGGCGACGCCAGGAGCGGTGCTGACGGTGTCTTCGATCGGGTCTGCAGCCTCGGTGCGTGCCCCGTCGTCGATCGTCGTGATCGGACGCGACTGGAGCATGTAGATATCGTCCTCGAAGATCGCCCACTCGACGTCCTGTGGGGTGTCGTAGTGGTCTTCGACGCGTTCGCCGAGATCAACGAGACCCTCGATTTCCTCGTCGGTGAGAACGCGTTCGGTCTGGCGCTCATCAGAAACCGGGCGTTCGACGGTTTCGCCTGTCTCCTCGTCTTTGATGTGCATAACCTTCTTCTCGGCGACGGTGACGTCGGTCGAGCGATCCCCACGCGAGACGACGTAGTTATCCGGTGAGACTGCCCCGGAGACGACCGCTTCGCCCAGTCCCCAGGCGGCCTCGATGATCATCGTCGGATCACCCGTCGATGGGTGGCTGGTGAACATGACGCCCGATTTCTCGGCGTCGACCATCTGCTGGACGACGACCGCGATGTTGACACTCGAGTGGTCAAAGCCCTGTTCCTGGCGGTAGTAGATCGCTCGCTGGGTGAACAGGGAGGCCCAACACTCGCGGACGCGCTCGAGCAAAGCCTCTTCGGTGACGTTTAAGAACGTCTCCTGCTGGCCGGCAAAGGAGGCATCGGGGAGGTCCTCTGCGGTTGCCGAGGAACGGACGGCGACGAAGGCCTCTTCTTCCCCGCCGATGTCGCGATAGGTGGTGATGATCTCCTCGCGCAGGTCCTCGGGAAACGGCGTCTCGAGGATGAGTTCCTGTGCGCGGTCGGCCGCGGTCGCGAGCGCACTCGAGTCGTCGGCGTCGACGTCGACGGCCTCGAAGAGTTCCTCGTCGATTTCCGCCGCTTCGATAAACGAGCGGTAGGTCCCGGCAGTGACAACGAAGCCTGGTGGGACGGGTAATCCTGCACCCGTCAGTTCCCCCAGGGAGGCGCCTTTGCCGCCGACCCGCTCGATGTCGCCGGCACTGATCTCGTCCAGCCAGAGTACAGCCATCTGTATCTGAGTGGTCACTGGAGCGAATAAAGAATGTTGCGAACGTTCGTTCGTGACTGCAACTCGAAATTGGATCAATTTCTCCGCGAGAACGTTGTTCCTGCCAGGTAACTGGCCGATCAAACTGGACAGAGAGCACAGGAAACCACGTCTCACGAGGTGGACCGCTACTCGAGTTCACCGAACGTCTCTGCTATCCGAGAAAACCGATTGCTATTGCCAGTACGCTGCTCGAGCGGTTGAACGTGTGCTGTCTGCCCGTCTGCGTCAGGCCTCGAGAATCTCGTCGTCTTCTTCCTCGGGAATCACGAGCGAGCCATCGAGGACGGTCACGCCGCGGCCACCGACGCGAACCTCGTCCTCGAGGCGCACGCGGACCAGCCCCGGCCGGTCGACGTAGTGGCCCTGCTCGAGGCGCAACTCATCTGGCAGATCGTTGTCGAACGCACCGAATCGGTCCAGATAGGCCGCGACAGCGCCGCTTGCGGTGCCCGTGACGGGGTCTTCGGGGATGCCAGCGCCGGGTGCGAACAGCCGCCCGTGCAGGGTCGAGTCGGCCGCGAGCGCGTCGAAGGTGAACAGGTAGACCCCGAGTACGTCGAGTTCGTCAGTCAGCGCCTCGACAGCCGCCATGTCCGGCGTTGCGTCACCGAGATCTGAGAGGTATGTGATTGGGACGATTAGATACGGCACTCCAGTCGACGCTCTCGCGAGCGGAATATCGTCACTCGCCCCCTCGAGTGCGGCCTGTTCGACCCCGAGCGCGTCGGCCACGCGGTCGTAGCCAATATCGACTTCGCGCACCTGCGGGGCGTCCTGGGTCATCCAGACCGTGCCGTCGCCCTCGAGTTCGATCTCGAGGGGGCCGACGTTCGTCTCGAGGGTCGTCGTGCCCGACTCGAGGCCCTCGTCGTGGAGGTGGGCGAAGGTGGCGATGGTCGCGTGGCCACAGAGGTCGACCTCCTGTGTGGGCGTGAAGTAGCGAATGCGTCGGTCGGCATCGGGATCGTCGCTCGCGGAGACGAACGCGGTTTCGCTGACGGCCATCTCGGCGGCGATTGCCTGCATCTGGTCAGCGGTGAGTCCGTCTGCATCAGGGACGAGGCCGGCGGGATTCCCAGCCAGCGGTTCGTCGGTGAAGGCGTCGATCTGCAGAATGCGTGTCGTGTCCATACCGTGGGTGTGCGGCGACTCCCTCTTCGCTCTTTTCACTGCTGGCGACTCGAGAGCGCACGGACTCGTGCCAGGACGACGCCCAGCAACCGATCAGTCGTCACTCGGCGTTCCAACATCGAACGCCGAGTCCGAGTCAGAACCGGGTCCGCCGCCCCCGCCAGTGAGATCGTTCGTTCGCCACGTTCCTCGGCGGAACCAGAGGGCCGCACCGACCGCGCCGACCAGATGTGCAACCGCGAACGACGCCCAGATGCCTGACGGACCGAACGCACTCGAGGCGACCCAGGCGACGGGTATCTGGACGACCATGAACGCGAGCAAGACGAAGCCGGCGGCCGTCCCTGTCATGCCCGCGCCGCGGAAGCCACCCATGTAGGTGTACATTGCCCCAAAGAGGCCGAACGTCGGGGCAACGTAGTAGAGGAAGGTGGCCCCGGCGTCGACGACTTCCGGATCGTTCGTAAAGAGTGCGACCAGCGGCTCAGCGAACAGCGTCGAGAACAAGCCAACGGCGGTGAGACCGACGAAGATCACTGCGGCGGTGAGATGATTCGCCTTCGCCGCCCGGTCAGGCTTGCCAGCACCGACGTTCTGGCCGGTCATCGTCTCGACGCCCTGCGAGAGCGCCATCGCCGGCAGGACGATCACCGAAAGGATGCGCGTGCCGATCCCGTAGGCCGCGACAACCGGCGTCGCAAACAGCGCCACGACAAAGAGCAACAGCGAGATCGAGAGCGCGCGGCTCGCTCCCTCGAACGACGCTGGCAGCCCGATTCGGATGAGTTTGGCCCCATAGCTCGGGTTCGGGATCATCTCCTCGAGGCGGATGCGGACGCCGCGGTAGCCACGGAACATGAGCCAGAGACCGATTGCGAGCGTCACGCCGCGGGCGAAGATGGTCGCGTAGGCAGCACCGGCAATGCCGAGTTCGGGGAACGGGCCGACGCCGAAGATGAGCAGCGGATCGAGGACGATGTTGATCACGACCGAGACGAGCATGACCAGCATCGGCGTCACGGTGTCTCCGTAGCCACGCATGAGCGCGGTGAACATCATGAAGCCGAAGACGAAGACGAGGCCGACCGCGTAGATCTGCATGTAGCTCGTCGCGGCCGCGACGACCGCCGGTTCAGCATCGAAGAGCATGAGCAGGTCCTCGACGACGAAATAGCCCAGTCCACCGAGTACGAGCGAACTGAGAACTGAGAACGCAACGGTCTGCGACGCCGCATACTCCGCATCGCTCTCTCGGTCCGCGCCGATATACTGGGCGACGAGTACGCTGCCCGCGACTGAGAAGCCAATCGCGAACGAGATCAGCAGGAAGATGATCGGAAACGCAAAGCTGATCGCCGCGACCTCGACCGTTCCGTAGCGGCCCAGCCAGAACGTGTCTGCAACGTTGTACGCCGTCTGCAGGACGTTCGTAATGATAAGCGGAATCGACAGATAGAGCAGCGGCTTGACGATTCCACCGTCAGTCAAATCGACCTCCTCGTGTGCCGAAAACGTCTGCTCGAGGTGGTCCCGAAGCGTCATCGTTGCCTCCGCCGTCGCATCAGTCGCAACAATCGCACCAGCCGCGGCCGCGTTCCGTCTCGCGTAGTCACTGGACTAACTAACCAGTCAGTCAGATAAGTGTGTTCCGATCAGCGAAGACGGTTGTCACTATCACGGTACACTCCGAACGGCGACAGACCCCCAAGTACGACGTATCTGAGGACCTACAGTGCTAAATGCGATGTGTGCGTGGCCCCAGTGTATCGAATTCCGACCGCTCGAGAAAGGACATATACGAAGATTGATACGGCGCTGTGACTGAATAAACTCATTAGGATCCGAGAGAATCACGGATACATGAACGACCGCTACGACGTGGTGATTGCCGGTGCCGGTCCTGCCGGTGCCCAGTGTGCACGCGACCTTGCAGCCCGGGACTACGACGTCGTTGTCTTGGAGACTGAGGCGGAAGATGAGTTCCCGCGCCAGAGTAACAAATCGACTGCCGGGACGTTCCCGTCGATGATGGCTGCCTTCGGCATCCCCGACGATGTCGTCATGCAGTACACCGACAAGGTCGTCCTCGAGTCGCCACATGACCATTACGTCCAGAACCAGTCCGGTGCTGTCCTCGAGTTCGCGGACTTCAAGCGCTATCTCGTCAAAGATAGCCGCGACGACGGCGCAGAGTATCGGTTCGATTCGCGCGTCACCGCGCCGATCATGGAAAACGGCGAGATCGTCGGCGTCACAGTCAACGGCGATGAGGAAGTCTACGGCAAAATCATTATCGACGCGACGGGGCCAGCCGCGCCGATCGCGAAGAAACTCGGCGTCAGCGACCTCTCACACGAAAATCACGCCATCGGGATCGAGTACGAATTCGAGGGCATCGATATCGACCGCCCCGGTTTTGCGGATCTCCACGACGCAATGATGTTGCGACTCGACCACGAACTCGCACCCGGCGGCTACTCGTGGATTTTCCACACCGGCGAAGACACCGCCAAGGTCGGCCTCTGTTACATCCGCAACGAAAAGTACCACCAGTACGGCAAGGACGACTTCACCGTCGACGACTACCTCGAGCACTGGCTCGATACCGACCCACGGCTCGAAAACGCCACCCGGCTCGAGGGGAAGATGCACCGGGGCTCGGCACACATCCAGATGCCCGGCCAGATGCACACCGACCGGTTCATGGCTATCGGTGACACCGTGCCGACGGTCGACCCGCTCTGGGGCGAGGGGATCCACAAGTGCATGAAATCCGGCCGCGCGGCAGCGGCGACGGTCGATAGCTGTCTCAAACACGGCAATCTCGAGCCGACCGCAGACAATCTCGAGGTGTATGAGACGCTCTGGCACCGCGACGTCGCACCAAACATGCGCGCGCGCCTGCTGATGACGAAACTGCTCTATCTCGCCTCGGATGAGCGATATGACCAGTTCATGGCTGATCTCAGCCGACTCGACGACGACACGCTCGCGAAAGCGAACAAAGGCAATCCGTTCGCGATCACCAAACTGCTGCACCGCGATGACCTGCCGCTTCTCAAAAAGTTTGCTCGAGAGGAGCTGCAACTCGCAGATATCCTGCAACGGCGCGCTGGACTATACTGACTCGAGGAGCGCGTCGGTTCGAACGATTTGTGCGAACTCTCCCTCGAGCTGTGCGAGTGCGCTTCGGTGTATCGTCTCCGCGTCGAACTCTTCCCCGTCGAACGTCCGGTCGAACGTCGCCGTGGCATCAGCAACCACAATCGGCGAAAAGCCCAGATTCTCCGCCAGCCGCGTACTCGTCGAGATGCAATGGTCAGTCGTCAGGCCCACAATGACGAGCGTCTCGAGGTCTCGCTCTCGAAGCCAGTCCTCGAGGCCGGTACCGATGAAGGCAGCGTTGACCGACTTGACGAACGTCGCCTCGCCCTCGAGTGGCGCTGTTTCGGGTTTGAACGCAAATCCCGGCTGGTCGCCTCGAAGCGGCGAGTCGGCCTCGCTCGAGTCGTGGCGAACGTGGACGATGGGCAGATCCGTTTCGCGCCAGCGTGTGAGCAGCGATTCGGCCCGCGCTTCAGCATCGGGATTGTTTCGCGTCCCCCAGACAGACTCGTCGAAGCCTTGCTGGAGGTCAATCAGGACCAAGACTGCGTCGTCCGATAGCGACTCGAGCGGTCCGGATGTCCCTGTCATGACAATCGCGCCGCCGGCTTTGGATGCTCGCGCGTGACCGTGATCGGACATGTTTCGGGGGCTTGCGTCTCGTCCGCCGAAAGCATGTACTGAATCCACTCGCGGTCACCCTCGACGCCCCAGTCACCCAGATCGGCGTGGGGACAAACGCCGTCGTACTCGGCGAGGCGCTCTTGAATCACATCGCGTGCGTGCTGGCCGGCGTCCGTGTCGGCCGTCACCGACAGCGACTCGAACAGCGTCCGCGGCTGGAACGTGATCTCGAGGCCAATCGGACAGTAGCGACTCTTCCGGTCGTCGTAAAACGGTGCGCGACAGGTCGGAAACATGGGTTCGCCGCCGAGACAGAACTCCCAGCGCGAGTCATCGGGGTTGGTCGGGATATCCGCTGGCCACGGCTCGGTGTCGTGGACGTGCAGCGTCTGAAGGATGTGCCACAGCGCGTCGTGATACGCCTGTTCCGACAGCGGCTCCGCGGGCGGTTTGAAGAAGGTGACCAGCGAGGCGCGCTCGGCGTGGTCGCGATAGACCTCGAGATACTCGAGGATGGTGTCACGAAGCGAGACGAGCGCGTCGGCGTCGCTCATCGACGGGACGGCAGTATACAGTGGTTCGCCCTGGTGAACCGATTCAGCGCCGAAAAAGCAGGGAAACGGCGTCTCGTTTCGCTGGCCGAGCAACCCATCCTGAAAGGAGTGCCAGTGAGCGGCGACCCACGAGGGCGTCTCGCCGGCGCGGACGCGGTCATCGAGCGTTTCCTGGTCCATCAGCGACTGGATGCCAGGCTCGTTCATACGGAGTCGTTTGCGTCCGGACGGATATCTGTTCAGGTTCGATTCTCTCACGGCCGACGACTCCAGCCGTTGGCTCTCCGCCCTGCGTTTGGGGACAGACGTTTTTCGCTCGAGGCCCTGGCTCCCGTATGGTGATTCAGACGGATGTCCTCGTTATCGGCGGCGGGGCGACGGGTGCCGGAACCGCACGTGACCTCGCACTGCGCGGCCTCGACGTCACCCTCGTCGACAGTGGGGGACTTGCCGCAGGGACCTCGAGTCGCTCGCACGGCCTCTGTCATAGCGGCGCGCGGTATGCCGAAAGCGACCGACCGGGTGCCGAAGAGTGTCTTCGCGAACGCCAGACTTTCGGTGAGATTGCTGGCGCGTGCGTCCGCGACACCGGCGGTCTGTTCGTCGAACTCGAGGACGACGACCCAGACTATTTCGACACCAAGCGCGATGCCTGCGAGGAGATCGGCATTCCGACGACGGAACTGACGGGCGAGCAAGCCCGCGAGCGAGTGCCCGATCTCTCGTCGACAGTCACGCGCGCACTCGAGGTGCCGGATGGCGTCGTCTATCCGTCGCGACTGGTCGCCGCGAACGCCGCAGATGCTCGAGAACACGGCGCACGAGTGCTCACGCACGCACCGGTCGAAGACATGACGCTCGAGGATGACCGGATCGCTGCGGTCGACCTCGGCGGAGACGTTGCAGAGACTATCGAACCGCAGTTCGTCGTCAACGCCGCTGGCGCGTGGGCTGGCCGCGTCGCTGCGATGGCGGGCGCGGACGTGGACATGCAACCAAATCGAGGCGTGATGGTCTCTGTCGCGTACGACGGCCTCGAGCCAGTTCTCAATCGGTGTCGTGACCCCGACGACGGCGATATTATCCTCCCGCACACGGATGAGGTCGTCCTTGGGACGACGAGCATCGACGTGGACGATCCCGACGAGTACGATACGGCGGAGTGGGAACTCGAGCGCGTCCGCAAGGAGTGCGCCGAAATGCTGCCGCCGGTCACCGACGCCGACGAAATCCGAACGTGGTGGGGCGTCCGCCCACTGTACGCACCGGACGAAGCCACTCGCCAGTCACGCGGCATCTCGCGCGGATTCTTCCTGCTCGAGCATGCAGACGATGACGAGCGCGTCGCGAACATGGCCTCGATTGTCGGCGGCAAACTGACCACCTACCGCGCGATGGCCGAGGCGACGGCAGATCTGGTCAGCGACCAACTCGGCGTCGAGGAACCCTGTCGCACAGCCGAGCGAACACTGCCGGGTGCGGACGATCCCGACCAACTCGACGCGTACGTCGCCGAATTCGATGGGAGCGGGCCGGCGGATGCCGATGTCGTCTCGCTCGAGGCCGAATAACTCTCACTAGTCCTCGCAAAATCTGGTCGAAAAACTGCCGCGGCGATACGCTACGACTCGAGTACTCAGACCGTCTCAGGCAGCCAACCGCCGTCGACTTCGATATTTTCGCCACTGATGTATCCCGCCTCGGGATCGAGGAAAAAATACAGCGGCTGAATCAAGTCCTCGAAACTTGCGGGCCGGTCTCGAGGCAGTTCCGCGGGGAATTCGTCGGAGTTCTCGACCACGTACGGCGAGATGGCGTTGACAGTGATTCCGTCGTCCTGCGTATCCGCGGCGAGCATCCGCGTAAACATCAGGACGCCCGCTTTCGCGACGAAGTAGGGGAAGTTTGTCGGGCTAACGAGGCCTTTCTCGCTCGAGGCGTAGCCGATGTTGACGATTCGGGCGTAGTTGTCCCCGTTTGCGCCGTCGTTCGCGCCGTCACCTCCACGCATGTTCTGCAGTGCCCGCTTGCTGCACAGATACGTCCCATTGAGATTCGTCTCGAGGACGCGGTTCCACGTGTCAAACTCGATGTCTTCCCAGTGGGCCGGCGCGAAATCGCCGACGTTGTTCACGAGCACGTCGACGGGGCCGAGTTCGGATTCGACGGCAGCGAATAGGCCGTTGACGCTTTCAGGTGTCGTAACATCTGCCTGGACTGTCATCGCCTCGCCTGCACCGCGGTCACGGGCTTCGGAAGCGACTTCACGGGCGGCGTCGGCGCTCGAGTGGTAGTGTACGGCCGTGTTCGCGCCACAGTCGGCTGTCGCAAGCAAGAGTTCGCGCCCAACGCCGCGGGCGCTTCCTGTGACGAGCACTGTTCGATTGGTGAGGTCCGGTCCGTCCATACCGATGACTTGCTGAGCGCGTGCAAAAAGGTCTGGAACAGTGTGACCGAGACACATGGATTTACGTCAGTGGGCGAGAAACGCACTGCCATGACGCTGGAAAGTGTACTGCTGGCCGTTGGACCGGGCGATGCTGACCGAATCGATGATCTCGCAGAGGCTGTTATTGAAGTTGCTGCGCCAGCCGATGCGACCGTCGTCCTTGCACACGTCTTTACCGACAGCGAGTATGACGAAGTGCTCGAGCGCCTCGAGTTTGATACCGAAGTCGACGAGATTGATCCCGACGAGGTCGCAGCCCGACATTCGACAATTCGCGACCTGAAGGCATCACTCGACGAGTACGATATCGAGTACGAGACCCGCGGTGCCGTCGGCGAACACGGCTCAACAATCGTCGATTTGGCGAGCGAGGCCGACACCGACCGCGTCGTCGTCGGTGGCCGTAAACGCTCGCCGACCGGCAAGGCCGTCTTCGGCTCGACCGCACAGGAAGTGTTGCTCTCGTCGCCGTGTCCCGTGACGTTCGTCCGGAGCAGCGACGAATAAAACCGATACCCGCCGGCCGCACGAGCGGCCGCTATTCCTCGAGGTGTGCGAAAATCTCGACTTCGTAGCCGTCGGGATCTTCGACAAAGACCGCGCGAGCGTCGACCGCATCGACGGTGATCGGACCGCGAAGCACCTCACAGTCGGTTCGTTCGGTGAGTGTCTCGAGCGTTTCCGAGACGTCGTCGACGAGGAGCGCGAGGTGAACGATGCCGCCAGGTTCGATCTCGTCGTCGCTCTCTGGGTCGTAAGCGAACTGAATCTCCGTCTCGAGGTTGTCGCCGGTGACGTAGTAGTTGCGGACGCCGTCGCCGGTCGTAAACTCCTTCGAGAACTCGAGGCCGAGACCGTCTTCGTAGAACGCTTTCGTTGCCTCGAGATCTGAGACGCGAACTGCCGTGTGGTGAACCTCCATACCTGCGGGTCAGGGCGACTCTGTATAAATCATTCCGTCTCCGAAGCGCCAATTACGGGGAGTATGTAAACAGCCCTGATATCGTGGTTATAGGGCTATCCCCGAGTGGAGTCTACTAGTAGCTGTTATGAGTTCCTACCAATTCCGCTGTCCGGAGTGTGTCTCCCAACTCACCCTCGAGCGCCCGGAACGTGTGGCGACGCTCGAGAGCGGCTGTCCGTTCTGTGGATCACCCATCACCCCAGCCAATTTCGCGACAGCGTGATATTACCGGACAAAAGTCAGTACAGAGTTCCGACCACCAGTTCGGTCGAAAATCTGTAACTCGTTTTGTCCAGTAGTATAAGGACACCAGCCCGCAGGCACCCGATTCTGGCTGCGAGTTTATGAGCCTCGAGTCCGAAGTATGGGTACATGTATCAGGACGTGCTGATTCCGACGGACGGGAGCGATGGGACGCGGCGCTCAATCGAACACGGACTGGCCATCGCCGAGCAGTTCGATGCCACGGTTCATGCACTCTCGATTGTCCCTGAAGGACCACTCGGCACGCTCGAGGCCGAAGAGGCCACGCCAGCCGCCTATCGGGCGGTCGAACGCGTCCAACTCGAGGCCGAAGCCGCAGGCGTCGACGTCGTCACGGCGGTCGAGCATGGCGTTCCCCACGAAGAGATTCTCGCGTATATCGACGCCCACGACATCGAGATGGTCGTCATGGGAACGCAGGGTCGGACTGGCATCGACCGCGTCCTGATGGGCAGCGTCACCGAACGCGTCGTCCGCATGTCCGACACGCCGGTCGTCACTGTTCGCCTGACCGAAGACCTCCGCATTGAGGACGCCGATGAGGCCGAACGACTCGCCCGCGACGCGCTCGCGGCCGAGGATCACGACCGCGAGGCACCGCTCTCGGAGCAACCTCATCGGACCAGTGCCTCCTGGATCGTCCCGTTTGACCTCGGAGACGAGCGCGTCCACGTCCACGTCGATGCCGTTTCGCGTGAGACTCGCGTCGCGCGACCGCCGCGGTAGCTGGCTCAATCAGAAATCGAAAATCGACCCTCAACGACGCAGTTGTTACTCGAGCGTGACCCACTCGCCGCGTTCGTCGCTGTCCCCGATGGCGCTCAGGACGCGCTGGACGGCTAATCCATCCTCGAAGCTTGGGTTGAATTCGTCCCCGTTCTCGACAGCGGAGAGGAATTCGTAGTTCTCGTGGACGAACGTGTGTTCCCAGCCGATGACGTGGCCCGGTGGCCACCAGTGCTCGACATAGGGGTCACTCTCGTCAGTAACGAGAATCGTCTCGTAGCCGCGACTGTCTTCGCGCAGGACCTCGAGTTCGTTCAGGCGCTCGAGTGAGAACTTCAGGCTGCCCTTCGAGCCATGAATCTCGATGGAGTGGTCGTTCTTGTGGCCGTTCGCAAAGCGCGAGGCCTCGAGAACGCCCATTGCGCCGTTTTCGAACTCGAGTTGGGCCGAATAGGCGTCGTCGACGGTGACGGGTTTGGTTTCGGTTGAGTCACCGCCAGCGCTATCGAGTGCGCTGCCCTCTGCGCCGGGAACGGGGCGTTCGTCGACGAACGTCTGGAGGTGACCGCTGAGTCGGTCGATATCGCCCGCGAGGTCGTCGTCGCCGACGAGGAATCGGATCAGGTCGATGGTGTGTGCGCCAAGGTCGCCGAGCGAGCCTGACCCGGCCATCTCCTCGTCGTTGCGCCACGACCACGGCGCGTCGGGGTCGATCAGCCAATCCTGCAGATACTGGCCGCGAACGTGGTGAATCTCACCGAGTTCGCCCGCCTCGAGCAGCCCTTTCGCGTACTGGATGGCGGGAACGAACCGATAATTAAAGGCACAGCCGGCGGGCACGTCCGAGCCGGCGTGACGGGCGGCGTCGGCCATCTCCTCGGCCGCCTCGAGTGTCGGTGCGAGTGGTTTCTCACAGAAAACGGGTGTGCCGGCCTCAAGGGCGGCAATCGAGGGCTCGGCGTGGACGAAGTTCGGGCCGAGGTTGTAAAAGACGTCGACCTCGTCGACGACGTCCTCCCAATCGGTTGCGGTGCGTTCGAAGCCGAGCTGGTCTGCAGCGTCGTTCAGCGCATCTTCGTCGCGGCCGATCAACACGCTGCGTTCGATCTCGGGCGCGTCCGGGAAGAACATTGGCAGTCGCGCCATAGCGTTTGCGTGTGCCTTACCCATGAACCGGTAGCCGAGAACACCGACTTGGAGTGACATGGGTGCGTGTTCACAATAGATATAGTTAGACGTTTCCGTCGCGGTGATCGACTCCGGCCGCACGGTTTCGAGGCACGGCACCTTCTCGGTGACGTGTAACTGGTCAATACATTCATCGCAACGTTCAACTAGTTTCGCTCCTAGCGGGAGTGTATGAAGGTTGCCCTGATCGGAGTCGGTCAGGCCGGTGGGAAGGTAACCGAACGGCTTGCCCAATTCGACGCGAACATGGGTTACGACGCCGTTCAAGGTGCCCTGGCCGTCAACTCCGCGGAACCTGACCTCCAATCGCTCGAGTTCGTCGATACCCAACTGATCGGTGCAGACCGTGTCAATGGACACGGGGTCGGTGGGGACAATGAACTGGGTGCCGAGGTCATGCAGTCAGATATCCAGGAAGTCCTCGGCGGACTCGATGGACGAATCACCTCGCGTGCCGACGCGATTTTCGTCGTTGCCGGCCTCGGTGGAGGGACAGGAAGCGGCGGTGCACCGGTCCTCGTACACAACTTACAGCAAATTTACGATATCCCGGTCTACGCACTCGGCGTCTTGCCCGGCCAGAACGAAGGCTCGCTGTACCAGGCGAACGCGGGCCGGTCGTTAAAAACACTCGCACGCGAGGCCGACTCGACGCTGTTGATCGACAACGACTCCTGGCACGAACAGGGTGAAAGTATCGATGGCGCGTTCGACCGGATCAACGGCAAAATCGCCCAGCGCGTCGGCCTACTGTTTGCCTCCGGCGAAGCCGTCGACGGCGTCGGCGAAAGCGTCGTCGACTCGAGCGAGGTTATCAATACCTTGCGTTCGGGCGGGATCTCTGTGCTTGGCTACGCGAGCGAGGTCGCCGCTGAGGATGCAAGCGACAATCTCCGGACGACGATGACCGTTGCCCGGCAGGCACTCCTGACGGGAACCAGCCTGCCCGACGCGACGCAGGCCGATTCCGCACTGCTTGTTATCGCCGGTAGACCCGAAGCGATTCCACGCAAAGGCGTCGAGAAAGCCCGGCGCTGGCTCGAGGACGAGACTGAGAGCATGCAGGTCCGTGGCGGAGACTTCCCGCTCGAAAGCGACCGCCTCGGCGCACTGGTCTTACTCGGCGGAGCCGAACGCTCCGAGCGCCTCGAGCGATTTATGGAACGCGCACGCGAGGCCCAGCAAGCCGAGGAGACGGACGTCGATCGCGCTGAAGCGCTGACTGACGACCGCCTCGAGAACCTCTTCTAACGCAAGCGGGCAACGGAGAGTCAAAGGGGGACGACACAGTCGGCCCGCTCACGTTTCCGACACGACGAATGCGCAGAGAACTCTACGAACGTGCACTCGATTCCGATCAGTACCAGCGGCTGTCTTTATATATGCAGTCCCGAACCATGTGAGTGTCCAACAGGCTCAAACAGGGTCCCTGCTAACGGTTTTCACGGTTTGAAGGACCGGTACATTTAAATTATAGGCGACAGTAGCTATCGGTACCAGAACGCCATCGGGGCGCGTATCGCTCGACGATCAATGACAGGAAATCTTATTCACCAGGTTTCGCAAGTCGTGAGCAGTTGCTCTCTACAGGAGCCACGACAGCATCCTGTCACCCCGGTGCGGGTATGGCACAGAGGTTTGACTAACACATGGTAGACGAATCGAAAAACATCGAACTGACAGAGGACGACCTAGCAAACAAATCGAAAGGCGAGCTTATCAAGATGGCAGGCCAGCTCCGAGATCGGCGAAACGATCTCAACCAGATGGCCTCCGAGCGCGCCTCCAGCCGCGACGATCTGAACGCCAAAACGCGCGAGAAGGTCGACGAGGCCCAGGAACACCGCGAGCAGCGCGACGAGCTCAACGAGCAGGTCCAAGAGCACAAAGAGAGCCGTAACGAGCTCAACGCCGAGGCCAACAAGCTCTTCGACAAAGTCGAGAAGCTCAAATCGGATATGGAACTCGACGAGGGCCAGGACCTCGACAAGCTCGAGGAAGAAATTGAGCAACTCGAGTTCAAACAGCAGACCGAGGTTCTCTCGAGCGAAGAAGAGCAAGAGCTGATCGAGAAAATCGAGTCCAAGCGCGAAGAGTACGAAGACCGCAAGGGAAAACTCGAGCAGAACGAGGATCTCGAAGGGCTCGTCGAGGAAGCTGAAGAAGTTCGCTCGGAAGCGTCCCAGCACCACCAGAAGGTGACGGAGCTTGCGGACAAGGCCCAGGAACATCACAACCAGATGATCGAGGCCTATCGCGAGGCTGACGACATCCGTGATGAAGCCGACGAGATGCACGAGAAGTTCGTGGAAGCCCAGGAAGCCGCCGACCAGCACCACGAAGACTTCGTTCGCGTCCAGAAGCGTCTGCGCGAACTGGACAAGGAAGAAGAGCAAGAGCGCAAGTCCGCTCGCGACAAGAAGAAAGAAGCGGCCAAAGAGGAGGCCGAGGAGATTTATCAGAAGTTCAAAGAGGGCGAGACCCTCGACACCGAGGACCTGATGAAGCTCCAGAAGACTGGCCTGCTCTAAGGGTCGTCTCTCGGATCTTTCGATTCGTCCCACGTTCTCTTTCGGGAACGTGTTTTTGCCCGACCAGAGTATCACTCGAGAGCCGTCGTTTCGTCGAGTGGGGCTGACAGAGTGGACGGACGGATGCCGTTGGTCGTGAGGAGAAACGAACGCCTATTGAGTACTGTTGATCGTGCTGTTTTCGTGTTCCTATAGTGGCGCACAACTCCGAAAGTGAGACCGCTGTCGTCACACCTGCTAGTCGACTCCGGGCGAGTGCCGACGGTAACGGTTAACCGGGCGGCAGACACAGACTCGAGCATGAATCGAGGTGCTAGCGGAAGCGATGGTCAGTAAGAGCGGTATTGGATCACTCGCAGTTGTCTTGCTTGCCGTTGCCGTGTTCGCTGTGGCCGGAATTGGACTGTTCGTCTACTATCCGACGACGCTGACGGACCTGTTTGGTGTCCTGTTTGCTCTCGGTGCCGTGTTGCTCGGCCTGAAAATTGGTGGCAACGTTGCTGGGTCGCTGTTTCCCGGCTACAACGTCGCCGAGGTCGCTGTCGACGGGCCGATTACGCGTGATGGGGGTGGCGGCCCGCTCCCCTCGAGTCCGCGTTCGACGCCGGCCGACGATATCGTCGACCAGATTGACCGCGCGGACGACGACGAAAACGTCGACGCACTCCTGTTGAAACTCAACACGCCCGGCGGCGAGGTCGTCCCGAGCGACGATATTCGACTGGCAGCCGAGCGATTTGACGGTCCGACCGTGGCGTACACGACGGATGTCTGTGCCAGTGGCGGCTACTGGATCGCAAGCGGCTGTGACGAACTCTGGGCGCGCGAGGGCTCCATCGTGGGCTCGATTGGCGTGATCGGCTCACGAGTCAACGCCAGTGACCTCGCAGAGAAAGTTGGCCTCTCCTACGAGCGATTCGCCGCCGGCGAGTTCAAAGACGCTGGCACGCCGTTGAAAGAACTCGAAGAGGACGAACGCGAGTACCTCCAAGGTGTGATCGACGACTACTACGAGACGTTTGTCGAGCGCGTCAGTGAAGGCCGCGAGATGGACGCTGAGTTCATCCGCGATACCGAAGCGCGAATCTACCTCGGCGAGTCGGCACACGACCTCGGGCTGGTCGACGAACTCGGCACCCGCCGCGATATCGAAGACGAACTCGAGCGTCGCCTCGAGACGGACGAGATTGCCATCGAGGAGTTCGAACCGGAGCGGCCGCTGATGGCGCGGGTTGGTGCGGGTGCCCAGCAGGTCGCCTACGCGTTTGGGGCAGGTCTGACTGGACTTGCCGAGGATCGAGAGTTCCGACTGCGAACCTGATCGCACCCGTTATGCCGACCGGGAGGTCGGGAAGCGATTACCGGCGGTGAACCGGTCGAACGAGTAAGTGGTTTTATCGTTCCACAGCATGGAACGACACTCGTGACAACGCTGGTCGTGTGCCTCGACCGGACCGACGATGTGGGTCGCAAGACCGGGCTTCGCTCACCAATCGTCGGCTGGGAGGCCGTTCGCGCGCTTGTAACCGATATCGGGCTTGCAGATCCCGAGGATTCAGGCGTCAATTCTCTGCTCGAGACACTGCGGGTTGCCCAGGACCTGCGCGACGAAAACGAAGATGTCGTCGTGGCGGTCGTCTCCGGGGACCGTGAGTCGATGGTCTCGGCTGACAGAGCGGTGGCCCGGCAGGTAGACGACCTGATGGCGGACTACGACCCGGACTCGGCGGTCGTCGTTATCGACAGCGCCGAAGACGAGCGACTGGTGCCCATTGTCGAGAGTCGCGTTCGCATCGACTCGGTCGACCGGGTCGTCGTCCGACAGGCTCGAGACATCGAATCGACGTACTACCTCCTGAAGCAGTTTCTTGCGGACGAGGAGTTGCGCCAGACCGTGCTGGTGCCGCTCGGATTGACGCTGCTCGTGTTTCCGGTGCTTGCGATGCAGATTGGAACGGCACAGGGCGCAGCCGCGATTACGACTGTGATCGGCCTGTTCTTGCTCTATAAAGGGTTCAACATCGACGAAATCCTCACCGGCTTTTCTCATCAGGTACGCGAAGCGCTGTACTCCGGGCAGGTGTCGGTCGTCACCTACGTCGTCGCGACGGGATTGACGTTCGTCGGGCTGTTCATCGGCGCACTCGGCGTCTCGAGTCTCGATGACCCCTCCGGCGTGCTCATACCTGCGACACAGTTTCTCTTTGACAGTGTCCCGTGGCTCGCGATGGCGGCGCTGACTGCAAGCGCCGGTCGCTTACTCGATGAGGCGATCAGCGAGGAACCTGTCCGTCGCTCATTTCGGAATCTGCCGTTTATCGTCGTCGCCGTTGGACTCGTAATTCGCGGGTTTTCGGCATACTTCCTCGAGCAACAGAGCGTGATCGGCCCCGTTGTCTTCGCAGGGATCGAACAGGGGGCGCTCACACTCGATAGCTTCCAGATCGGCGGCGGCGAGCGACTAACGATTTACGTCGTGACCGCGCTCATCGTGAGTCTGATCGGGGCACGAGTCGCTGCCTCCGTGAGCGACGGGGAGTCAGGCGCTGGCGATGAAGACGACTCGAACGCACCCGCGGATGGCTCGAGTCCGGCCCCCGAAAGTGCATCATCGGAAGCCACCGATCAACAAACCGAGCCAGCGACAACCCCGACGCCGACGGCCGAATCGGGTCGCACTGATGGCGGGCCGGAAACACCTGAGACGGAGTCAGCAGCGGACGAGTCGACCGACGACTCGAGTTCGGACGGAACCTAACTCGCCATCCCTTTACTCTCCGACCCCAACTACTCAGTATGAGCGACGCAGATGGCGCGTGGGTTGGGCTTTTCTCCGGCGGGAAAGATTCGTCATGGGCCGTGTATCAGGCACTCGAGGCCGGACTGTCCGTCGAGCGACTCGTGACTGTGCATCCATCCGAGGATTCGTACATGTATCACGTTCCAGCGACGGACCTCGCCTCGCTGGCCGCCGAAAGCATGGGAATCAAACTGATCGACGTCGATCCGGGCGATCTCGAGGCCGATTCTGTGCCGGACTCGAGCGTGCAGGGAGATGACGAACTCGAGCCACTCGAGGCTGCACTCGTCGATCTCGAGGACGAACTCGAGGGCGGCATCGCCGGCGTCACGGCGGGTGCTGTCGAAAGCGAGTATCAGACGAGTCGTATTCAGGGGATGTGCGACCGCCTCGAGTGTGACCTGTTCGCGCCGCTGTGGCAGGAAAACCCTCGCGACCTCGCCGATGCAATGCTCGAGGCAGGCTTCGAAATCATGATTATTCAGGCCGCCGCCCACGGACTCGATGAGTCCTGGCTCGGGCGGACGCTCGATCACGAGGAAATCGCCGACCTCGAGGTCCTCAACGAAGAATACGGCGTCCACATTCTGGGAGAGGGCGGCGAGTTCGAGACAGTAGTTGTTGACGGGCCGCATATGGATCAGCGACTGGATCTCGAGTACGAGCGCGAGTGGGAAGGAACACGCGGGCGGTTGCGAATTACGGACGCGCGACTCGAGTGATTCTCACGCGAGTTCACAGCGGCACTGGCAGCCACTCGAGGTACTGCAACGCAGGCGTTGGATCGAACAGCGGATCGTGCAGGACGAGCCAGTCTAAGAGGACGAGACCGGCTCCGTGGGCGATGACGGATGGGAGAATCGAGTTCGATTTGTAGTCTACTGCACCGAAGAGCACGTCGGTCGGCCCCGAGAGCAGGAATTCGATGGGTGGCTTCGAGGCGTGGTGAATCATGTAGACGACGGGGCTGATAAGCACCGCTTTGAAGCCAATGTCTTTAACGCCGACACAGAGCAACCCACGATAATAGGTCTCAGTCGCCAGCGCAATCGCGAACAGTTTGATTGCGTGCGGAATGAATTCGCCGGGCGCAGTTGAGGTCTCCCACATCGGATAGAACTGGCGAATCGTCGGGAGCGTCGACCCGATGAGATAGAAGGGGAGGACGAACATCGAGAGCAAGACGGCATTTCGAATCGCGACGCGATTGATGTTCCAGCCAATATGACGGCCGTGGGTCAGTCCCAGTGCGAGCGGGCCGCCGACCAGGATCAGCAGGTCGACAACGACCCGTGTCTCGAGGTCGCCGGGAACGTAGCGCATCCACAGCAGCGTCAGAACTGCACCGGTCAGTATCGACTTCTGAAACCACGAGAGGCGATTGAATTGGTCACGAAGCCAGCCAACGGTTCGGTGGGTGCCGTCCGTCGCCACGTGTTACTCGTCTGCAGTCGGGATTGGACCGGTTCCGATAACGGACCGGATGTGGGTTTCGAACTCCTGGTGGCGCTGGAAGTACGTCTCATCGACGTCCTCGAGGATCGCAGCCAGTTCCTGTGGACCCGCAGGCGTTCGGATTACGCTTTCGCCCTCGAGACGGGCGACTTCGCTTTTTTCTTTGGGCCAGGTAAGTCGGGAACTGACGCGGGCCAGTGGCGCGCCCTCGACGGGTGTGTGCTCACCGAGTGACACTGCTGGATCGTCGTCCTCGTCGTCGCTCATATGCGCCAGTTTGCAAGCCCAGCGATTCAAGGTTTCGCTTCGGCGGGTAATACCCTCAGATTCTCGAGATGTGTCTGACGTAGGGTTTTGTGGAGGGAGGTAGAAAGGCTGTCCATGACAAGCCTGACGGAGGTCTACGACGGGAATGCCCGGGGTGTGAGCCTCCAGCGGCTCTACGCGGGGATGGGGCTGGTTGTCTGTGGCGCAGTCCTGGCCGTCGTTGCCGTCCTCGTGGCCACGACGGACCTGTTCGCCGGATTCGTCGTGTCCGTAGCCGACTGGGGAATGAGCGACCACTTCGCAGTCGTCCGGGTCGCTGGCGTCCTCGCCGGCATTGGCGTCCCCGCGACGCTCGTCGGCCTCTTTATCGTCCTACCGGCGAGTCGTCGCGTCCGCGCCGCCGCTGCGATCAGTGCTAGCCTGTGCCTGCTTGGCGTCGTGCTCTTCTGGTATGCTTACCCAGAAAACTGGCGCTACGGCAGCGATCAACTCACGCTCGAGGTCTCTGCAGTCTACCTGCTCGGGCTCGTGACCGCCATCTGGTGTCTGTTCAGCGCCGTTGTCAACTTCAAGACGCGCAATGATCCCGGCGGGATGCTCGAGATGAACGTCACGCGTCACAATCAGACCATCGTCGAGGTTGAGGAATCCGAGACTCCCTCGAGTGGCTTCGGCGGGATTGGCTTTTTTGGCAACACGCCCGATGGCGAAGTCGAGACACAGACGAACGCCGCCGATACCGACGGAACGACGCTCTCGTTCGACGGCAGTGAGACGACTCACTCGAACTCGAGTGAGTCGCCCTCGCCAGCCGCAGGCGCAGCAACCAGTGATGGCGGGACGGAAACTGATGACATCAGGTCGCCACTCGGTACTGACGAGCCCACAGGGGCGACAACTGGCCCACACGCGGCTGGGTCGGCGACACGCGACCGAAGCGCCTCGAATGGCGTTTCGGCGACAGCCGGTGGCTCCGATGCCGAAATTATGGACGCTGACTCGAGCGCCGCGTCGGACCGGACAGGGTCGAACGCGAATTCTCCCGGTGACCGCTACTGTGGAAACTGCCAGCACTTCGAGTACGTTCGGTCGTCCTCGTCGGGCATGGTTCCATACTGTGGGCTCCACGAGACGGCAATGAACGATATGGACGCCTGCGAGGAGTGGGCACCGAACAGCCGCTAACGCCTCGGAAACCGTCTTCTTACACGCCGATGAACTGCTGGCCTGCCTCGAGCCACTCCGGAACTTGATACAAAATCACCGCAGCAATCACCAGTTCCGCAATCGTGACGATGACCATCATTAGATCTGCACGCTTGCTGCTGACTGCGACGCCGATGGGGAGTCCAAACTCCTTCTTCCAGAGTGGATAGAACAAGGCGATGCCGCGTTTACTGCCGGCAACGTCGAGAATGTAGTGTGTCAACACGCCGACCCAGACCCACTCGAGGTTGCCAAAGAGTGCGGGAAAGACTGCAAATCCGGCGAGCAGCGGGAGATTGTGCAGTGTCTTCCGGTGCTTGCCGAACGCAGTGTCGATATCCGGCACCATCGCCCCGAGCGTGATCGGCACGCCGATAGCGATAATCGTCTCGAACGTCTCCAGATTCCCCGCCGGCTCAAGGAGATACCCCAACCCGATACTCAGTAACACCGCGTTGAGAACGTGTCCCTTCTTGTTCATTACGCGGTACTCGAGAGGCAAGCGCCGAATAGCTTTCTCTCGAGACTGTCCACACTCGTGATGTTAGGGCCGATTCCCAATTGCAGTGAGAAGGTCCTCGAGCGCCTGTGAAACGGTTTTGGCGCGAACTGCGGCGCGATCTCCGTCAAACTCGTAGCGCGAGGCGGTTGCATATGATGACTCGCTGCCCCAGGGGCCGGCGTAGGCGACGCCGATGTAGACCGTGCCGACTGGGGTGTCCTCGGAACCGCCGGATGGGCCGGCGACGCCCGTCGTCGAAAGGCTCCAGGTCACGTCGCAGGTGTCGCGAACACCGCGGGCCATCTCGAGGGCGACGGGTTCAGAGACCGCTCCATGTTCGTCGAGCGATTCGCGGCTGACACCGAGTGCGCGGCGCTTGGCACCGTAGGCGTAGGTCGTCGCTCCGGACTCGAAGTAGTCACTCGAGCCCGGAATCGCTGTCAGTGTCGCGCCGATCAACCCACCAGTGCAGGACTCAGCAACGGCGACCGTGTCGTCAGTTTCAGCGAGGGCGTCGGCGACGGCCCGCGAGCGCTCGAGATCGATGGCATCCATGCTCGATTGTATGCACTGGTTTGTTGTTAATTGGCGGGAGCCAGTGTCAAGAAAGATGATTTTGTTTAGTGGAAGAGCCATCCAGTAATTCACAACAGAGTTCTCTATAGCGGAACATACTCTAACCCACAGTCAATGACGACATCATCTCTACTCGAGCGAGCGCATCGGTTTTCCGTTCGACCAACGCCACCACAGGCACAGAACTACCGATTTCGTGGCTATTGAGCGAAAATAGCTTTTTCTCACTCCAATACGCCTCGGAACGAGGGCATTATCTACAGCCATAGTAATTGTCTCAAATGTGGCTGGTGTTCTCTATAAACTCGATTACGTACAATGTGTAAGTCCGTGTCATACGTCACGAGAGCGCCTCTCACGCAGAGATTCGGAACCTCAATCTTTATCTGTGACGATGGTAACTCTTCTATCACATGTCCGAAACCGGGACGAAGCGCCCGCCGGTCAGACGGGGCCTTCCAGATCCGAACACTGCGTCGAACGTGCGCTACAATCCGTCGCTCGAGGACCTTCGTGACCTCGCGGCGCATGCTGAGACGACGACGGAGTTTGGATCACCGTCCTACGTCAGCGAGTTTCGTTCGCGCAGTTCCGATAAGACGAAGAATGCGGTCGATCACGAGTTCGGCGCAGACGACTACGCGCTGCTTACCGATGCCGTCGAGCGCGCAACCGAACGCGAGATGATCTGTGTCGACCGCCAGATGGGACGCCACCCCGACGCATCGTTTTGCTGCCGTCTCTTTGTGCCGGTCGAGCACGCCCGCATCGCACTCGCGTGGGCGACCCTCTTCGAGCCGACCGACGAGTCTGAGCCCGACCTCGTAACTGTTCACGACCCCGACTACGACCAAACCGCAATTCGCGTCCTGCCCGAGGAGGGCTTTACCGCTGCACTCGGCAGCGACTACCTCGGAGAGGCCAAAAAGTCGTTCCTGCGCCTGTTCATGTTCCGCGTGAAACAGCGCGGCGGACTCGGACTCCACGCCGGCAGCAAGCGCGTTCGCGTCCGAACCGATGACGATGACCTCGAGACCGTCGGCCAGGTCTTCATGGGCCTGTCCGCGACCGGCAAGTCGACACTGACCTCCCACGGCTGCTGGCTCGAGGGCGAAGAAGAGGCCGTCATGCTGCAAGATGACGTCTGTGGCCTCCTGCCGGATGGCTCCGTCGCCGGCAGCGAAGGCGAGGGGCTGTTCATCAAAACGATCGGCCTCGACGAGGACGAACAGCCGGAACTCTACGACGCTGCAACCGCCGAATCTGCCGTCCTCGAGAACGTCGCTGTCGACGACGACGGCACCGTCGACTTCGATGCGGATCGATACACCTCGAACTCACGCGCAGTTGTCCGTCGCGACGAACTCGAGAGCGCAGATGACGACATCGACTTAGAGCGGATGGATCAGGTCTTCTTTATCACCCGGAATCCGCTCATGCCGCCGGTTGCGAAGCTCAACGAGGAAGAAGCCGCCGTCGCGTTCATGCTCGGCGAGTCCATCGAGACCAGCGCAGGCGATCCATCGCGTGCCGGTGAATCCATCCGCGTCGTCGGGACGAACCCGTTCATCATCGGCTCCGAAGGTGAGGAAGGAAACCTGTTCCGCGACCTGATCGCCGAACTCGACGTCGACTGTTACATCATCAACACGGGCTATCTGGGCGACAAGTCGGCCGATATCGGCGTCACCGAATCGGTGACGATTCTGACTGAACTCGCCCGCGGCACGGTCGAGTGGAGCGATGACGACCAGACCGGCTTGACGATTCCCGAAACGGTACCGGGAATCGACATCGAGGAGTTCTACGTCCCCGACCACGTCGAGGACTACGAGGACGCCGCCGCCGACCTTCGTTCAGACCGACTCGAGTATCTCTCGCAGTTCGACGATCTGGACGAGACGATCATCGACGCGACGTACTGACGGCAGATAACGACCTCGAGGCGACCCAATCTGCTCGATTTTGCCGGCTGTTTCTCGCTCTTGAACTGAACCCAACCGCTTTCATACGCGCTTGTGAACTGTCACCTACGATGGAATCGTCAGAACACGCGACTCGAGACAGTCGTTGGCGCGGCAGTTCGCTACTCGGCGTCGTCACCGCCAAGCAGACGTACACAAATCTAGTGTACCTGTTTCTGGCGATTCCGCTGGCGTTTGCGTACTCGGCAGTCTTCATGTTCGGACTCGTCTTTGGCACGTTTCTCATACTGTTCATCGTCGGAATTCCGATTGTCATCGCAACGATCCTCAGCAGCCGACTCCTTGCCGCGTTCGAGCGCGCGCTCGCGAACGCCTTGCTCGCTGTCGACCTCGAGGCACCAAATGACGTCCAACGAGGGGACGGCGATGGGTTCGTCTCGAGTCTTCGGCGCTATCTTGTCGCGGGGTCGACCTGGCGCGGACTCGGATTTTTGTTTCTCAAAATCGGCCTGGGATTCGTGTCGTTTATCGGCCTGTTCCTGTTCGCGACGGCCCTGTCGCTGGTGCAGTCGCCAGTGCACTACCCTACCGAGACGGAATTCGTGACGGTCAACGACCAGCCGATTACGTGGGCCATCGATACTGTTCCAGAACTCGGGCTTGCCGTTGTCCTCGGTGTTGTCTTGCTGCTCGTCTGTTTCCACCTGGTGAACGCACTCGCCGCGTTGACCGGGCGAATTGCCCTGTCCCTGCTCGACGGTCCAACCGAACCTGTTCCCTCTCCAGGCACTGAATCGTTACCCACTGCTGGGAGCGACGATGGCGACGGCGGCGACAACGCTGACTCGAGTGAGACACCACGTTCTGACAGCGCCGAGCACGATGGAGACTCCTGACCGTTGAGTCGCAAGAGAAAAACCCACGGTCGAGGGCCCCAATAGCCCACGCATGGAGTACGAGACGCCACTTTTCTTTCGGGTTATGCAGTACGCCTCACGGGCAGAGCGTGACGTGATCGACATGGTCAGCGGAAATCCCGACTGGGAGCCACCCGACGCACTTCGCGAGGGATTACACGAGTACGCCGACCTCGAGTCGGCAGCGTTTCAGTACCCGCCAAGCGAGGGACTTCGCGAGTTACGCGAGGAAATCGCTGCCCGCCGTGGCGTCGATGTGGAACAGGTCGTCGTCACCAACGGCGCGGGCGAGGCGAACTACCTTGCGATGGCTCGCGCGCTCGAGCGCAACCGCGGCGACGAGGTTATTCTGACTGACCCGGTCTATCCCTACTATCCGGGCAAGACGACGATGCTCGGCGGGACACAGTGTTTCGTCGCAACGGACGATGCGGGTCAGATCGATCCGGACGCCGTTCGCGAGGCCGCGAGCGAGCAGACAGGCGCAATCGTCGTCAACACGCCGAACAACCCGACCGGTGCGGTGTATCCCGAAGACACGATGCGGGAACTCGTCGCCATCGCCGAAGCATACGACGCGATTCTCGTTAGTGACGAGGTCTACGACCACTACGACCTCTCGGGACAGTTTGCGAGCGCGCTTGCAATCGACTCCGACAATCGCATCGTGACGAACGCCTTCTCGAAATCACTCTCGATCACCGGCTTTCGCGTTGGCTACGCCGTCTTCCCACCGGAACTGGTCGAGGCCGCAAAGAGCCGACACATGCTGGTCAACGTCGCCGGGAGCCGACCCGCCCAGTACGCCGTCTTCCAGGCGCTCCAAGAGACCGATCCCGCCTACTACGAGGCAAACCGCGAACTCCTGGGCGAGCGCGTCGACACCTTTACTGACGCACTCGAGGACGCGGGCGCGGAGTACACCCGCCCAGACGGCGCGTTCTACGTCATGGCGCGGTTCGAGGGCTATCCGGGCACGCTCGAGAACGTCTTTCAACTGGTCGACGAGGCGGGCGTCGCGGGGATGCCCGGCGAGGCGTTCGGCGACTCGCGGGCGGACTGGCTGCGCTTTGCGCTCGTCACGCCGCGCGTTGAGGACGCAGCGGATCGATTGGCGCAGTATTTCGGGTGACGGACGAGCAGCCAGCGAGAGACCGACGAATACTCGTGTCCGCTCGGAAAAGAGCGTGCTATGAGCGGACTCGATGTCGAACCGGTCGACGAAGACGAGCAGGAGCACGGACGGGCGACAGGCGACGGCGGCGATAACACAATCGAGGTCACGCCAACGGACTCCGTTTCGGAGCCGGATCACGACCGTGAGACCATCGACGTCGAGCCCTCCGACGGACCGATCGACGGCCCCGAGTACGTCCTCTACGGCGGAAAAGGCGGCGTCGGCAAGACGACGATGGCGGCCGCGACAGCACTCGATAGCGCCCGCGCAGGGACGAGCACGCTTGTCGTCTCGACGGATCCCGCCCACTCGCTGTCCGACACGTTCGAAACGGCGATTCCTGCCGAACCCGGCCGAATCCGCGAGGACGTCCCCCTCTACGCAGCCGAGATCGACCCCGAAGCCGCCATGGAGCGCGGCCAGGCATTCCTTGGTGGGTCGGCTGGTGGCGATGGTCCGGACGCCGGTCCGGACGCCGACGCTGCGGGCGGATTCGGAATGGGACCTGACGGGGCCAGTGAGGGGCCACTGGGCGACCTCGGCGGTCTCGGTGAGATGCTCGGCGGCGACTCCCCGATGGACGCCATCTTCGGCGGCTCGATGCCCGGCGCGGACGAAGCCGCCGCGATGCAACTCCTTCTCGAGTACATGGACGACCCACGCTTTGAGCGCGTCATCGTCGACACCGCACCAACGGGTCATACCCTGCGACTGCTCGAGTTGCCGGAACTGATGGACTCGATGATGGGGAAGATCATCACATTCCGCAAGCGGATCAGCGGCATGTTCGAAGGCATGAAAGGCATGTTCGGCGGGCAGGAACCGCCGGAGCCGGACGACCTCGAGGATTTGGACGAACTACAAGAGCGCATCGAGCGCTTGCGAGCGGCGCTTCGTGATCCCGCGCGGACGGACTTTCGGATCGTCATGGTGCCCGAGGAAATGAGCGTCTTCGAGTCAAAGCGCCTGCGAGCGCAGCTTGACGAGTTCGGTATTCCAGTCGGGACGCTCGTCGTCAACCGCGTCATGGAACCACTCTCGGACGTGACTGGCGACGTCCAGGGATCAGAGCAGTTCCTCGAGCCGAACTTAGACGACTGTGAGTTCTGTCAACGGCGCTGGGATGTCCAACAGAGTGCGCTCGCGGAGGCACAAGAGCTGTTCCGCGGAACGGACGTCCAACGCGTGCCGCTGTTTGCCGACGAAGTTCGTGGCGAGGAGATGCTCGCGGTCGTCGCGGCCTGCCTCCGATAACTCGACTGACCGGATTAGTTGACGTCCACCGGGACGGTCATTACCGGCCGGTCGCTATCGAGAATCACTGCTTGTACGACGCTGCCGAACAACACCTTCCCGACTGGAGAGCGACTGCCAACGCCGAGAACGATCGCGTTCGCGTCGAGTTCGTCTGCGAGTTCGAGAATCGCCTCGGCCGGACCCCCGCTTCGTTCGTGGACTGCGTACTCGAGGTCGCTCGACTCGAGGCGCTCAACTGCGACTTCGACCGACGATGGGATTCGGTCGGCGTTGCGGACGTGCTCGGCCATCTCTTCGGCATAGGTTTCGGCGAAGCTGCCGCCAGCAGCCCACTCCGCGTTCGACGTCGATACCTCGTCGTGGACGTGAACGACATCGACGGCGAGGTCGTCCGAAGCGGCCGGCATCTCGAGGACTGCGTCGGCCTGTGTGCGTGCTCGTGACTCGCTTCTATCGACCGGCAGTAAGATGCGGTACATACACTTCGATTAGGTGCCGACACATAAAGCAATTCTCTGTATTCTGCGGATAACGGGCTGACATAGCCCCTTACTCCTGCATTGCCGGCTCATCTACGGGCGGCTCGAGGCGGATCGCGTAGACTAAGAGCGCAGCAGCGACGAGGGTTCCGGCAGCGAGTAGCCACCACGAGCTCTGGTAACCGACGGTGTCTGCGAGGTAGCCAAAGGCAGGCGGGGCGACGACTGAACCAACGACGAGCGCGAGTTGGCCGGCGGCGGTCGCGCCGCCCATCTCGTCGGCGGTGACGAGCGTCGCCATGTAGGAGTAGTAGACGCCGGTGTTTCCGAGGACAAAAAAACCGAGCGCCGAGAAGGCGACGACGGCACTCCACGGACTGTCGGTCGTCGCGACGACGACGAACATCCCAGCGCCGACGACGGCTTGGACGATCAGAATAGCGCCAATTCGGGTGTCCGGTTCGCCGGGGAGGGTGTCGCTCAGCCATCCGGTGATGATCCGGCCGAAGCTACCGAACAGTTGGACGAGCGCGAGGACGACGCCGGCAAAGACGACCGAGGTACCGATCTCTTCTTCGACATAGAGAACGGTGTAGCCGGTCGTGGTGAACAGCGCTGCGCCGAGGAAAAAGCCCGCGACGACGAGCACGCGGTATGGGCGGTTGTGTGCGAGCGTTCCGAAGTCGGGATACTCTGCGGTTCCACCGTCGCTGTAGCCGCTGTAGAAGAATGCGAAGATAACGGCGACGACGATGCCGACACCGGCAGCGATCAGGAAGCCCGCTTGCCAGAAGAGGATTCCTGCGAGACCGGTTACGAGCAACGAACTGATGCCGCTGCCGGCGGTGACACCGACCTGTTTGATCCCCATCGCGAAATTCTGACGCCCCGCGGCAATGTTGTCGTAGATCGCCTTGTTCGTCCCCGGAATCGCCGTCGCGTACATCGATCCGAGGAAGAAGGCCGCCGCAAGCAAGAGCGCATAGGTCGGCGCACCTGCGACCATCGCGGCACCGGCCGAGAGTCCAACCAAGCCAATGATGAGCGTGCGTCCCTCCCCAAAGCGGTCAATCAGCGCGCCGATAGGCAACAGCCAGACCGCATAGCCAAGCGTCAGCGCCGTCACGACAAAGCCCACCGAAAACCGCGAGAGGCCGAACTCGTCGCGGAAAAACGGCGTCGCCGCAAACACCGTGTAGTAACAGATGCTCGCCGAGACTTGCCACAGCGTGACGAGCGAAACTGTCCGCCAGTAGGACTGATCCATCGACTACCGCGAGGTTCCTCGAGCGAGCGCTTTACAGTCCCGAAGGCGGAGACACGTTCCGGGACGCAGGGGCTCATTCAGTTTGGATTGGTCCGCCGTCTGTGGCGTCGGCTCACTCCTCGTCCCACTCGCCGCCGACACGGTCGACACCCATCATCGACTCGCCGGGGTGGTCGGTGAACACGACCTTCATGTTCTCGTCGGGAACATCGAACGTCTCGCCGAGATACGCGAACGTCTCGAGAGCGAACGCGCGCTTTCGGTCGACCGACCGGCCGCGTCGAATCTCGGCGTCGAGAAAGACGAGTGGCCCGTCGACAGCGCGCCCGAGATAGAGGTCGCTCGGCTCACGCTCGCGAATCGTCACTGCGACATGGCCCGCGGTCGTCGCCATCTCGGTCGTGTAGGAGTCGGTTACCCGGTCTGCGAGCGACGCTTTTTCTTCGGCCGACAGGGATAGCGTCGTATCGAACTGTAATAGTGGCATACCTCGAGGTAGGCCGTGATGAGTGTAAACACATCCGCTCTCGAGCGACCGTCATACATGAAACTAATCTAATGTTTATCGCCGATGAGGCTGGCTCGATAGATATGTAGCGTTCCCTTTCGAAAGGCCACTATCGGTACTGTTTATACACTTTGGCAGGAATGAACGGAATAATGGTGGATATCTCCCGGGAAACAGGTCAAACGTTTATTCAAAAGATCTGGAACTATCTGTGGCGACTCAACGCTCAGACGAAAGCGTACCTCCGCCTTGACGGGCCGGCTATCGTCCGAGACATGGACGGCGTGACCGACGAGGAAAAACAACTCGCCGAGAAGGCGTTCGCGGATGGTGGCCGAAACTCGGGAGACGGCAACGGGTCGGATCCAGACGGCGGCAACAACGGTGACCGGGGCGACGATGGAAATCCGTTCGACGTCGGTGGCGGGACATACGGACTTCGACAGAAAATCGGCTTCGTGCTCGGGCCGCTGCTGTTCGCACTGATCTACCTTTCGCCGACGCCGGAGGGACTCACGCCGGAAGGTCAGGCAGTCGCCGCAGTCACCGCCTGGGTGGCCGTCTGGTGGATGTCCGAGGCGATTCCGATCCCTGCAACGTCGCTACTGCCGATTCCGTTGTTTCCACTGACCGGGGCGTTGCCAGCCGAAGACACCACACCGTCGTACGCCGATCCACTGATCTTTCTCTTTATGGGTGGTTTCTTCCTTGCGATGGCGATGCAGCGGTGGGGGCTGCACCGACGGATCGCCCTGCGAACCATCAAAGCTGTCGGCACGGAACCCTCGAGGCTTATTCTCGGGTTCATGATCGCGACGGCGTTTCTCTCGATGTGGGTCTCGAACAGCGCGACTGTGATGATGATGGTGCCGATCGCGCTGGCGGTCATCTACCAGACCGCTGACCTGATCGATGAGACTGGACTCGACATCGACACCAGTCAGGGTAACTTCTCGTTCGGCGTAGCGCTGATGCTGTGTATCGCCTACGGTGCCTCCGTGGGCGGCGTCGCAACGCTGATCGGGACGCCACCAAACATCCTCTTTGCGGGCCAGGCCAACGAGTTGTTCGGCGAGTCAATCTCCTTCGCCCAGTGGATGCTCTATGGGGTCCCGATCTCACTCGTCGGTCTGGCGACAGTGTACCTGTACGTCACGCGTATCGCGATGTCACCGCAGTTCGACGAGTTACCGATCGGTGCCGACACGATCGATCGACAACTCTCCGACCTTGGCGTGATGGGCAAGCAAGAGAAACTGGTCCTTGTCGTCTTTGTCGGCATGGCCGTCGCCTGGATCGGGGCCAGCCTGATCGGCCAGTTCGATTCTTCCCCAGCGATCGTTCCTGGCGCGATCGCTCTGGTTCTCGATCCAGTTTTCGGGGTCCCTGTCCCCGAAGACGCCGACACTGTCGTCGCGATCGGCGGCGCGATGATCCTCTTTACGCTGCCGACGACGACCGAGGACGGCGATCACACGTTCTTACTGGACTGGGAGAACGCCGTCGACATCCCGTGGGGTGTCATCCTCTTGTTCGGTGGCGGGCTCGCCATCGCCTCCGGCTTCGGCGATACCGGTCTCGCAGCGTGGATCGGCGAGCAACTACAGGCGCTTGCTGGCGTCCCCATGGTTCTCATCCTTCTGTCGGTGGTCGTCATGACGATCTTCCTGACCGAAGTTACGTCGAACACGGCGACGACGGCAATGTTGATGCCAATCCTCGCCGGCGTTGCAGTGGGCATCGGCGTCCACCCCTTCGGACTGATGATCGCGGCTGCGACCGCAGCCTCGTTCGCGTTCATGCTCCCGGTCGCAACGCCGCCGAACGCAATTGTCTTCGGCAGCGGCTACATTACGCTCCCGCAGATGGCCAAAGTCGGGGTTGGGCTCAACATAATCGGGATACTTTTGATTACCGCCGTTGCGCTCGTGTGGCTGCCGATCGCTTGGGGGATTGACGTCGGAACACTCCCAACCGAGTTCGTCGAGGCCTGGGATTCATAGAGCGCGTCAGGTAACTTCCAAGGCACTCTTCGGATTGTCATCGACAACACGGATCCGTTCGATTTTCGTCGATCATTGCCGGTCAAAGAGTGGTTCGTCTTCGGAACGGCGGCTCTGGTGGTCGTCCGCCCCGTCGACATCGGCAGGTGGCTCACCCAGAACTTCGCTCGAGGCACACTGGAGACAGTAGTGATTGTACCCCTCAGAGTGCGTGTAGACGGGCACGCCGGCAATAGCGGATTCCTCGCGATACCGGCGGATGAGCCCCGTCTCAATTGTTCCCTGACAGGAGATGCACGTCTCGTCGCACTCTTCTTCAGGTCCGATAGTACGCTGGTCGACACTGCGGACACGCCCGAACTGCGTGGGCTCGTGACGACGCTCGAGTCGGCGACGAAATCGCGGGTTAACGAAAATACCGAACGCGATGAGCATAAATGCGGATCCGAACATGACCATTGCACCGAGCAGTGAGGAGTCGGCCAATCCCGCGTCGACGAGATTCAAACTGGCGGTCACCGTCATCACCACGCCGATTGCGATTAGCAGCCACCCACAGATCGCATACAGCCATTCAGAAACGGTATCGGCGAGCGAGACGACACTGGAGGGCGGGGATGAGTCGGCGGACATGAATTGTCTCTCCGCCTGACTCGAGAAAAAGGTTCTGTCGCTGTCTGGGTCCCGAATCAAGGGCACACACCGTGGCGTTCAGGTCAGTTTCCGGAGTAATCCGTAGCCAGCATCACGCAGCCGATCCGGCAGGTAGCGGGCGTAGACGCCGTACTGCGCCAGCGGGCCAACTGGATATCGCGCGGGTGGCTCGGAGGTCGTCGCGGACTCGAGAATCGCGCGAGCGACGTCTTCGGGGTCGGAGGCGAATGGACCGCCACCGCCGATCAGTTGCATATCGTCGTAGAGTTCGTACAGCGCCTCGTAGGCTGGTGTACGCTGGTCTTCGGGTAGTTCCTCGTCGACACGATTCGTAAACTCCGTCTCGACTGGGCCGGGTTCGACGATGACGACTTCGATACCGAACTCCTCAGCTTCCGCTCGGAGCGCGTCGCTCATCGCCTCGAGAGCGTGTTTCGAGCCGGCATACGCACCGGAGCCGGGAATCGAAATCCGGCCGATGACGCTCGAGACGTTGATGATTCGGCCTTCTCCCTGGGCGCGCATGTGGGGCAATGCGGCACGGGTGAGTCTGTGCGGGCCGTAGACGTTCACGTCGAACTGGCGGTGGAGATCCGCCGTAGACACGTCCTCGAGTGGCCCCATCTGGGCGTAGCCAGCGTTGTTGACGAGACAGTCGATTGCACCGCCGATCTCGACGGTTTCTTCGACTGCGCGAGCGACCTGTTCGGGATCGGTCACGTCGAGTGCGAGCGTCGTACACCCTGCCTCCTCGAGGTCGGTAATATCGTCGGTGTTGCGAGCCGTCGCGACGACCTGCCAGTTCGACTGCAAGAACGCGAGGGCAGTCGCACGGCCAATACCCGAGGAACAGCCAGTGATCAGGACGCACTTCTTGCGCGTGTAGCGCTCGTTGGCTGTGTCAGTCGTCGTCTCACTGGTTGCTCCAGCGTCGGTTGCGCCAGTGTCAGTGTCTGTCGCAGTTGCTTCACCCGAGGTGTCACCCGTCCCAGCGCCTGCGTCGGCTGTAGCCGCCGGCTCGCTTTCGGTGGCCGGCTCAGCTGCTGGTTCGCCGGTTTCAGGATCGTCCGTCTCGAGGTTGGCGTCATCCTCTCTCTCGGGTGGTGTCGACTCGACTGGCTCTGGATCGGCGTCCTCGGCCGGTTCCGCCGACTCGTCGCCGGTTTCGTCCGTCCCCGCGTCGTCCTCAGCGGTGGTCATACGGTCCGGTACGTGAGTCGATACCTAAGTATCGACGGTTTGTCTCGCCAAGCGGACTGTCACGTTTGCTGTCTAATCCGGATTGGGTGGCCATGGCTCGAGTCAGGGTTTGGCCGCCGTCGCCTCGGAATCGGCGAGTCGAACGGGTTCCGGCAGTTTGTACGATCCGGCGAGTGCGAGCGCGATGTCGGCCGCCGTCTCCGCGCCGACCCGGTGGCCGGGACTGACGTACAGTGGGTTGATATGGCGATTCGGCGAGTCGTACTGGCGGGTCTGGACCGCGTAGCCGAGGACGGTCCCCGCGGGTGCGTCGACGGAGTCGTCCGCCTCAATCGGAATCTGTGTTCCCACCGAGCGATCCGCGGTTTCCTCGAGTGGCTCGCCACAGAGCAGACTCTTTGCGACCCCGATGGCCGGCACGTCCAGTACGACGCCCATATGCGTTGCAATTCCGGCCTGCCGAAAGTGAATGCGCCCACTCCCGTCGAACAGCAGGAGATCGGGGTCGACGGAGAGTTTCTCGAGCGCCGCCAGAATCGGCCGTCCCTCGCGAAAGGAGAGGAGGCCCGGAATGTAGGGACTCTCGAGTGGCGTAATCGCATGAACTCGCTCGAGCACGTCGCCGCCTTGCATGGCGACGACGGCACTGAGCGCGCGGTCTTGCTCGCCCTCGTCGTTCGTCAGAAAGGACTGATCGACGCCGGCGACAATCGGCTGGTCGCCGTCCGCATCTCCCGCAGCCGCAGCCAGCGGGTTCGAAAGCGTCGTTGGCTCAAAGGCAAGATCGTCTTCGAACACCGCGGCCGCCGCGATGTCGCGCTGGAGCGATTCCATCTCGGCTCTCGAGAGGGAGGCGTCGGGCTCGAGGTCGGGGCGAGAGCTGGTCATCGATGGAGACGTTGTGACCGGGAGAAAATCAGTTGTTGGGTTGCAAACGATATGCTCGAGCGGTTAGAAGCGACGACGGCCGGGACCGCCCGGGCCGCCTGGACCGCCGGGGCCTCCGCCACCGCCACCACCGAGTTGCAGCTGGCTTGGGGTTCGGATATTTTTGGTTCGCTTGATGTACTCACCGTAGGCAAGCCCGATGACCAGTCCGATGAGGTGGGCTGCGTGTGCGATATCTCCGCCACCGCCTGTCCCAACGAAGAAGATACTGATGAACGCGACACCGGCGGTGAGCGCCCACAGCGGCATCGGGATAATCATCATGAGGTAGACCCGAAGGTTCGGGTTGAGAACGGTGATAACGCCCATAATCGCGAGCGCAGCACCGCTGGCTCCAACGACGCCGCCGAAGGGGGTCTCTGCAAGGCCCTGTGTGATCTGAATTGCAACCTGTCCGAGACCAGCAAGCGCACCGCTGACGACGAACAGAATCGCAAACTTCTTCGAGCCGACGTAGCGCTCGACGAGCGGGCCGAAGAAGAATATCACGATGCTGTTGAAGACGATGTGGAAGATGTTAGGCGGCAGCGCGTGTGAAAACGTCGACGTGACCCACGTCCAGACGAACTCCGGATTCTGGGGCGTAAGCACGAACAGCGCGCGGTAAAGATTTGTGCCACCCAAGGTCGCTACGAGTATCTGAGCGACCCACGTAATCCAGATCAGCAGGAGAATTGTGTAGGTTGCATTGCCGCGGAAGTACGCCAGTGGGCCACCCGGTCCAGTGTCGATTGGAACGGCATCGAGGACCTTCTGTGACGTCGATTTTGACGCACTCGAGCCTGCCTGTACGCTGTCGTCGAACCCGCTATCGAAGACGCCTTTCGGGTCGTTCCAGTTCTCGAGGCCGGTGCAGTTGTGATTCTCCGGCAGCCGGTGGTCACCGCAGTACGTGCCGCCGCAGTGGCGGCAGTTGTACGGCATATTTTCGTTTTTTCCACACGCGTCGCACTTGGCCATTGCCCGGGGGTATGTGTGGCACCGCTAAGGGATTTGGGGTTCGTCGTGCCCGCTGCGAGAGCCACCGAGCGGTGACGAACGACTTACAGCGGTTCGTCGGTGACAGTTCCGTTGGAGTAGTGCGTCGGCTGGTCCTCGTAGAAAACACCACACCCAGTCTCCGGGCCGCTGGTTGAACTCCCGCACCCGCGGAGGTCACCGTCGACGTACCGTTCGGTCCGCAGTGCGTCTGCAGCATCAGGATACGGTGTGTCATACTCGACTCGGTAGATGATGCGGCCAGGACACTCATCGTCCTCGACCGACGTGTTGTGCGTCGCAACGTCGACGCGGTACGTAGCAACTGTCGCATCATCCGGAGACGGTCGCCGAATCTGGGCGGAGACCTCGGTCTGTGTCGAGGTTTCGTTGATTACCCCGACCCAGACGCCGCTACTGCTTGACATCGAATAGGGGTTCACGTCGTCGTAACACCCGGCCTCAAGGATTTCGACGGATTCGATCTCGGGATCTGCTGGTGTCTCATCCAAAATCGACAGGCCACCGGCAGCGACCGCGCCGATAGCGACGCCGATGAGGAGCGCGCCTGCGACGAACACCTTCAGATCAAACGCGTCATATCCGCGGCTTGGTCCGGTTCCCGCATGTACGCCAGTGACGGTGTCGTCTCTGCGGTCCCCGGGATCAGCCATTGGTTATTGTTTCTCGACGAACACTAAAGCAGTTCTGTCTTTCATCTCTCGACGACTGGTTTCTCGAGTCACGTCACGAGACGTCGAGTCCGCCAGTCGACCACGGACTGTACACTTTTGGCTCCGCGGCACCCATATCGAGATGTGCAAGCATACGAGCGCAAGCAGTTGCTCGAGCGCGTCGAGCGCGACGGTGCGACCGTCGGTGCGGACATCCCGGAGACCATCGAGGTCCAGGGCGAGGCAATCGACCTCCGGACGTTTGTCTTCGAGATCAAGCGCCGCGAGACGGTGCCGGCCGGCGAACGCGACCGCGTCGAGCAAGCAAAACAGAACCTGCGGCGTGAACGCAACGAGCGCCTCGAGTTAATCGAAGAGGGTGATATCTCCCGCGAGAAAGGCGAGGAACTCGCCGGGAGTATCATCGGCATCGACCGCGCGCTGAATGCCTTAGAGAGCCTCGGCCCGACGAACCTCGAGCGCGAACAGAAGGCACAGCAAGCCGCCGATACGAAACGCTGGATGTCGTTTCTCAAGAAGGCGCTGGGACAGGACGACGACGCGGCCACACGGAGGGGACGCTAGATGGCGACCAACGCCGAGATCGCCGGCCGATTCGAGGAGTTTGCGGACTTACTCGAGGCCGACGACGTCGAGTACAAACCGCGTGCGTATCGCCGCGCCGCAGAAAACATCCAAGCCCATCCCGTCCCGATTGCCGACCGGATCGGACGCGGCGACGAGGAGGTTCTCGAGGAGATCGACGGCGTTGGCAACGCCATCTCCTCGAAAATCGTCGAGTATGTCGACACGGGGACCATCGCGGAACTCGAGGAGCTTCGCGCCGAGTTGCCAATCGACATCGCTGATATCACGCGCATCGAAGGCGTCGGCCCGAAAACCGCGGGCAAACTGTACCGTGAACTCGGGATCGAAACGCTCGACGATCTCGAGGAAGCCGCTGAAGCGAGCGAGATTCAGGAGATCAAAGGCTTCGGTCCGAAGACCGAGGAAAACATCCGCGAGAACCTCGAATTCGCCCGTGAGGTCGGCCAACGCCACCTGCTTGGTGAGGGGCGTCCGCTCGCCGACGACGTGCTCGCGTTTCTGTCCGGACTCGAGTCAGTCGAACGCTGTGAGGTCGCGGGTTCGATCCGGCGCTGGCGGGAGACAATCGGCGACGTAGACGTCTTGGTTGGCACGAATGCTGGCGAGGACGTAATCGAGGCGTTCACAGCGTGGGATTCCGTCGACAGCGAGATCGAGTCCGGTCCGGAAAAGGCGAGCGTCCGCGTTGGCGAGATTCGAGTCGACCTGCGCGTCGTTGTCCCCGAGGAGTTCGGCTCCGCACTCCAGTACTTTACGGGCAGCAAGGATCACAACGTCACGCTTCGCAACTACGCGATTGACCGCGGGATGAAGCTGAACGAGTATGGTGCCTTCGACGTGAGAGATGTCGCCGATCACGAAGCAGGCCAACGCGTCGGTGATCGCGTCGCAGGCGAGACTGAGGAAGGCATGTACGAATCACTCGGCCTGCCGTGGATTCCGCCGGAACTGCGCGAGGACCGCGGCGAAATTGCGGCCGCTGAAGCCGACGCCCTCCCTGATCTCATCACGCGCGAGGACATCCGCGGCGACCTCCACACCCACACCGAGTGGTCCGACGGCAACACACCCATCAAGTCGATGGTCGAGGCCGCTGCTGACATGGGGTACGAGTTCTATGGCGTCGCCGACCACGCTGAAGGCCCCGGAATCGTCGGGGGGATGGGGCTCTCAGACACCGAAATTCTCGAGCAAGTCGAGCAGATCCGTGAGGTCGCCGCTGCAGCCGATATCGAGGTCTTAGCCGGGATTGAAGCCAACGTCGACGCTACGGGCGAAATCGGGCTCACTGAGGAGGTAATCGACGCACTCGACGTGATCGTCGCCTCGCCCCACAGCGCGCTCGATCAGGACGCCGAAACCGCAACCGAGCGGCTCGTCACCGCCGTCGAAAATCCTGCGGTCGACGTACTCGGCCACCCGAGCGGGCGCATGCTCAACGAGCGTTCGGGACTCGAGTTTGATGCCACCGCGCTCGGACGGGCAGCCGCGGAACACGACACCGCGCTCGAGATCAACGCGAATCCTCGCCGGCTGGATCTGTGGGGCAGCGCCGTTCAGGCGGCTCTCGAGGAGGGAGCGCCGATTTCGATCAACACGGATGCCCACCAGCCCTCGACGCTCGAGTACATGCGCTGGGGTGTCCATACCGCTCGGCGCGGCTGGGCCGAGCCTGCAGACGTGATCAACACCTGGGAACTCGAGGAGCTACGCGAGTTCTTGCACTGACGGCCGTTTCTCCGTCCTTTCCCACCAATCATGCGACTCCTCCTCGATGTCATGTGCGGCGGCCTTGTCGCCTACCTGCGAATGTGCAACCATGACACCGTCTACGCGGGTGACCGTGGCCTCGAGGCAGACGACGTCCTGCTAGCACTCGCCCGCGAAGAGGGCCGAACGCTCGTCACGAGAGATGTTGAACTCGCAACTCGAGCCGCGGAGTCTCCTGGCTCGATTCTGCTCGAGGAGCATAACGTCGAGGCTCAACTCGCAGAACTCGCTTCGGCCGGCGTTTCCCTCGAACTGCCGGCTGAACCCCGGCTGTGTGGCCGGTGTAACGGCTCGCTCGAGGCAGTCGAATCCGACGCACCAACGCCTGCATACGCGCCCACTCCGGAAGAGTTCTCCGTGTGGCGCTGCCAGGACTGTGGCCACCACTTCTGGCGTGGCAGTCACTGGGATCGTGTCGAACAGACGCTCGCGCAGGTCTCGAGTGGGATAGCGGAGTCGAACGACGAAGGTTAGTACACAGAAACGTCGTCGAATCGGCCGTCGTAGGCGATGTGGTTTGGATGGGTTGGCTCAGTTCCCGACAGAAACAGTCGATCCACCTTTTTCCAGGTATTTTCGTAGCCGAGGTGGGCCAGTTCACTCGCCGTTGTAATCCATCGCTCGAGGCCGTCCTGATGAACGATCTGTCGTGGCGCAGGATTTGTCAGTGCCCCACAGAGGTCGTCTTCACTGTTGATTTCGGCTTCGAAGGCTGTATAGGCGGCCCCCGCTGTCCGCGTGAGGTGCGCGTATGAGGACGTAAACGGTGCTAACTCGTGCTCGTTGGCAAGCGCCTGGGCACGACGGTTATGAAAGGGAAGGTGTTTCGGATTGAACGTCTCGAGTGCATCAATTGTCTCTGCGTACCGGGCGATGTCGCTTTCAGACAGACAGACGGTCGCAAACGTCGGATGTGGCACGAGTACGGCTGCGTCCTGTCGCTCGAACTCCGTCATCGCCGCCTCGAGCGAGATGAAATCCGGTACAGGGTCGGTAAGCCCGACGGCGAGGACGTGCTTGCGGTTTCGCCACGTCCCAGTGAACACTTCGCGTGCGGGGACGACGAGAAGGTCCTCATCGGAGTAGGCCGCCGCCTGGTCGCGGATTTCGGGCAACCGAGTGAAATGGGGTGCATAGACGAGTACATCGAGTCCAGCTTGCTTCGCTCGCTCGACAACGCCCTCCGAGAGGACCTTCACATGGCAATCGACTAGAGTCGTCACGCCGTCACTCACGCCCATCCGTTTCGAGACCGGAGAGTTATGGGTTCTGATTCCTTATGGGTTCGATTTCATGCTCGAGGCGGTCGACCGAACGTGTTGACTCGGACACAATGACTGCGAAAAGACCATTAGGCCAGCACCGAGATGTTTCGATCGAATGGCCTGGGAATGCGGAATCAGCGGCTGTGGTTCGGTGTTCGAGGACGTCGAGTCGGCGATTATCCATCAGGCAACCGAGCACGAACGGCCAGAGTGTAAAGTCTGTGGCACTGTCGTCCCCGATGGCTACCTCGCGATCCGACACACCTTCACCGAGCACAGTCGCGCCGAATACGTCCGTGCCTACGGCGCGGACTCTGCGGATGTTCGCAACCGGGAAGCACTCCTCGAGGAGATCGAAACCGAAGCAGATCTGGAAGCGATCGCCACCGAGTTGAAACGCTAACGCGTCGTCGGACAGGCCGACTCGCACTCGAGTTGCCCGGTTACTCATCGAGCGGTTCTGCTGTCGACGTAGCTACAGTTCACGCCGTCGGGGTCCATCGCTCCGCTCTGAACCGCTCCGTGCAAAATGTAGTATAAAAGTACACTCGCTATCGCTCGTCGCTGTCGAGCACTCGAATCTGGTCGCCCCGAACCGTCACGTGGCTAAATTTTACGTCGTCGGGTGCCTCGCTTCGCGTCGGCACCGCTCCTTGCAAAATTTAGTATAAAACTTTCCGACTCGCTATCGCTCGTCGCTGTCGAGCACTCGAATCTGGTCGCCCCGAACCGTCACGTGGCTAAATTTTACGTCGTCGGGTGCCTCGCTTCGCGTCGGCACCGCTCCTTGCAAAATTTAGTATAAAACTTTCCGACTCGCTATCGCTCGTCGCTGTCGAGCACTCGAATCTGGTCGCCCCGAACCGTCACTGGGATCGGAACCGTCGCCTCGTACAGTTCGACGGTCACCTGATCTTTGCCTTCGTCGATGCGCTGTACCTGTGCTTTCTCGCCTTTGAACGGGCCAGCGATGAGTTCGACGATGTCACCCTCTGCGATTCCCTCGACGTCTGGTTTTGGCGAGAGGAAATGCTCAACCTCGGAAATGTCGGATTCGCCAGGGACGATGCTACGCGCGTGTGGGATATCCTCGAGCACGCGATTCAAGGCCGCATCGCCTTCGGCTTCGACCATCACGTACGACGTGAGCGAGTCGGGTGCGAGCGCGGCGTGAATCTCTGGCTCTTCGCGGTTGATGATCATGTCCGCGACGGTGCGTTCCTGGCTCGCGGTTGTTTTGACGGCGAAAATACCCATTAGAGGCCACCACCCGCCGGGAGGAACATCATAATCGTGCCGATAATGAAGCCGATGAATCCAACGAAGAGGATTCCTGCACCGGCGATTTTTGCTACCTGCGTGAATTCCTCGGTGGTGGGTGTCGTCGCCATTTTTAACACCCGCACGTACGAGGTGAGGTCGTACGGAACGTCCATATCTGTCTATTCACAACGGGGCATCTTTTATCTGTCTTTCGTGTCCGCGGGGTAATCGGATCGAATCGGCGTTCGGACTGATCGGTCGATGGACGCGACAGTGACGAGCCACGACTTATTATATTGGCAACTAACACGTCTGTATGAATCGGCGACAAGTGTTGCAGGCTGGAAGCTGTACAGCCCTCGCTGCAGGGGCAGGCTGTCTCGGGCCGATCTACGATTTCAGGTACCGAGTTACCGGGTCGCTCTCCCGCCATGTCACAATCTCGAGTGTCGACACCGTTCCCGACGATTTCCCCTTCAAGTACGCCGTCGACGTCATCGCACCAGAAATAACGTCAACACAGTACGCGCGCCTCGAGATTGAAACCACCAATCGGAGCGAGTCCACAACGGACACAGCGGCCCCGATTTACAAGACTGCAAGCGCTACCGCTGGAACAGCCGGAATTTTACTCTACGATATTCGGGCACCGGACGCCCCGTCGACAGAGACTGAGCCGACGTGTTCGACCAGCGAGAATCTCAACTGGACACTTGAACACCAAGGACCGACAACGCTCGAGCCCGGTGAATCGATGCACACTGAGTACGTTATTGCTGACGATCCCTCTGTAAGGGGGTGTTTCCCCGTCGGCGAGTATCAGTTCGATGGGATCGTCAGCTACAACGACGGGACTGATCGCACGATAGAGTGGGAACTGTCGATCCAACTCGAGGATGCGTGAGTATAGCTCACTCGACGTTGCATGCGACGGCCCGAGGCCCAAACCGCCGGCTACCGAACCACAGGTATGGCAGAAGACGATCAAGACCGTCAAAACGAACGTGAAGCAGAACACGAAGCTGAGATCGAAGACGAACTCGAGCGAATCGACCGCGATCCGGACGAGGTTGACGATGGCGATGATGATCTCGGAACACAGAACGCGCCTCGAGAGGACGCAGACGACCTCGAGGAGGCCGAACAGGCGGACGAAACCGACTAGTACCGTGTTCTGAGCGGATCGAAGCCGTTACCCGCGACTCGAGAGCGTCGTTACGGCAAGTCGACATCCGGACGTTCCGCAAGCTCGAGATCGACCGTCTCGCTGTCGCCGTCGCGGATAATTTCGACCGAGACTGTGTCGCCGGGTGCGGTCTCAAGGGCGAGAAATGAGGATAAGCGGTCCTGATTCGGAATCGGCTCATCATCGATTGCGACGATGACATCGCCACCTGTCGGGACAACCGTATCGCCGGTGACGGCACCGTCGTCGGCAGCGTCGAAGACGCCACCCGCAGGACCATCAGGTTCGACATCCATGACCAGCACGCCCTGTGGCTCCTCGAGGTCGTTCGCCTCGGCGATCACTGGATCGACGGGCAGTACGCCGACGCCCATGTAGGGGTGTGCATACTCGCCGTCGTCGATCAGGTCGGGGACGACTCGATCGGCAAGTTGGGCAGCAATCGCAAAGCCGATTGTCTGGCTCGCGCCGGCGAAGACGATGCCGGCGACTTCTCTCTCGAGGGTAACGAGCGGGCCGCCGCTGTTGCCAGGGTTGAGCGCCGCGTCGGTCTGGATCGCCGCCGGGATCGAAAAGCCGGTCGGACTCGGCAGCGACCGATCGACCCCGCTGACAATTCCCTGTGTGATCGACGCGTCGAACCCGAGTGGGTTGCCGAGTGCGAGCACCTCCTGGCCAATCGTTGGCGTTTCGTCGACGAACGAGAGTCCGTCGACAGCGTCGGGAGCATCGCCGTCAATTTCGAGGATGGCGAGATCGCTGTGGCTATCCGTTCCGATGACTGACGCCGTTGCCCACTGTTCGTCTCGAAACTGGAGTTCGACGTCTGTCGCGTCGGTGACGACGTGCTCGTTCGTGACGACGTATCCATCTTCGAGAATGAATCCCGATCCCATCCCCTCTGGCGCGTCTTCGGGGACATCTCCGTCCTCGTTCGGGCCGCCGACAGTGACGAGAACGACGTTGTCGATCGTCTCCTCGTAAACGTCTGCGTACTGGGCCTCTCCGTTTGGGTCGTCCGTTTCTTGGAGTGATTGGGGGTGCCTGCTCGAGTCCGTGCTCCCGGTGACGGTCTCCGAGACAGCAGCGGACGCGGTCGCTGGAAGGCCCCCTGCCGCGACAGTGATACCGGCCATCTGGAGGAGTTGGCGACGAGGAAGGCGGTCCTGTTGGTCTGACATTAGGACGGGAATCATCGGCGGCGGTATTAAGTCACAGGCTGGCAGGCACATCCAGTCTAAACCGCCTGCTGTCGACGAACGGTCCCGATACAGACACCACCCTATCACTTCGTTCCGAAAAATCGGTCAGTGCAGCGATTCAGCTAGGAAGTCGCGATACCAATCCGCCTCAGGCCTCGTCGAAGAGCTCTTCGCCCTCGACCATGTGTTCTGCGACGACGTCCATGTCGAGCGTGACGCCGAGACCTGGCTTTTCGGGGATTTCGATGTAACCGTCTTCGATGACGTCCTCTTCGACTAAGTCCTCCCACCAGCCGAGTTCGTAGGAGTGGTACTCGACGGCGAGGGAGTTCGGAATCGCCGCGCCGACGTGGGCGCTGCCCATCGTCGACACCGGCGAGGCGACGTTGTGCATCGCGACCGGCATATAGTACATATCCGCGAGGTTGGCGATTTTGACTGTCTCGCGCATGCCGCCGACTTTCGGCATATCCGGCGCGATGATGTCGACGGCCTGCTCCTCAATGAGTCGGCGCTGACCGTGCGTCCGGTAGACGTTTTCGCCGGCCGTAATCGGCGTCGTCGTCGACTGCGTGACCTCTTGTTGCACGTCGTGGTTCTCTGGCGGAACGGGGTCCTCGAGCCACCAGATGTCGTACTCCTCGAGTCGCTCGGCGAGTCGCTTCGCGCTGCCGCCGGAGAACGTCCAGTGGCAGTCAAAGGCGACGTCTGCGCGCGAGCCAACGCGTTCGGTGACGGCCTCGACGATGCTCGCTTTGTGCTCGATTTCGGGGCCGCGCAGGTGGCGGTTCGCGCGGTCTTTTTCGTGGCCCGAAGGCACGTCGAGGTCGAACTTCAGCGCGTCGTAGCCGAGTTCGTCGACGACGCGTTCGGCCTCGTCGGCGCAGGCGATTGGGTCGGCTTCCTCTTCGGTGTGGCAGTCACAGTAGACGCGCATCTCGTCGCGGTACTTGCCACCGAGCAGCTGGTAGGCCGGGACGTCCAGAATCTTGCCTGCGAGGTCGTGCAGGGCGACTTCGATGCCGGAGACGGCAGTGATAGTGACGCCGGCAATCGAGCCTTCACCGGACATCTTCTGGACGAGGTGCTCAGTGAGTCGGTCGATATCAAGTGGATTCTCGCCGACGAGGAACGGCTTCATCCGTTCGGTGAGTTCGGGAACGCCAGCGCCCCAGTAGGCTTCACCGGTGCCGACGATACCAGCGTCAGTGTAGATTCGCACGAGCGTCCACGGGAAGTTGCCGTCGACCATCGTCGTCTGGATGTCGGTAATTTCGACATCGCGGCCGCCGCCGCGCTCGCGCGTGACGTTCATATTCTCGGCGGAGAGTTCCCGCATCGTATACTCCGCGTTCGGATCGTGCAAACCTGAATAATTGACTCCCATAGACCAAACACTTACTCCAAAGGTAGTAATAGTTTCTATCCTCCCGACTGACTGTCTCGAGCGGAGACCCACGCCCCTCTTAGCGACTCGAGAACTCGACGGCGGTCTTGATAACGTCGTCACCGGTTTCGAAGGCACGGTCGAACTCCTCGAGGCCGTAGACGCCGGTCACGAGGTCGTCGGTGAACCACTCGGGCAGTTGCGTGAGGGTGTCGACGGCGGCCTCAAAGTGGCCACGATGCGAGTTGACGGTCCCGAGCAAGGCCTTGTTGTGGAGAACGAGTTCTCGGTGGAGTCGGCCGCCGTCGACCTCGAAGTTCCAGTCGTCGGGCACGCCGAGGAGGACGCCCACCCCGTTCGGCGCGAGCGCATCGACCGTCTCGAAGGCGTGTTTCGCGTAGCCCGTTGCCTCATAGACGAGGTCCATCCCCTCGTATGCGTCGGCAACCTCAGAGACTGGGGTTTCACGCGAGTCGATGTACGTCCCACCCAGTTCCTCGATAATTTCGATTGTCGGATCTGGCCGGTCACGCCGGCCGAGACAGTAGGTGCTCTGGAGGTCGCTCATCTCGAGCATTGCGAGCGTGATGAGTCCGAGCGAGCCGTTGCCGAGGACGAGCCCCGAGTCGAGGGTCCAGTCGAACGCCGACCGAGAAGCGAGTGCGTGCTCGAGTGCCTTCTCGGAGATACTAATCGGTTCGACGAGAAAGCCGAGTGATGCGTACGCCTCGGGGACGGGAACGAGCGCGTCGGCAGGGCTCACGAAGTACTCCGCCATGAACCCATCCGCGCCGACGATGCCGCGTTCGACGTACTCGCCGGCCGGTGCCATGTCGGGTTCGCCGCGTTCGAAGTACTCGTTGTCGACGCCGTTTGGCCGCCGGCGAACGGTTGGGACAACGACCTGGCCGGCCTCGAGCGCGGTGCCGTTTGGGTCTTCGACGACACCGACGGCTTCGTGACCGAGGACGAGTCGGTCTGCTTCATCCGGGAGGTCCCCGTGATGGCCTGCGATGACTTCGTGGTCAGTTCCGTCGACACCCACGCGGAGGGTTCGGACGAGTGCCTCACCGGGTCCTGGGTTGGGCCTGGGCCGCTCGACAAGTTCCGGTTTGCCAGCCCCCGGTTCCACTGCGATAGCTTTCATAGCGGTACTGAGAACGCCAGCCGTTAAAATATTTACCCAGTTAATAGTAAATCATTTTCTCTGGAGACGGTGCGAGTCTGTCCTCATATGTGGCTACTTTCTGTGTACTCATCCAACTACTGTGCCGGCCACTAATTGAACGAAACAAAAGCCACTCATTCGCTCGAGCAGACACCAACCACGCCGGCAGGCACAAAAAGATCGACTGAGACTAGTCCTCAACCTGGGAGATCGTCACCGAATCGGCTTCGAAATCCTCGAGGAACGCACCTGAGCCGCCGATAGTGTACTGCTCGCCGTCGACCTCGAGTTCGAACGCGTTTTCGATAGGGACTGTTGACGTGGCGGGACGAACCAGACTCTGGCGAACGTCGGTGACGGTGCCGGTCAGCGTCGATGGAAGGTCCCGGTTGCCGACTGGTTCGCCAGTGACAGTGACCTCGAGGTCGGTGTCGATCGCGCGATGAAGCGCGAGCTGGAAGACAGCATGGCGGAATCCGTCGTAGGTTGCAGGGAGATCAGCAGCAGCCGCGATGTGCTGTTCTTCGGCGACGGGCCAGTAGTTCGCCAGAAATGACCCGGCGAGGACGGGTGCAAGCTGTTCCTGTGAGAGTGAGATTGCTTTGGTGTCGCTCGTTGACGTGGTGAGCAACTGGCTCGGTGCGAGCAGCCCGTGCTGACGGTCGACGGTCAACATCGTTGGCACGAGCGCATCCCAGGTACGGACAGCGCTGGCTGTCCCGGCGAGTGACTCGAGATCAACGTGGTCGCCATCTGCAACGCCGACCAACAACAAGACGAGCACACCACGGTTGGCAGTTCGCTCGAGCGTTGGCTGAATCTCCGGCAAGACGGACGCAGGAACGGAGAGTGTCACCTCCGTTCGTGCATCACTCAGGAGCTGCTTGATTCGCTTGTGGACGGTCTGGCGGGCTTTGATGACCTCGAACTCCTCGGCCGGCTGATCCGTTGTTGTATACCGCGAGCGCAACTCGGGTTCCATCGCTTCGACGCTCGTGGTCAGCCGGTCAACAACTGTTCCGGGGTCGATTGGCCGAATGACCGTCGGCACAGCATGGTCATCAACCTCGACGAACCCGCGTTCCTCGAGTTCCTCGCTGATGCTGTAGACGTACCGCTTCGAGACGTTGGCAGCGTCCGCGATGGTGCTTGCTTTCGATGCCCCGTGGTCGAGAATTGCGAGATACGTATCGATCTCCTTCTCGGAGAGTCCAAATTGCTCGAGTAGTCCGGCGAGCCCCTCTGAATCCATGGTAGTCAGTACATCGAACGTGCGGGTGCCGTGTAAAAAAGATTCGCTGTCGCAGCCACTCTTAAAGTTAGAACTACTATTACAACAATCTTTTTAGCTGCTGGTCGCAATCGAGCGAGTACGATGACACTCCACAGCGCCCTCAACGACGCTAAACGCACGCGAGCCGACGATACCGGTCGGCAGTTTCCCGGTGAGCGCCGGTCGACAACAGGGCTGTTTTCGGGACTCGATGACCGGTTAGTTCACGTCACACCCGACGGCTCGAGCAGCGACTACTCCTATTCGCTCTGTGGCCTCGTCGGCCTCGAGCGCTCACGATTTGGGCTCGTCGACGACGGCGACGTCCAATGGTTTGAGGATGGGACACAGCGCTATGTCGGTGCGAGTGCCGTCGTCGAAACCGTCCACGACCTCGAGGATGTGACGATCACCCAGTACGATCTGACCGTCGGGACGGTCCACCTCACACACTTCGAACTCACTGATGGCGGTGAGACGCTCTCCGAGCCGACGATACGGGCCTGTCTCGCGTTCGCTCCGGAGGGCCGAGTCGGCCAGACTGGCCAGTTGCGCCACGACGACGCTATCGAAATCTATCACGACCGCGAGCGAAACTACGTCGCCGCCTCGAGTGATCTCGAGATCAGCGGACAGGTGCCGGCCGATTTCGAGACCCTTCTCGAGCCTGAGCCGGTCGAGTTTCCCCGCAACGACGACGGTGATGGGCGCTACGAGGAGACGCGACTGAGTCCAATCGTCCTGGCCGATGCCGACCTCGCCGGGTCGACACCGAGTACGACGATTGCAACACTGCTGACTGACTCTCGCGCTCGGACCGGTGATCGACTCGAGGCACTCGAGCGGATTCGAGCCGCCGTCTCACAGTACGCGACCAGTGAGTCGCTCCTCGAGGCAGGGCGAGTGCAGGCCCGTGAACACACGCCGGATCTCACCGCACTCGAGGATGACAACGACATCGACGGCGCACTCGCGGACCTCCGCGTCCTCTCGCTGTTGCGTGCGTCCAACGGGGCACGAATCGCCGGCCCCGAGTTCGATCCCTTCTTCCGATACTCCGGCGGCTACGGCTACACCTGGTTCCGAGACGACGCCGAAATTGCCTCTTTCCTACTCGAGGCCGACCAGCGCGTCGACCTTGGTCTCGAGCAGTGGCACCGCCAGAGCGCGCAGTTCTACGCCGAAACGCAACTTCCGGACGGAACCTGGCCACATCGCGTTTGGCCCCGCAGCGGCGACATCGCGCCAGGGTGGGCGAATGGCCGCCTCGAGACGGGGACCGACGATGCGGACTACCAGGCAGACCAGACCGCAAGCGTCGCGACCTATCTCGCGCAGTATCTCCAGAGCGTCGACAGCAACAGCGCAGCAGTCGAAAACGCACTGCTGGGCGCGCTCGAGGGCCTCGATGACACGCTCGAGCAGGATGGGCTCCCCGAGCGCGTCCAGAACGCCTGGGAAAACATGACCGGGCTCTTTACACACACCGTTGCGACCTATCTCGAGGCGTACGCCACGATTGCACAGGCACCGATCGACCCCGAGAAACGACAGCACGCAGCCGAGCGCGCCCAGACCGTCTACAGGGCGCTCGATCTGCTCTGGACGCCAGACCGGGGATGCTATGCGCTCCGACTTGCTGATGGTGAACTCGATGACCGCCTCGACGGGAGTACGTTCGCGCTCGCATCGGCACACGCCGCGTACGCGGCTCTGCCGGAGACGACACTGTCGGCCGAGCGAATCGACCGACTCGTCAGTCACTTCGAGACGACACTTGAGGGGCTGTACCGCGATCCGTCCGGCCCAATCGAGGGCATCGCACGGTTCGAAGACGACCCGTGGCGTGTGCAGGATCAGGATGACCCGAAGGTCTGGACGGTGACGACTGCCTGGGGCGCACACGCCGCCGCCGAGTTGAGCGAGTTGCTGGACGCACACACTCACGACGCCGCATCGACGTTCGACCAGCGCGCACGCGACCTCCTCGCACTCGTCGATCCCAACGGAACGCTCCGCAGCGATGGCAACTACCTCCCCGAGCAGTTCTTCGATGACGGGACGCCCGACAGCGCAACGCCGCTTGGCTGGCCCCACGCGCTGCGGCTCGTAACGGCCGTGACACTCGAGGAGCCATCCCAGTCACAGACCGAGCCCCCGCTGACACGGTAATCGGTCTAACTCGAGCAGCTGAAAATCGCTCTCTGTGTCCGTGACTATGCGTCTGCGTCTGTGACCTCGAGCACGGCGACCGTGTCGACAGTGACGCCGGTGGAAAGCCCCTCGCTGGCGGCGGTGTCGGCCCGAGTAACCGTCGATCCGGTGACGAGGTCCGTCTCCGCGACTGCTTCGTCGAACCGGACCGTTGCCTCGCCTTCGCCGAAGTGGAGCACAACGATAACTCGGGTCCCATTTTTGTCTTCGCGCGCGTAGGCGACCGCGGCGTCCGTCTCGGTGTCGTACTCAATGCGCTCGAGTGTGGCGTCAGTCTGTAGCGCCGAGTGTGTGCGTCGGAGGTCGCTCAACTGTTCGTAGTACGTGTGCAGGTCGTCGTCGAACGCACCCCAGTTCATCGGCTCGCGGCGTGTTTCGAGGCCGGTTTCCTGCCCGTAGTAGACCATCGGCACGCCGGGGAGTGTGAACGTCGCCGCCGCGGCCGCTTTCTGCGCGTCTCGGCCATATTGCGTGAGATACCGATCCGTATCGTGATTCTCGACGTACTGCAGCCACAGCGAGTCCGGGTGGCCGCCACGACGGTCGCGTTCTGCCACCGCCTCGAGAATCGCATCGGCACTCGCAGTGTCGATGCCCGCCGCGGAATCGGTGAATTCGTCGGCGACGGCGTCTTCTTCGTCGGTGGCTCCGGCTTCGGCCTTGATTTCGGTCTGCCCGGCGTCGGCATCGCCTGCGTCAGTCGTCCCCGCTGCATCTGCAGCGCCTGCCCACTCGCCAATCGCCTCGAGCGTGTCGTGGAGCACGTCGTCGTGATGCATGTGGAATCGGCCGCCACCCATGTCCACGTCGGACGGCAGCGTCTCGTCGAGCAGGAAGAAGTCGGTGTCGGCGCTCGTGAGTCGGTCGTGCACTTCGGTCCAGAAGCCAAGCGGGACGCCCCACGCGACGTCCGTCCGGAAACCGTCGACTTTCGGGGCCCAGAAGTCGATCACTTCGAGGAGGTACTCGCGGACGGCCGGGTTGCTGTGATCGAGGTTCGGAATCCCGTCCCAGCCGAAGTAGGTGTCCGGCTCGCGCTCGTCTGTGTCCTCCCAGCGATACCAGTCGCGATAGCGCTCGTGGTCGGGATGGGAGGAATCGACAGCGGCCTCGTAGAACGGGTGCGTCTCCGACGTGTGGTTGATGACGAGGTCGAAGACGACGCGAATCTCTCGGTCGTGACAGGCCTCGACGAGGGCCTCAAGGTCCTCGAGCGAGCCCAGATCCGAATCCGGGCTGAAGTAATCGCGCGTGTTGTAACCGTGGGGTCCACCTCGGTCCATCGGTGTTCCAAAGCCGCTTTCGGCCTCGAGAAACGGCGTTAACCAAAGGACGTCAACCCCGAGTGACTCGAGGTGATCGAGGCGGTCGGCAATCGTCTGGAAGGTTGGCTCGTCCTGATCGGGAAACCGGCGCGTGAAGATTTCATACACCAGTGCGTTTTCGACCCACGTTGGCGCTTCGAACGGCTGCTCGAGGCGGACACCGGCGTTGGCGCTCTCGTCGGGCACCAACTCGAGTGCGTCGGGAACTGAGTGACGCTCGCCGACGGCGACGGCGTAGACCCGAACCGGCTCCGTAATCTCGGCGGTCGGAATCGTCCCGTCCGCACTGATCGTCGCCTCGTCACGGTCGTCTACGTAGTACTCGACCTCGAGGTCTGCATCAGATCCATCGGTGACGGTCGCCGTTGCCTCGAGTGCAATCTGGTCGTCCGTGACCGTCGCCTCAAGTGAAACCTGCGGACGGGGCGCACGCTCGTCTGCCTCCGGAAACGCTCGAACGGTTAGCTCGTGGGTTCCGTCGGGAGCCTCGAGTGCGAGCGTGTACGTGCCGGGAACGTCGGGGACGAACTCAGTGATGGGGGCTGCTGTTGGCGTTGCACTCGAGTCTGCGGGTGCGTCGCGGACGTGCCAGGAGTAGGACGCATCACCGCGCGGATTCCACGGTGCGAGTTCATCACGCGTCTCCATGTCGTTGCCGTTCGGATTGACAAAACTCTCGCCAACGGTGACGAATCGCGGGGGGCCGGGATGTGAGGACCCGTCGCCGCTTTCGAACTCGAGAGTAGTCTGTTCTCGATTGCGATCCGAATTCGAGTCTCGATCAGTCA
>NZ_JAAKXY010000002.1:600000-829900 GCF_011043775.1 Natronolimnobius sp. AArcel1 | reverse complement strand
AGAAGGGGGAGGGTCTCTTTGGCGGTGAATGTCGTATCAATACACACTCACACATAAATGGGTCCACGTTCGGCGACCCCGTCATAAACCGATCAGGCGTCACCGAACTACCATGGCTCACATCAGATCCCATCTTAACGGAAGACCGCAGGGGTGGAATCCTCATCTCCTTCGGACGTATTTGTAGTCCGTCTGGGGTACTTAACCCCTTCGGACCGTCCGTCCAAGTCGACCACACTGAGCGTTTCAGTGCGACCGAACACATCACATCCGAATACCCTTATACACTTAAGGGCATCGGATCGGCGAGCCGCCGGAAATCGCATCCGGGGAGCGCCGTTGCGTACTCCAAGAGACGCGCCTTGATTACTTAAGGGCACCGTCTTGGTGTCGCATCCGATCCCGTGTGGGCATGGATGTGCGTTCCTGCCTCCGTGCCGGAATACGGCCGGAGGGCGCGGCGTCGTGCGCCGCGTTGTTCGCATTCATACCGAGTGCCGGGTCTATATATAAGGCCGTCGGACTGTCGGGACTTCGGAACCCGATACCATGAGACAGTGTTTCATCGACAAGCTGCTGGAATCGAACGCTGTTGCTACGCTATGGGGCGTGGTTCACGAGAATATTGCGCAGGCGGAGGTCGGTTGGTCATTCCGTCCTTGCAGACACGGTCGCACCGAATGATACCTGCGCGTTCGCACTGGAATTGACACATACGCATGAAGGCTTCGGGTTGACGATTATAGCAACCCGCCGAATTAGAGCGAACACGTTCGGAACACGGTATCTGACGGCCGTCACAGGGCGGCCAGCATCGATGCGAATAAACGGCATGCGTTGTAAGAAACGAACGAATGGTCCGGGACCCGACCGCATCGGAGTCGGCACCATCGGCGAACGAAATCTGTGCCGCGCTCGACGATCCCGATTGCCGTGAGATTATTCGGAATCTCGAGGAACCGATGACGGCCTCTGAACTCGTCGATCAATGCGAGATCCCACAGTCCACACTGTATCGAAAACTCGAGTTACTGACTGAGGCGACCTTACTCGAGGAGTCGACGGAGATCAGACGGGATGGGCATCACGCGAGCAAGTACACGGTGGCGTTCGAGGAGATCACGCTCTCACTAGACGATAATCGCGATCTTGCGGTTGAAATCGACCGGCCGGCCCGGACGGCAGATGAGCGACTTGCAGAACTGTGGTCGGAGGTGCGAAAGGAGACATGAGTCCCCTCACAACACTCGGAGAACTGGAGGTAACGCTTGCGCTGGCGGTAGTCAAGACGCTTGTACTCGTCGTAGGTGGGGTAATTACCTACTTTGCATTCAAAGCCTACCGACGCACACGCCAGCGAGCGCTCGGGTATCTGGCACTTGGGTTTGGCTTGGTAACGCTTGGGTTCGTTCTGGCAGGAATGCTGTATGAGATTCTTAATGTCACGCTGGCGCTTGGCGTCTTACTCGAGAGCCTACTCGTACTGGCTGGCTTTCTGGTAATTGCCTACTCGTTGTACGTCCAGTAATTTGTTAGCGGTTCAACGTATGGATCGCGTGTCCGAGTGCGTTTTCGGCAGCCTCCATCACGGATTCGGAGAGCGTCGGATGGGCGTGAATCGTCGAGGCGACGTCCTCAAGCGTTGCGCCAAGTTCGATAGCGAGGCCCAGTTCAGCCACCAGTTCGGAGGCTTCGGGACCGGCGATGGATGCGCCGAGGACGTACTCCTCGTCCGCATCGGCGACGATTTTGACGAACCCATCGCTTTCGCCAGTCGTCAGTGCGCGACCGCTGGCCCGGAAGGGGAATTTCCCGACCAGTGGCTCGAAGCCGGCTTCCTCCGCCTCCGTTTCGGTCATCCCGACGGTTGCAATTTCGGGGTCGGTAAAGACGACTGCGGGCATCGCCTGGTGGTCGATCGCGGCAGGTTCGCCAGCGATGACCTCAGCGGCGACCTGACCCTCCGCGCTGCCTTTGTGTGCGAGCATCGGTTCGCCAGCCACGTCCCCGACCGCGAAAATGTGTTCAGCGCTCGTGCGTGCGCGCGAATCGGTCTCGATGAAGCCGCGGTCGTCCGTCTCGAGGCCAACGTTCTCGAGATCAAGTGTATCAGAGACGGGTTCTCGGCCGACTGCGACGAGCACCGTTTCGACATCGATCTCGAGGCGCTCGTCCTCAATAGCAGCCTCGCTCCCGCCATTCGCCGCTGCTCCATCGACCGGCTCGGCAACGATGCGGATGCCATCGCCGGGTTCGTACCACTCCGAGGCGGTGTGTTCGAAGTGAAAGTCGATGCCGAGGTCGTTCGCACGCTGTTTGACCGGGCGTTTGAGGTCGTCGTCGTAGCCCGGCAGGATCGAATCGAGCATCTCGATGACCGTCACATCAGTTCCCAGTTTCGCGAAGACGCTCGCCAGTTCCATCCCGATGTAGCCCGCGCCGACGACAGCCAGCGAGTCGGGCACTGACTCGAGTGAAAGAGCCTGTCTCGAGTTCAATACCGGCGAGTCATCAAACGAGAAGTCGGGGATCGAGATGGGCCTCGAGCCGGTTGCGATGATTGCGTGTTCGAACTCGATAGTCTCGGATCCCTGGCCCTCGCCGCCATGAGAGATGCGAGCGGTGTGCTCATCGACGAAGGTGGCGGTGCCCTCCATCAGATTGACCTGATTGGCTTTGCAGAGCTTTTCGACGCCGCTGGTGAGTTGATCGACTACGTCGTCTTTCCAGCCGACCATGCCGGAGAGGTCGATTGCGGGGTCGGCGTGGATACCCATCGCCTCGGCGTGGCGGGCCTCGTGGGCGATGTCGGTGGCCGTAATCATCGCCTTCGAGGGGATACAGCCGTGGTTCAGACAGGTGCCCCCGTAGGCTTCTTTCTCGACGAGCGTGACGTCTAACTCGAGTTGTCCGGCCCGGATCGCGGCGACGTAGCCCGCAGGTCCAGCGCCGATGATCAATACGTCCGTTCCGGTGGTAACGTCTCCGACGACCATTAGCTCGATCCTCCCTTCGAATTCGTAGCGACCGTGGTGACTGACTCCATGTGTTGGTAGTTCGGTGTAGGCTCACTCGAGCAATAGTAACTGTGGGTTCTCGAGGTACTCCATGACGGTGTTCGTAAATCGCGCGCCGATCGCGCCGTCAATGAGTCGGTGGTCGAACGACAGCGACAGCGTGAGCACGGAGCGCGGTTCAATCGACTCCGCGCCGTTCTTGTCGGTAACGACGCGCGGTTTGCGCTTGATTTCGCCAATCGCCAGAATACCTGACTCGGGGTAGTTTAAGATTGGCGTGGCGTACTCACCGCCGATGCCGCCGACGTTGGTGACTGTGAACGTCGAGCCCTGCAACTCATCGGGCGAAATCGTGCGCTCGCGAGCCTTCTGGACCAGTTCGTTCATCTCCGAGGAGAGTTGAAGCAGGCCCTTCTCGTCGGCGTTCTCGAGGACTGGCACCATCAACCCGGCGTCCGTCGCGGTGGCGATGCCGATGTTGTAGTAGTCGCGGTAGACGATTTCCTCGTGTTCGTCGTCGAGGACCGCGTTCATTTCGGGGTATTCCTTCAACGCCGCGACGACAGCCTTCATGATGAACGGCATGTAGGTCAGGCGAATGCCCTGCTCCTCGGCGCGCGGTTTGAGGTCCTCGCGAGCCGCGACCAGTTCGGTCACGTCCACTTCGTCGTGGTGGGTGACGTGGGGTGCGCTGTACTTCGATTCGACCATGGCTTCGGCGATGCGCTTGCGGACGCCGCCGAAAGGTTCGCGGCGCTCGCGCTCGCCAGGGTCGAACTCGGTGCCCTGCTGGCCGACCGGTTCGCCGGCCTCGAGCGCCTCGCGGTCCGCCGTTTGCGCCTGCTGCTGTGCCTCGGCGTACTCCACAACTGCCTCGGGCGTGACGAACGGCTCTCCGTCGCGTTCCTCCGTGGCAGGGACGGCGTTGATGTCGACTCCCTCCTCCTGTGCGAGTCGACGGGTTGCAGGCGCGGCAAGCGTTCGGTCGCGGTCGGCGGACTCGAGCGATGACGGCGTGTGTTTCGGTTCTGCACTCGCGGCTGCACCAGCCTCTGCGGAGTCGTCACCACCGTCACTCGAGTCAGCCCCTATCTCGCCCGAGCCACCAGCGGTATCTTCTGACGTGGGCTCTGTCTCTGTTCCACCGGAAACGGGGGGCTCACCGTGTGCGGCGGCTTCGATATCCGCAGCCGTAAGCCGACCACCGGGGCCGCTTCCCGCGACGCTCGAGAGGTCGACCCCTTCCTCGCGGGCTAATCGGCGTACTCGAGGCGGGGCGAAGACCCGGTCCTGTGGCGTGTCGATGGTCGTGGTTTCGCTGCCGGTTGCGCCTGCGTCTCCAGCGTCAGCAGCGGTGACTTCGTCATCGCCAGCAGCGGGTTCGCCATCATCGGTTTCCGTCTCACCAGCGTCGGCCGCATCAGCAGTACCTGAATCGGCTTCAGACGCGGGTGCCTCCTCACCCTCAACATCGAAGGAAATGATAACCGTCCCGACGGGGACGACCTCGCCTTCCTCGACGTGCAGGTCGCGAACGGAGCCGTTGACCGGCGCAGGAACCTCCACGAGTGCCTTGTCCGTCTCGACTTCTGCGACTGGCTGGTCTTCGCTCACCTCATCACCTGCATCGACGAGCCACGAGACTAACTCGCCCTCTGCAACGCCTTCGCCGACATCCGGGAGTTCGAACTCACGAACCATCTTAGAACCCCATCGCGTTGCGAATGCCCGTCTCGATGCGCGCTGCTTCAGGGAGGTAGTAGTCCTCGAGTGCGTACAGCGGGAACGGCGTATCGAAGCCGGTGATACGCTCAACCGGCGCTTCCTGATAGAGCAGGGCCTCCTCCTGCAGCGTTGCGGTGATCTCCGCGCCCAATCCGCTCGTCTTCGGCGCTTCGTGGACGACCGCGGCGCGCCCGGTCTTTTTGAACGAGTCGACAATCGTCTCCTCGTCCAGCGGGGAGAGTGTTCGCAGATCGATCACCTCTACGTCGATCTCGCCTGCGAGGTTTTCCGCGGCCTCGAGCGTCGGCCTCGTCATCGCACCCCACGTATAGACCGAAATGTCGCTGCCCTCGCGACGGACGGCGGCCTCGCCGAGTGGGACTTCGTACGATTCCGTCGGGACATCCTCGCGGAAGGCCCGATAGATGAGCTTCGGCTCTAAGAAAATGACCGGGTCGGGCGAGCGAATCGCGCTGGTGAGCAGCCCCTTCGTGTCGTACGGGGTCGAAGGCATCACGACTTTGAGTCCGGGCTGGTGGACGAACATCGCCTCACTCGACTCGGAGTGGTGTTCGGGCGCGCGGATGCCGCCGCCGTAAGGCGCGCGGACGACCAGTGGACAGGTGTATCGCCCGCGCGAGCGCGTTCGCAGGCGCGCGGCGTGAGAGACGATCTGATCGAATGCGGGGTAGATGAAACCCAGGAACTGCATTTCAGCGACCGGCCGGAGGCCGTAGGCAGCCATTCCGATTGCCGTCCCGACGATACCCGACTCCGCAAGTGGGGTGTCGATGACGCGGTTCTCGCCGAACTCATCGTACAGTCCCTCAGTCGCCCGAAAGACGCCGCCGTTCTTGCCCACGTCCTCGCCCATCACGAGCACGTCCTCGTCGCGGCTCATTTCGGTCTCGAGGCCGTCCTGAACGGCCTGCACGAGTGTGAGGCTCTCCGTCTCAGTCGATTCGCCGTCTGTCTCAGTGCGTGCGTCCGTCGCCATTGTTAGCCCTCCAAGAGTTTGTCGTCGCCATGCGTTTCGCGGATCGATTCGAAGTACTCGAGTTGCTGCTGGAGTCGCCGAGGCATCCCCTCGTAGACGTGTGCGAAGATTTCCTCGGGATCGGGTTGTGCGACCGATTCGGCGCTCTCGATGGCGTCGGCCACGTCCTCGCGGATGCGTTCTTCGATTGCGTCGACGCGTTCGTCGTCGAGCAGGCCGTTGTCCCGCAAGAACGTCTCGAGGCGCGGAATTGGGTCTTTGGCCTTCCAGCGGTCAACCTCGTCGTCGTCGCGATAGACCGACGGATCGTCGGCGGTCGTATGCGCGCCAAAGCGGTACTGGACGGCCTCGATGAGCGTCGGTCGCAGTTCGTCGTCTGTGGGATTCTTGGACTTCTCGACGGCATCTCGAGTGACGTTGTAGACGGCGAGTGGATCCATACCGTCGACCTGAACGCCCTCGAAGCCGTAGGCTTCGGCCTTTTGGGCTAACGTGGCGCTTGCGGTCTGGCGCTTGCGGGGCACCGAGATCGCCCACTGGTTATTGTTACAGAAGAAGACGTTCGGCGTGTCGAAGACGCCAGCGAAGTTCAGCCCCTCGTGGAAATCGCCCTCCGAGGTAGCTCCGTCGCCAAAGTAGCACATAAAGGTCTTCTCCTCGTCTTTCAGTTTCGAGGCCCAGGCCGCACCCGTTGCGTGGGGAATCTGGGTTGCAATCGGCACCGCGACGGTGAAGATGTTGGCGTCCTCGGGAATGTAGTTGCCCTGCTCGTGGCCCATCCAGTACAGGAGGGTGCGCTCGAGTGAGAGGCCACGAACCAGCCCAACGCCGTGTTCGCGGTAGCTTGGAAACACCCAGTCGCGGTCATCTAAGGCGTGGGCGCTCCCGATCTGGGCACCCTCCTGACCCGACAGCGGCGGATATGTGCCCATCCGTCCCTGTCGCTGCAGGCTCACCGCGCGCTCGTCGAAGTGACGAACCAACCGCATCTGCTCGTACATCTCGACGAACTCGTCGTCGGTGAGGTCGGGGACCCTGGCACCCTCGAGGACCTGCCCGTCCTCGTCGAGGACCTGTACTCGCTCTCGGGGGTCGCGCTGTATCGTACTCACGGGTGAACCCTCCTGAACATACGTTATTGATTGTATCGCACAGGATAAAGGGGTTTTCCCGATCTGCAGTATGACCGACGAGGCAGACTCTACATGAACGTAATGATTTCGGACATCAGTAGACAAACATGGACATAGATTCAACATTGCTCCGTGTTCGTTCGTGGAGAATGACGGAAAGACCAAGCACTCTCGCAGTTGGTGTGATGACCCTGTTCAGAGATTGTATGCCCACCAGAACACGCCACAACCGAACGCGATACTTGCGAGACCGAAGACGATGTCAGCCGTTCCTGACGATTCGACGGTCGATTGGACACCAGCGATCACGAAAACCGCAGTGAGTACGAATCCGAGACACAAAGCCACAATACGCAAAAGCGCGTTTTCGACGGCGTCTTGGACCGCTGTCTGAAACTCATCAGCATCCATCTCGAGAGAAACAGTCCCTGACTCAGCGTTTTCATCTACCATTGCTACACCACATTTCGGCCAAACTACAATAAAAATGGGATATCGAACGATGTGGTCCGACGTCACTCGGCGCGCGCCGCCGTCCGCGCCTCCGCGGCACTCTTGCCTTCGCGTAGGATGGCATCGACGAACAACTCGCCCGCTTTGTACGACGAGCGGACCATCGGCCCACTGGCACAGTACAGAAAGTCAAGTTCCTCCTCGGCCACCCGTCGCCACGTCTCGTACTTGTCCGGATGGTCGTACCGGCGAACCTCGAGGTGGCTTCTCGAGGGCTGGAGATACTGCCCGAGCGTGACGATGTCGACCCCGCGCTCGCGACAGTCCGCCAAGGTCTGGTAGACTTCGTGGTCGTACTCGCCGTGGCCGAGCATGATCGATGTCTTCGTGTGAATCTCGGACTCGCGCTCGACTTGCTCGAGCACGCCCAGGCTCTGCTCGTATCCCGCACGGCGGTCCCGAACGGGGAACTGCAGACGTTCGACGGTTTCGACGTTGTGCGCGATAACGTCTGGTTCGGCGTCGATGATCTTTCGGACGAGTCGCTCTTCGCCCTGGAAATCGGGGATCAGCACTTCGACGAGGATGCCCGGATGGCGGGCTTTGATCTCGCGGATCGTCTTAGCGAAGTGGCCTGCGCCTTGATCCGGCAGATCATCTCGATCGACCGACGTCAACACAACGTAATCCAGTCCGATTTCGGCGACCGCCTCGGCGACGTTTTCTGGCTCGTCCGGATCGAGTGGCTCCATCCCACCGGTTTCGACATCACAGAAGTTGCACGCTCGAGAGCACCGATCTCCCATGAGCATGAACGTCGCGGTGCCGCCTTCACTCTCTCCCGTACTAGCTCCGCCCGACCAACACTCACCGAGGTTCGGGCAGTTAGCTTCCTCACAGACAGTATGAAGATTCCGCTCGCGCAGCGTCTCACGAATGTCGGCGAACTCTCGGCCCGACGGTGGGCGCATCTTCAGCCACTCAGGCTTTCGAGCGCTGCTCATATGGGTAGTCTCGGACCGGAGGAGGAAAAACCGTTCCGTCACCGAACGGATTTTTCCCACACAGATGTGAAGCATTCACAACAGGTCAGGTAAATTTATAACTATCGGCCATAAGCTATGGATAGGAATGTTCGATCTCGAGCGCGACGAGATCACCAGCGGGTCGATTCCGCGGACCCTCGCGGTGCTTGCCGCGCCACTGTTCGTCCAGAACCTCGTGCAGGTCCTCCAGCAGGTCATCGACACCCTCTGGCTTGGCCGTCACAGCCTCGAGGCCGTCGCGGCTGTCGGGCTGATCTTCCCGATTGCTGGATTGCTCGCTGCCGTTGCAGTTGGCGTTAGTGTCGGAACGCAAGTGCTCGTCTCCCAGCGTGTCGGCGCGGACGAGTCGACGGCTGGTCGCCGAGCTGCGTTCAACGGCACGCTCGTCGGCCTGCTCGCAGGCGGCCTGACTGGCCTCGTCATCTTCTTCTTTGCCTACGAAATCGTCTCTATCTTCGGTGCGGATGAGACGGTAACCGATCTGGCCGCCTCGTATCTCGCCGTTTACGCCCTGTTGTTTTTCATCCTGACTGCGAGTGAGTCACTCGAGTCGGGCTTCATTGGATGGGGCGATACGCGGGCCGCGCTGTACATTAACGTCCTCGCAATCGCGGTGAACATCGTCCTCGATCCGTTCCTGATCTTCGGCTGGTGGGCGTTCCCCGAACTGGGCGTCGCAGGTGCGGCGCTTGCGACCGGGATCGGCTACGGCTTCGGGCTGGCGCTTGGCGTCGCCATGGCGGCGCACGGGCGCGATGGATTCGTCTTTACGCGCGAGAATTGTCGACTCTCACTCGAGGACTGGCGCGAAATCATCGACATCGGCTGGCCGACGGCGGGCCAACACGTCTCGAGTCAGTCGGCCCGCGTCGGGATGATCTGGCTGGTCACCTTCTTCGGCGGGACGGCAGGGCTGGCGGCGTTTACCATCGGCGCACGCGTGGCGACGATTGCGTTCGTGCCGGCGATTGGTCTCCAGCAGGCCGCACAGAGTATGATCGGCCAGAATCTCGGTGCAGAACTGCCAGAGCGAGCGCGCCGGACGACGTGGGTTGGCGTCGCCATCGCGAGCATTGGGCTCTCTCTTGTCGGTGCGGTCCAATGGTTCATCCCCGAAACGCTGTCGGTGGTGTTCGTCCCCGACGCGACGGCCGCAGAGGTCGCTCTCGCTGCAGACTACCTCCGGATTCTCGCCTACGGCTACTGGGCTATCGGCGCAACCTACCTCCTGCAGGCCGGGTTCAACGGTGCCCGGCGCACCCGGACGAGTCTCATCGCGACGCTGTTGCAGTACTGGATCATCCGCCTGCCGGTCGCCGCTGCAGCGGGATACCTCATGGAGCCAAGCGTTATCGGCGTCTTCTGGGGTGTGACGATTTCGAACATTGTCGCCGCGCTCGGACTGGGCTGGTACTACTGGCATGAGACTTCGAACGGCATGAACGCTCGAGCGGCCGAAACGGCGGCCACAGAGGCAGCAGACTGACGAGTCGCACTCGCTCGAGCGCAGAAACCACCCCCTACCACGGGTAGCTTTACAGTCGTGAACGGAATACCGCCTGCGTATGAGCGCTTCGACGCCGGACTGGCTGCATCTCACGGACGAGGAAGAAATCGTCTGGGAGAGCCGGCCACACCCGATTGCGATGGGGCCGCGGGTACCGCTCGCACTGGCGATTGTCCTCGTCGGCGTCGTCCTCGCTGGCTGGGGCGTCACCGACAGCGGCATTGCAATCGTCGCGTTGTTCGGCGTCGTCTTGATGATTGCCGGCCTCATCGTTGCCGGCATCCAGTACATCATCTGGACGAACACGCGCTACGTCATCACCTCCGACGAGTTGTACAAAAAGTACGGTATTATCTCGAGAGATGTGACCCAGTTTCGTCTCGACCGCGTCCAGAATACGAGCCTGCAGCAGTCAACCGTGGGCCGTGTGTTCGGCTACGGAAATTTGACGGTGTACACCGCCGGCTCCGGCGAACCCGAACTCACCTTCGAGCGAACGCCGAGACCGGAACGGGCCTCGAGCGTCCTCAACGAGTATCTCGGGAATGTTAGTGCGCCGAACGATCAGACAGTGTGACAGACTCCTCTCAATCAATAGTCCTTCGGCCATAGGCGATTGTATTCACCCCCTGTCACATTTGGCAGCAGACAGTCTGAGACAGATTGTAATTTTTAGCTGCTGAGATGGCCGTGATCGTCACTGACGGTTAGCATTATATATTTCTTAACTGAACAGATAGAACACAAAGCTCATATGTGAGTGTGGATTCTGCCAACGACACTATGGCATCACAGCCTGTGCTGTCGAGCGACCACGGTGAGACGAACCGGACGAGCGTCGCCGCGAGTGCCGGACTCGGGGTGGTAACTGCTGCGGTTGGCTACCTGCTCACGGCGCTTCTGATCGCAGGTGAAGTCAGCGATGGCGCTGGCGAGGAGGTCGCCGACTGGAAGGGCATCGCCTGGTACTACTACAACGGCCACATGGTCGATATCAGCGGCTCCGGATCGATCGGTGGATTCAGCAGCAGCGACACCGTTAATTTCCTCGCTGAGTCAAGTTCAACGAGTGCCACGCTCGTGTACGTCGTCCCGCCGATTGTCCTTCTCGCGACCGGGGCAGCCCTGGCGTACCACTTCGGGACGCGAGACATCGGGTCGGCCGTCCTGATCGGCGCACCGGTCACGATTGGCTACGCCGTCGTAATGGGGCTCGGTACCCTCGTCACGGAAGCAAGCGGCGAGTGGTCGGCGTTTGGCATCGATGCAACTGCCTCGATGGCTCCCGAAACGATGCCCGCAATCGTCCTTGCAGGCCTCCTCTACCCGCTCGTGTTCGCGACGGCCGGTGCCGTCCTGACTGCCGTGCTTCGATCCTAAGAACCGCCACTCGAGGGCGGCTGTGCCGACTCGAAGGAAACGCCTTTCACTGCTGACTCCCCGTGTTCGCCTGATGGAGGTCGCCGAGGTTCTCCCAGAGTTTGCCGACGCCTTTGCCTTTGAGGAGTTCAACCGAATGCAACGCGAGGCCGTGCCAGCCTTACTCGAGTCAGAGGATAACGTCGTCGCCAGCGCGCCGACGGCGGCGGGCAAGACCGCCCTCGCCGAACTCGCGATCTGTAAGGCGCTCGCGGATGGCGGAACCGCACTGTTTATCGCGCCCATGCGGGCGCTGACGAACGAAAAGGAAGACGACTGGGACCGGTTTGAAGACCTCGAGTACTCGGTGTACGTCGTCACGGGCGAGCGGGATCTGAACCCGCGACGCGCGCGACGCGCGGACATCCTCGTGATGACGCCCGAGAAACTCGACTCGGCGACCCGCAAACACGATTCGCGACGCTACGACTTCGTCACCGACGTCGACGTCTGCGTTATCGACGAAGTCCACTTACTTGATGCCGACCGACGAGGCTCGGTGCTCGAGGTGACGATTTCCCGACTGCGGCGGCTCTGTGAGCCACGCGTCGTGGCGCTGTCGGCGACGATGCCGAACATCGACGACGTGGCGGCGTGGCTCGACGCGCCCGCGGAGACGACCTTCGAGTTCGACGATGAGTATCGTCCGGTCGATCTGAACGCAGGCGTCAAGACCTACACGCACGGCGAGAACTCCTTTGCCGACAAGTATCGGCGTCTCTATCGCGCACTCGACCTCGCAGAACCCCACCTTCGGGAAGACGGCCAGTCGCTCGTGTTCGTCTCCTCGAGACAGGACACTGTCCGCGCGGCCGAGAAAGCCCGCGACGAGATCGCCGAACGCGACATTCCGATGGGCGCACGCGGCAACTACGATTTCCATACTGACTCGAAAGAACTCGAGAACGACACCCTTCGGAACTCCGTCCTCGACGGCGTCGCCTTCCACCATGCGGGGCTCTCGAAGAACGACCGCGACCTCGTCGAGGAGTGGTTCAAAGCGGGCATCGTCGAACTGCTCTTTTCAACCTCGACGCTGGCGTGGGGTGTCAACCTCCCCGCGCGCTGTGTCGTGATTCGAGACACGAAACTGCACGACCCACTCGAGGGCGAAGTCGATATGAGCCCGCTCGACGTGCTCCAGATGCTCGGGCGGGCAGGTCGGCCGGGCTACGACGATGTGGGCTACGGTTGGGTCGTCTGCGATACAGCGGAGGCGGATAAGTACCGCCGCCTGCTGCGCGACGGCAAGGAGATCGAATCCCGTCTCGCCGAAAGCCTCGAGACCCACCTGAACGCCGAAATCGCGATGGGGACCATCACCGACCTCGATGACGTGATGGACTGGCTCGAGACGACCTTTTACTACGTCCGCGGCCAATCCAAACCCGACAAATACGACTTTCCAAACCTCCGCGAGCGCGTCCGTGACTGCCTCGAGGATCTCGTTTCCCACGGCTTCGTCGAAACTGGCGAGGACCTCTCGATTGAGGCGACACAACGAGGCGTCCTTGCCTCGAAGTACTACCTGCGCCTCGAGACGGCGGCGACGTTCGCCAGCCTCTGTGACCGAGCGGACGACGGAACAACCCTCGAGACGGATGACATCCTCGAGGCGGTTGCGACCGCCGGCGAGTTCGATTCGGTCTCGGCCCGCCAGGACGAACGCGACGCCATCGACGCCGTCTTAGTCGGCCAGGAGTACGGCGACCTCGAGGCTGGCCAGCGGAAGGTCCTCGCCATCTTGCGCGGTGCAGCAAACGGGAGGACACCCACAGAGTTGACGAGCGACGCGTGGGTGATCCGCCAGAACGCAACGCGGCTACTCTCTGCACTGAGCGCGTTTCTCGACCGATTCGTCGGCCCGCACGCGGCGAACCTCTCGCGACGAATCGAAGCTCGCATCGAAAACGGCGTTTCGGCGGACGCTGTCGGGCTAACGGCCATCGACGGCGTCGGTGCCGGTCGCGCGAGCAAACTCGCGACAGAGGGGCTGGCGACGCCCGGCGACGTAGTCGACGCCGGTATCGCTGGCCTCGTCGACGCCGGTCTCTCGGAGGGCGTCGCCGAACGCGTCTACGAGGGCGCACAGTCCCTGCCGGCACTCGAGATCGACTGGGGGGCGTTCCCCGAGACCATCGCAACCGGCGACAACGACGTTTGTGAAGTAACCGTCCGAAACGTCGGCGAACCCGAACGCGCCGGTATCCGCGTCACCGTCAACGGCCGCGAGATGACGAGTACGAACACCTATCTTCGCGACACTGAAACCGTCCCCGTCGGCGTCTTCGGCGCAGACACGGACGAACTCGAGTATACGATTAGCGTTGCGTTCCCAGATGAATCGCTGGTGCCGGTCGAGCAACGCCGGACGGTCACAGTCCAGTCTGAGTAGGCTGACTTCGCTTCCGCGACTAGTGAAACTGGATCAAAACGACCCGAGAGGCCGGTACATCTTTACCCCCGACGAGACAGGTATTCTACATGCAAATCGACCGCTTTGGGGGAATACGGTCGTCGGGTAGTGACGTGTCGGCTACCGTTGGGTGGGGAACGGAACGCGGCATATCGCATCCGATGTCAGGGTGGGAGTACGCGGACGGGCCTCTTCTAACAATCGTGCGCGAGTTCAGCGGTCTCGAGACGACGGTTAGTATCGTGGACATTGGGCCGGCGGTCGCGCTGGCCATGGGTGGACTCCTCGTTCTCGGTGCCGGACTGGCGATTCTCCGCCGATCTCGATCCAACAGCAGATCAGATACTGAGCCTGCCTCCTCACGCAAACCCGATGACAATGCTCCGGAAATCGGGTCGAAAAACGGTGATGCGCCAGCGCAGAACGGGACCGTGGACCCGCAGGTCGCCTTCGAGGAACGGATCGGTGGCGGAACGCTCAATCGGCTCAAGCCGATCGTTCCAGACTCCGTCGAGGAGGCGCAAGCGTTCGACCCGGCTGCGGCTGCCGACCCGATGAGAGAGATCAATCGACTGGAGCAACGCTTACGCCGGGAACTCGAGGACGCTATCGGTGATGGAACGCTCGATCCAGGCGTTACCTCGAGGGATGGCAAACCGTACGAGATTGTAAATTTGCCGAGCCAGTATCGGGAGGTCTCGTTACCGCCGGCGAACGAGACGATTCACGTCGCGGATATCGAAACTGTCGCCGCCGACGTCCTCGAAGACGAACCCCACGTCCGAGACGCCGCGCGAACAATCGCGGCGCTGTTTGATCACTGCCGCGAGATTGAGTCATACGTTCGTCGGCAAGAAGACGCCTTTATTCAGCGCCGGCGCGACGTCGAAGGGACCCTCGAAGACGTTCGTGACCTGATCAACCGGTTCGACGGAGACCTCAAGGATCGGGTCGCCGAGTTTGTTCTGGAGGGGCGCCACGGAGAGGTCGACGGCGTCGTCGAAATCGAACGAGAACTCAATGATGCGACGCGGGCACTCCATCGGTGTACGTTCGACGAGGCGACGCGGACAGGAGAAGCAGCCGCCGAACGAAGCGACGAGTTGCTGATGACAGTGGACTTTCTGAGCGGTGTGGTTGGGACAATCGACCACGGCCGCGGTACAATCACCATCCCCGAGGACGTCGCGGTTGAATTCGTCGCCGACATCGCCCCGATCATCGAGCGCCAGTACGAACACGCCGTCACCCTCAAGCGCGAGCGTCGGGAGCTTGTCGTTGAGGATCCGGCCAACGAACGCGGTGACGAATTCGAGTTTGACGGCAGCGAGTTGTCCCATGGGCCCGAGGCAGCTGGCGTGGACACTCCACCAATCAGTTCTGATACAAATGTGGACGCACAGAGGGGTCCCGATGGACAGACACGAGTACCCGACGAAGAACCCGAATCTGGAGCGGCGCGAGCGCAAACACGGCGGGCGGAGGTACCGCCGGAGGCGGTCGCCGACGAAGTGTTGTTCATCCTGCGAGAACTTGACGGCGGCGGTCGCGCCAGCGTTGAGTGTCAGACTGAACGCCTTCCCGATGCCGTTGCGAAGCCAGCGGTTCTGGAGACGCTCGAGCGGTTCTGTCGCCGACAGACCGACATTGTCGCGACCGTCGAGTTACAGGCGGGTGCACCGCCCGGCTTTTTCGAACTCGAGTTCGACGACCGAACGAGCGCGAGCGCTGGTCTGGAGACCCTTCGCGAACGATTCACGGATAGGTACGGCAGGTAACTGCCTGATGCAAACTCAACGCGGTGCAACAATGCAGTGCAAAGACGGCGGGGTGGCGCCCGACACACCGATTGAGCACTCACCCCACACGTAATACTTTAGATAGTTCCGACAAACGAGTACGATATCCGAATGTATGACTTCCATCTGTAAAATTTGCATGAAACGAGCGAACGAGTGGAATCGAGAGACACTCCTCGAGCACGTTCGGGCGGCTCACGGAGACGAACCGGCGTCAGTCGAGCAAGTGTACCCCGAGTTACAAGAAGAGGTGTTCGCGGAGCCCGAGTCCGAGGCGGGAACAGGACCAAAAAGCAGTTCTAATGCGAGCGACCGGAACGGACCTGCTGGCGGCCATCTGAGGGAAGGGAACGGACTCGGTGACGGAGAAATCGGAACCCGTGGATCGACTGCGGTGCCGAGCGACGACCTGATGGATTCATCGTACGGGAAAAAGTGGTACCTCATCGGCGTCGGCGGCGCGGGGAATAACATCCTCGACGCGATCCTGTTGCGCCGAGATACCTTAGCGGAGAATAACGAACGGAGAGCACGCATCTGGAATGGCGGACTTGCCGGCTACGGTCCGCTAAACACAAACATCAGCGAACTCGAGCAGACCTACTATGCCCAAGAAGAAAAAGAGTACAGTCGACACGACCTCCTCTCGAACTGTATCATCGGGCAGGGAAAGCACGACTACGCGGGCGCCGGCTATCGCTGGGATATTGGCGAGCAACTTGTCGAGGCCGACTTCGCCGACGGAGGAGATCCCTTCCGGGAGCGGTGGGATCTCAAGCCGCAGGCGATTCAGGACTCACAGGCCGTCATGTTCGTCCATAGCGTCACAAAGGGCACGGGCTGTGGCTCGACGCCGGTGCTGGCTGAGAAACTCCGCGAGGAAGTGGTCGAAGAGGATTTCGTCGTTCCGAAACCGCTGTTTAGCAGCATCGTCATCCCCTCAGAGGGAACCGAGTACTCAGAGTTTGGTGGGCGGGCGAAAGTGAATGGGGTTGTGGGTTTAGCCCGGGCTTCCCGCTCCGTGGACGCGATAATCCCCTTCGATAATAATCGCTTGGAGAACGTCCAGGCAGACATCCGGCCACGAATCAACCGTCTCGAGGAGTACAATCCGCCCCAGTACCGCGAAATTAACAGGCCGCTCGTGGCGTTCCTCGAAGCGTTTACAATGTCGTCAGTGCCGCAGTTCCTCGACCGTGACGCGACGATGTCGATTATGGGCGACGTCTTTGACCCGGCAGACAGTTTCCGCCCGGTTCAGGACAAGTATCAGCGCGACCCCGACAGCGAGTTCACGCCGGCAGTAATCCTCGCGCCCGTCCTTGGTCGGTCGCGTGCGAGTTCGTTCGATGAGTCAAAACTTGAAATCCTCGTTCGAAACGCATTGTTCCAAAATAAGCTCGCAGAGTTTGATCCGACGACGGCTTGGGGTGGGACCTTCCTCGTCTACGGACCCGAAGACAAGATGGCAGCGGTCTCAGAGTACGTTTCCGATGGGACCCTCTCGAGTATCATCGCTGACGAAGAGTTCCTCGATGCGGGCACCGTAAGCGGTATCGAGTCAGTCGACATCCACGTCAAACAGCTCGTCACGCCCTACCTCGACGACGTATTCCTCTGGGGAACATTGTGGAACCCAGAGATGCCGTCACTCGACGAGATGTACGAACACGCCAGAACACTCAAACAAGAGGGGAACACACAGCAAGCAGAGAACGTGCGGGAGACGTGGGAGCATGTCGAAGCGCTGTTCTCCTGTTTGGGACGCGAGAACATGGGATAAGCTACTCCTCCGGTCGATTCGCTCCACGGTTGTCGGCGCAGGCATCAACGTCGGTCGATGCTGATCGGTCAGAAAAGGAAGTCTCATCCGACCTGTATTGTTCGACTATGGCAGCCAATGTGGCTCGAGATTGCTCGAGGGTCGACATCGATGTTGTTTTCGTGGCGCGTGCTGCGCGACGAGAGTGTCTGCCTGCGTTTCTGGTCGTTGTAGCTGCAACCCGCCTCGAGCGGTCGGCAGCTGATCGGGCTGCGTCGGTTTGTCGGAGTCGAAAGACGGCGTGCCACGACGAGAGCGTATGAAAGCCGACGACGATGGCCCCGATGAACGTCAGTGTAACGACGTTGAGGCTCCCGTCGATGAGCCACAGTCCAGGTGCTTCGAAAGTAATGCCGGCCGCATCGAGTACTGCTGCCACCGGTGCGACGATCCCGACGGTTCCTGAGCGGGCGATGCGCTCTTTAGTCAACAATACGCCTTTGCCGACCAGCAGCGTTCCAAAAACGGTTGCGCCAGCATGGCTGCTATGTGCGCTCGCAGTCTCGTCGGTAACGTGTCGAAGTGTCCGATCCATTGTGCCGCGAACGACCGCGCGAACTCCAAGAACAATGAGGCTGAGGAATCCGAATCCAAGTAATGAGACGAAGGCGGTCCGATCGTAGGTGATAGCGTTGGTTGAGACGAACCAGATCGATACTGCAAGGCCGAGCACGAAGATCGTTCCCGACCAGGCATAGGGTCGGTAGCCATCGATCCGTCGAACAATCATGACGACGGCGACGGCGCCTGCACCGATCGACAATGCCGGCGGAGCAACCGTCGCAAGCACCAGTGCGAGTGCGATCCCGGCGCTGCTGGCACGAAGTGAATCGATGACACTTCCCACCATACGATGACCCTCGGCGCAGAATTAGTAAAACTATTGGCTCAAAGCTGAACCGGGGCTGGCCTGATGACACAGCTGCCGTGCAATCACTGTGACTAGCATATATATTTGGTTCTATAGTACACATATCATATTCAGACACATAACTGGTTTCTACATAGGTTCTGGAACGGGTAGCAGGTCGGTGTACGACTCGACAGGAACGTACAGGGCGAGTAGCAGTAATCGTAACTGGTGATCGCCAATATCTGAAAAGGGAACCGCTACCCGCCCAATTCCGGACGGAACAAAACAAGGAACGAGAGCAAAGGCGGTAGGCAAACCGTTCTTTCAACGGTTCGGAAAGCGAATCCACACACAAATTTTTAACAGATGGTTAGTAATTGGCGGTTGGGATGACTAATGAGCGAGTCTACAAATAAGGGAGGCGAGGGGACCGGGAAGTTGCTGAAAGCAATCCTTGCGGGAGTGATTGTGACCAAAATAGTCTACTTCATCCCGGTTGTACAAATCGGTGCACCGCTCCTCGGCGGGGCGACGACAGCCTATATTATCAACCGAGGACCGCTCGGCGGACTGAAGTCCGGTTTTCTTAAGGGACTGGCGATGACGTTTCCCGCCATTATACTTGGCGTGTTCTTCGCGGGCATGGTAGCCGACGTGCCGTTCCTGGGAGATCTGCTTGCAGGAAGTCTCATCGTTCTCGTCGGGATAATCGTGATACACTCCGTTACGCTGGGAATGATCGGCGGACTCGTCAGCGGCTGGATCGCACAGAAAGTCCGAACAACGCCCGTACCGACCGACCAAACAGTGAAAAAAACCGCAGAGGCGGCTAACACTGTCGATAACGTGAAAGACACATACTCGGAACACCGAAATGCCAAGTCTGACGTCGACGACACCACTGAGAGAACATCGGCTGCGGCGAACGATGCCGATTCGGACGACGTGACCGAAGAGACGCGATCGAAACCAAACGCCTCCATACCGTCGACGTCTAAAGGAAGGCCGACATCCGCGGACAGAGAGCAAGACCGGACACCAACGCATGGCGAACGTAGCGGATCGGCCCCTTGGTCGAACGGCCAACCTTGTTCCGCTTGTGGGGAAACTGTCTCGACCAATGCAAGTTTCTGTCCCGCGTGTGGCGTCGAATCACCGCTCGAGTCAACAGCTGAGAAATCCCATTCAAACGCCGAGTCGAACTCGAGCCTGCGGACCGCAGGGACCAACGCTCAAGGGCCACAGCGCAAGCAGGGACACGAGGACGATGAGAGTGGCGACGACACCGAACCGAGTGTGGCGGCAACTGCTGCGGAGACGGTTGCCGAGCACGAACGGCCCGAGTCGGCCGTTGCAAGCCAACTTTGTCGGACCCTCTCTGATTCCGACGCGTCAAGCGACCGCGTCGAGACCGTTTTGAGTGATGCGGTCGCGGTCATCGACTCGGCTGTCGCAGTGATCGACGCAGTCGATGCAATCGATGATCCGTCTTCGAGTCGAGAACTCGAGTCCGCCCGTCGACGGCTAACCGGGACGAACGGCGATCTGGCTACCGCGTTAGTGCCGGTTTTCGAGCGAGGGCGCGAGCGCGAGGAAACGCTCGAGACCGTTGAACGGAAACGAGAGCAACTTCGGGAGGCGGCCAAAAAGCTTTGTCAAGAAGCCGAACAGGCGGACGATCTGACGATTCGCTCGACCGACATTGAGTCTCGAACCGCCGAACTGGCAAGGGCACTCGAACGGAACGAAATCGTGTTTGCGGCGTCGGGAGCGGACGAATCGGTGACCGAGACCATTGCTGAATTCGAGCGGTCAGCGCGCCCGCAGAGCGCGCAGTCCCGCGAGTTGCTCGAGGTTCTTGGTGGTGGGCACAGCAACGAATTGACGGACGTGTTGCGCGCAACGATTGACTCACTCGATGAGTTCGCTGACTTACAAGCGGCAATCGCAGACATTGGCGAGCGCGACGTTCGCCGGCGACTCGACTCCCTCGATGGAGAACTCCAGCGTGAGGAGGGAGCTGTGTATCGCCATCTCGCTGACCGCGTCCGGGAACTCGAGGCAATGGTCGATCGAAACGAGATCGACGACGTACAGCTGTACGCGATCTATCAGGAGAGTACATTCTATGATCGAACGCTACTCCCACGACTGTCCAGGGCCAGACCCAGTGATGGTTCGGTCGATTTCGACCGACTCACGACGGCTGTCGACCGGCGGATCGAAACGATAGAAGACGAGTACATCACCGTTCGGGCAGATCACAACCACACGATACCAAAGCACTTCCTCTCGTTGGCTGCGGAACTGCGCAACGAAGCGGCCGCGCTCGAGGGACGACAGCCAGAACAGGCAGCCGGAGTCCTTTCTGCGTCCGAGGAACTCCTTGACTATATTGAGCAACTCTACGAGCGAAACGAGTACAGCGTGATGCTTCGTCGGCTACGCGGGTAGTCGGCTTGATTACGCGGGTGGCGAGTCCCTGTCTCAGTTGGCAGTTCCAATCATCTTCTAGTATAGTAGTGACAGCGGCCAAATAATCACTTCAGGCAATATGGTTGGAGTATTTTCCATATTTCTGAGATATAGATGTTTGACCTATAGCGTACAAATAACCAAATATGACCTGGATAAAACGAAATATCGTATTCAGCCAGTATTTTTATTACTGACTACTCGAGTACTAACTACTGTCGAGAAATGTACCGTTTAGTAACTATTTCTTCACTCGAAATAAACAACCGGTTGATACGAAAATGACGTACCTGTTTGTTGGGGCGGGACAGGCCGGGGGAGCGATCGTCGACTCAATTTTTGATTACACCGACGACTCGATGTTAGGGCTATTCGAGTCAACCGACATTTCGACGCTCGGTCGTCCAATGGTCTTCAATTCGACGATGCGAGACTTACAGAACCTGTCGAATGTTCCCGCCGGAGATCAGTACGGTGTCGCAGAACAGCACGGCCTGGTTCAGGGGACCGAACCGGGCTTCGAAGAGATGGTCACGGGAGGATTCGGGCGCAATCCGGTGGAAGCTGACGAGGTGATGAGCGAGCATGCGTCTGAACTCCAGACGATTTTCGGGGAGCGTTTCGACGACGGGTACGACAGAGCAGACGATTCCGAAGGGGCAGAAGACGTCCAAACCGACCCTAGTCGATCCAACACGATTCAGTTTGCGTTTCTCTTTCTCGGACTAGGCGGGGGAACTGGATGCGGGATCGGTCCGCATCTGGCCCGAGAGATCAAATCGTTTACTGACGGGCAAACAAAAGTCGTCGCGGTCGCCGTCCTGCCAAACACGAGAGGAGGAGCTAGTTCAGACGACGACGGCCCGAGCGCTGGTCGACAAGCGTGGAACGCACGGTACGGGCTCGAGCGCCTCGAGGAGGAGGTTGACGGGATAATTCTGATGGATAATCAGCGGATTTCGTACCTCGCCTCTGCGGGCGGAGAGTTCGGTGAGTACAACGAGTACGTTGCGACGGCGATCCACGACATGGTTGCGGGGCCGATGTTGAGCAGCGTCGACGCAAGTGAGGTTGACGGCATCGACACGCCGGACATTGACGTTCGTGACATCGTGACGTCGCTCTCGTTCGGCGTCGGCACCGAGGAGTCGACGCCGGGTTACGGCGCAATCGGTCGTTCGGTAACGATGACGCGGTCGCTTTCGGGCTACCTGTTACCGTTCGTCGGAAAGCGAAACATCGACAGCGCTGCACTCTCGCGGCTGTCGGCGTCGAAACAGACGCTCGCAAACGCCGATGTTGAGGACGCACAGAAAGCCATCGCACTGATCCGAGCGCCGAGTGCGACCCTCGGCGGCGGCTCACACAGCGTCGAGACAGGGACCGTTAAGGAGTTCCTTGAGCGCAGTTGCGGGCTGAATGAGGTGAACTTGGGAGTTGCACTTAGTGACCGGAATCTGGCATCGGTGACGACGTTGTTGACTTATCGCCGAGAAGATATCGACCGACTCAAGGAGATCGAGGCGGCGGCCGACGCCTACGAGCGGGAGACGGAGGAGTTACTGGCATGAGGTGGGGTGGGACACGACGGGCAACGTTCGGAGCGAGTGTGCTTGCCGTCTTTTGGTTCGGTTTCGTTGCTGTCGCCGGAGCGAGCGACTCAGCGGGCGAATTGTCGATACAAGACGATATCACTGCGACGGAGACCGCGGCGTTGACCCACGAGTTCGCTGACCAGGCGTTGCTCGTCGTGGGCGGGGGCCTTCTGCTGGGGCTTGGAGTCGGAATAGTCGTCGCAAGCGGCGTGACCTACTGGTACAAAAACAAGGAAATTGGGGGACGATTGGGATGAACGAGACCAGCAATGACGGACGAATCGTCGTTGCCGTGGCGTTGTTCGCGATTGGGCTGGTAGCGGTCGCCGTCGCTGCGACGGGTTCCGTTGCGGCCGTCGAGGACCACTGTGAAGATGTCGACGAACCAGCCGTCGTTGGCGTCGTCGCAGACGAGACCTACAAACCTGACGAAAACCTGGAGCTTCACGTCAACTCGACGGTTGAAGTAGTGTTCTGCGACGCGGACGACGAACCCGAAGATGAGTGGCTCAACGAAAGTGAGCTCGAGGGCCTTGAGGTGACCGAGAGACCGACCGAGAGTGATGAGCACTACGAGTTCGTCGTTGTCGGTATCACCGACGAGATTGTCTTCGAGGACGCCGTCACGGTCCCTGAGTACGAAGAGACGCCCGAGGCGATCACGGTGACGGTCGCCACGAGCGAGTATGCGACTGACGAAGCGTTCGCAGGTGTGGACTGGATCGCCGGAACTGGATCGGAGTACGAACTCCACGAAGAGAACTACCTCGGGGCTAGCGAGGATCTCACGGCGAGCATTGAGGAACTGAACGAAACGACCGCGAGCGACGACGGACTCGACCTCGAGGCGGGAGCAAAGACGCTCGAAAAGCTCGAGGACCGACACGAGGCTATGACGACGAACGAAACCAAAATTGTCGACTATTTGAACGCGGAAGCGGCGGCGGGGAACACGACAGGAACGTTCAGTGCGATCGACGTGATCGAAACAGAGCAAGCGGACCGAACTGCGGCGCTCGAGGATGCAACCAGCGAGTACCGTGACGCGGTTGCGAACGAACGAACCGAGCCGCAATCGACAGTTCAGTTCTCGCTGTTCGGATCGCTGATCGGTGGACTGCTTGTCGGTGCGGTTGCCGGGGCGGCGATACCGCTTGTGGCAGCACGGCGTGTCGAGGAGAAAATGAAACTGAGTCGGAACGTAAACTACGATCGAAAGACGGCGCTGTTGCCGATGCTGGTCGGGACCGCACTCGTGATTGCAGGACTGGTCGTCTTGACCGTTCTGCTCGGTGATGGCCTCGACTTGTTCAGGGTGATTCGATGAGCGGGAACGCAAAGACGGCTGCAGGAGTCGGCGCGCTCGTCGTCGTCGCGGCAGCGATTGGAGCTGGCGTCTTCGTCTGGTCCGGTTCGCAGGCCGCGACTTGGTTCGTCCTCGTCGGCATCCCACTAATCGTCGTTACAGGAATTACGCTGTACGTTCGCGGCGTCGTTGCCCGTAGCGGCACGAGCGAACAGCAATTCGTCCGCACGCGCGCCCGGTCGATTGCAGAAGAGTTTCAGGCGTGCATCAGACAGATAAACGATCTCGAGAACGACTATCCAGAGTGGAATGCCGGCGTCGACGCGCAGCTTGAATCGATCGCGGGCGACTTCCGCACGGAAGGCGTTACGTTCGATCTCGAGACGGGCGCGTTCGACCTCGGAAAGGGAGTCAAAAGCGCTGATCTTCAGGAATTTGAGCGGCTTTCGACCGAGATCGAAACGATCGAGCAGGACGTCGAATCGTCGTTCCGGGAGTTTGGCGCACAAGAACAAGACCGCATCGAGGACGCTATCGATCGCCTCGCGGATGTCGGTCTCATCGACGGAGCCGGTGGCTCCTACCCCGAACTCGAACCAGACAAGAGTGCAACGATACCAGAGTGTCGAGACGCAATCGACGCGCTTCGAGTGGAGGCAGTCGAGATCGTCAGGACGGCGATCGGAACCGTCCGCGAGATGGGACGAGGCGGAACGCGACCTGACGATGGCAACGCTATCGAGCAGGAGCTAAAAGAGGCCGAGGCGGCCCTCGAACGCACCGACTTTGGAACGGCCGTCGAGCGGATCCTCGAGGCCCGTGACCGACTTCGTGATCAATTCTCCGGCTCGTTCGAAAGCGAACGCGACGCAATGCGCGGGTTAGTCGAGACGGTTAAAGACGCTGAAGTCGAGGCGTACGTCAACGCCGAGTACGTCGACGATATCGATCGGATCGATTCGACCATCGAGGAACTCGACTCGGCGCTGGATCTGTCCGAATTGAGTCGTCCACGATCGGAACTGCGTCGGACGTGTATCGACATGATTGCGGCGATGGAACGCGACCTCGCAGACGACGTGGAGACGTTGCGGAATGCAGAACTTCCCTCCGGCTACTACTCCGAGCCAGAGATCGTTGACGAACGACACGTCGACGAACTGCAGGATGCCGACGATCTCGAGGGGCTCGCTGAACGGTGGGGAGAGATTGCAGACCGATTGAGTACGGCCCTTGAGACGGCGAGCACAAAGGCGGCGGTCGTCGACGCCTACGGTGATGTCGCTGACACGATTCAAACAACACTCGAACAGGAGGGTGAGGTGGTCGGCGACGATCTGCCGATGCGTCACGCCGATCAGTTCCTCGGGCTCTACTTCCGTCGAAACGACGGTGTCGAGTTCGATCCTGCGGTGCCCGTGCTCAGACGTGGCGACGTCGAGACCTATGACCTCGATATTGCGGTGACCTACGAGAAAGGCGGCGATGTCCGAACGGCGACGCTCGAGTTGACGGATGGCTACGCGGCGAGCGAAACTGTCAAAACCCGGATTGCCGGGAAGGCGACGTTTGTCGACGTTCCCGAAGGGACTCATACGCTCTTGGCAGATCCGGGTGACGAAGCGTTCGCACCCATCGAGCGAGCGGTACGCGTCAACGAGGATCGCGAAATCACCGTGGAGTTCGCCGAACGAGATCTTCGCGATCAACTCTGCGAGGGTGTCGAGACTGACATGGTGGCTGTCCTAGGGGATATGCGCCCACACCTCAAGGAACTGTTCGACGACGAGGGGTACGTCTCGACCAAGATGGACCTCCCCGTTCGAGACTCCCACGCCCCGTGTTTGCTCGCAGTCTGGAGCGAGCAAACGAGCTATGCGGTGTGTCAGGATGGCGACGAAATCGTCGTCTACGACAGGGCAGAACTCGAGCGGGAGCTGACCAACGTCCTGCGGTACAACCTGGAGTCGGGCGACCGGCTGACGTACGACGACCTCGAGCGGAACTTCCTGTCTGCACCGGTTCCGAGGCCGGTAATACGGGACGTTGTCCGCGAGATCAACGGTGATGGAGAGTACAGCGTGACGACAAGCGAAACAGCGATTGAATCACAATAATATGGCACAGATAGATACGTTTACGAGATGGAGCGTCATTGCGTCGGGAGAGGGAGGCGGCCGAATCGCCTCGCAGTTTTTCAACCGTAGCGAGAATCCGGGGATCGATGACCGCATTCTGGTAATGAATACGAACCGGGCTGACCTCCGGAATACAATCGACCGAATGCGGGGCGAGATGGCGTCTGATCAAGGCGAAGAGGAGATGATGCAGTCACACGCACTGGAGTTCGGGACTCAGCAGGGGGCCGGCAACTTCTTCCCGAATGGGGAGGCCTGTGCTCGAGAGGACCTGGATCGCATCGTCAGGCGAATTAGTGACTTCAATGGAGCTGATGCGTTCATGCACGTTGCGACGCTTGGAGGAGGCACCGGAAACGGGTCGATTCCGTACGCTGTTGATCAGTTCAAAAACGGCCTCGCCGACTTGGATGACGACGGAGCGTCAGAAGACTGGATGGACAGCGTGATCCACACAGCATTCGGCGTCTGGCCGTATTACACTGAGCCGCCACAACGACACTTCAACGCTGTCTCCGGGCTTTCGCGGTTGCTCCGGAACGCTGACGGAAACCAGAACGCCGACATGGTTCTGCTCGCAGCGAACTCCCACCTCGATGACGAGGGTCGTGGGAGTGGGCGTCACTACGACTCGATCAACGACGCGATCATCACCGCGGTTGACCTGATGATCGGAGCCGGACGCGAGACCCACAGCGTGATCGATATCAAAGATTACGTCACGATTCCGTCCCAGATGGACGCCTACCACTTCACGCCTGCCGTCGCGACGGACCTCAACGGCGATGTCTACGAACTCAAGTACATGCTTGATCAGGCCGCAGAGAACACGTACGTTCCGATGGATGTCGCCACCACGCAGGCGGCATACGCTATCGTCCGCGCACCTGAAAGCATGATCGACAACGAGGAGATTACCGAGCCGGACGTTTACAGTGCCTTTCAGGACTGGACAGACAAACACGGCATCAACGTTGCCGGCCAAGCCAGTCTGACGCCTAAACGCGGACGAGGCAGCGACGTCGACGTCCTACTGTTGCTGGGCGGGTTTGACTTAAATCCGCTACTCGAGCACTCTCGAGACGAGTTTGAGATGCTCGGCGACAGCCTCGCTGGCCAGGGGGGAAGCGGGGGTGGGGGCGACCTCACACGCACGGAACTCGATCGTATTGTCGAGAACCTCGAATCGTACGTCGAACGGAACGCGGAGTGACGGTGACCGATGGTAGTACACGGAACCCACGCCGATCAACGCTCGAGCGCCCGACGACTACTGACGGTCTTCCTTCTCGTCATCGCGATTGCGTTCGCCGGCGCGGTAATCGCTGACGTCGCGGTCGGTGAAGACAGTCAAGACGACAGCGAAGACGCAATCGAACGAAGCGGTCATAATCTGAGCATTGGGCTCACGGATGTCGACGGCGACGTCAACGAGGTACGCGTCACTGTTGAGGACACAGACGTGCTGTACGAACAGAACGCGACTGACGAAAGCCAAATCGACATCGACGTCACCCAACCCGAAGAGGGAACCGTTGGCGGAACGTCGCTCATTGATCCAAACGTCACCGTCACGGCCGTGACTGACGAAGACGAAGAGACGCTCGTCGACGGCGTACCGGTCGGACTCCACGCTGTCTCGTTTGCCTCCGAGGCACCTGTGTGGATCGACGAGGCCGTCAACGAGGGCGAAAGCGACATACTTCGTGTTCCGCTTTACGAGTCGGCAACGACCGGTGTCGCCGACGGGGATGAGGTTTCCGTCGTTGTAAACGGCGACGAGGAGGCGCCGCTCACCGGCATCGTTAGCGCTAACGCCAGCCAACTCGCTCTCGAGCGTGAGGAACTCAAGGCACTCGAGGACGTATCGGTCGAATCAGAAATCGGAGTCGATGTACGGGCCGACGATGAATCCGTTACCGAAGACCCCCACATCCTCGAAGCCGAACTGCGTTCGATTGACGATCAACTCGTCTTCTGGCATCCCCTGCTCGTGGACAGACAAACGTACGACATCGTCGCTGATGACGGCAACGGTCAGTACGTGAGCTCCTCCGTCGAACCGAGTCAGCCTGGTGCCCTCGAACTTTCCTCACTATCACCTGACGCAACCATAGACATAGACGTCACCGGCAATGACTTCGAACTTGAGGAGACGGAACTCGAGTACAACGGCGCGTTCGAGATGATGGGGACAGTTCAGGGCGGTGACTCGACCGTCATGTTCGATGAGAATGAGTGGGCTGCCGATCTCGAGGTGACAAGCGCCGTTCTCGAGTCAGAAGACGATCAGCCGCAGTCACTTGACACCGATGGGATCGACGAGGATGGCAGTCTTTCGGTCACTCTCGAAGACGGCGCGCTGACCGAAGACGACTCACTCTTGTTGCAAACGCCAGCCGGTGTGGCATCGGTCACACTCGAGGAGTCGACTCCTGGAGAGACCGATGAAGAGAGCGACACGATGGGGGCCGTCCTCAGTGCTGGGCAACTCGCCACACCAGTCGTACTTTCGCTTGCGTTCGGGCTCGGAATCGGCGTTGTCGGGGCTCGTTTTGGCGGTTCTCCGACGCCGGTGACGGTCGGCCTCGCAAGTCTGATCGGATTCTGCCTGACGCTTGCGACGACCTTGATCGTCCTTCTGATGACAGACAGCGTTCAACCGATAGATTCACTCACCCACGGAATTGCTGCAAGCGGTGTTCTCCTTGCGACGGTGCTGGCTCCGACGTCGTACTATCTGCTTGGAAAGCGATTCGCCGCGGGACCGACAGGATTTACGGCCGATGTAGCAATCACCGACGGGAGCGACCCGATAACAGAGCCGATCACGGTCTATTACGAGAAAGGCGACGGCAGCCGGGCTGGGAAAGAACAGATTAGCGGGGGCGGAGGAAACATCCGCCTTCCCAGCCGCGGCGCGTGGAAACTGGTCGCCGAACGTGGCACTGATAGGTCCGACCCCGTCGAGATCAGTCATCGAAGTGCGAGTGCCACCCTCACTGTTACCTCCGCGACGACGCTTGCCGTGGTCGATCAGGCGAGCGGTGAGGCGATCCCGAACGCAACGGTTCGCACCACCGATGGTTCGATAGCAACGGACAAACGCGGCCGGGTTACCATTGAGCCACCAACCGACGACTCGAGTACGCACCTCGAGGCCGAGTTTGATCATGAAAAGTACCACGAGCAGTCGAAAACCGTTCGCTTTGATCGACGTGCCGACGGGAGGGTCAGACTCGCGCCGCGAACTGGGCGCATGCAGATCGTCTCACGAATTGACGGCGTCGCGACGGAGTCCATGGCGCTTCGAGTGACGCCGGCCGAGAACGAACAGTTCCTCAGATACCGCTCTGAAGGATTCGAAGAGACGACCGGTGGAGACGGGGTCGCAACCCGAGATGACGTGCTCGTCGGCACGTACCGGGTCGGGATCTCTTCGCCCGGCAACCGTTCGGATATCTTCGCCCAAGGCGAAACTGACGTCGTCATCCGGGAAGGTGACACGGCGCGGGTTGACGTCGATGCGCAGTTCACCTGGACGCTCTCACCAACCCACAAGGATCAAATCGCCCGAATCCGGGACGACTTGCGGTCGCTTTCGGCACACTCCGGGCGTGATACGTCGATTCCAGCCTACTACGCGTCGGTTGTCGAATCGATGCTCGAGACTGTTGAATCGATGCCAGACGCTGGCCATCACTTCGCCGGGGCCGGCGCTGACCCCGATTCGGTCGCTGACGCCGTGCTTGAGGCTGCTGCAAAGACGACCGATGCGATTAATGATGCGATGACAACGAAACGCAACATCGATCTCTTTGCCGCCTGCGCAGATATGTCCGAACCGCGTTCCGGCGCTCGGTGGCGCGGCGAACACGATCTTGAGGAACTGCTCGAGCGGCTTGCAGACGATCCGATGAGCCAGCGTAACGAGCTCAAACAACGCTACGAGGCCGTCGCTGGTCAGATCGAAGACGCCCGTCAAGATGTCTCCGAGGTTGCACCGGCGCGTGAGATGCACCGGCGCGCTTGGGATATGGTCGGTGACACCGACCGTGGTGACGACGCGATAGCCATTGTCTATGCGTCCCTGCTCGTGCTCGATTCGGTCGAAAAGATGTTTGAGCACGATTTCCTCCGCGAACGACTCTCACGGACGGTGTTCTAGATGTACGAACAGACACACACCAACACGACTGGACCCAGCGCTCGATCGGTGATCCTCGTTGCGATCGTTGCCGTCGCAGCCGTCGCAACGGCGACTCTGTTCGTCGCGAGCGTCGCCGCGGACGAGCCAGAGACAGCGAACGAGTACTTCGACGAGTTCCGTGCAATGGAAGGAACCGAAGCCTACGAAGAGTACGACGAGTTCGAAACCCTTCGGACGTTCGCCGTCACGCAAGTACAGGAAATCGGCACCCTCGATGCAGACGAACAAGCCGAACTCGAAGCCGTCCGCCAGACGATGCTCGCCTTCGAGCAGGCGTACGAACACGCGGAGGGCGGCGACTACGAGGAAAGCCTCGAGTACGCTGAAGAGGTCGACAGTCACGTCGACGAACTCGAGGAGCACGAACAGACTCAGGCAACACTCGCCGATCTTGCAGTGACGCGGTTCTACGAAGGGCTGGCTGACGGCCTTCACGATGATGCTGAAGCCGTTGATCGGACGCCAGATCGACTCGACCTGCTCTCGCTGACCGCGACAGCCTACGAGCGAGCGAACATGCCCGACGAGGCAGCGGAGTTCAATTTGCAAGTCGAACAAGAGACCGCAGCCTACGAGGCCGCGCTCGAGGAAATGAACGACACTGAGAATGACGCTGAGGCGTTCTTCGGGGACTGTGTGGACTGCGATAACGTGGGCAGCGCCGTCGCCGGTGCGCCGAACGCCCTCGAGACTTTCGAGAGGTATCAAGAGATCCAATCGGTCAATGCCAAGGTCGGAGACGTCCGTGGAGAGGCTGAAACGCATGGATTAGAGGAGCGAGAGGAAGAACTCGCGACGATCGACGAGGAGGCCGGGAACGCCCATCTCTCGCTCGCGGTCGCATCGACCTCGGTACTCGTAGGATATGGCATCATCGTCGGCTTGTTGGGGACAGTCCTCCTTGGGCGGATTTTCCTCTGGAAACGAACATACGACAGGGCGCAAGTCGGTTCGGTTGTGACGGTGGGTGATGGCGATGTCTAGGCGAACGGTTGCGACACTCGCGATTCTTGCCGTCGTTGTAGTGGCAATACTGGGGACACTACCGGTGGCGCAGGCTGGTGAAGTCATCGACGTCACTGGGAACGACGACGTCGAGATACTGACCGGCGAGAGTGACGAAACCACGATCGAAGTGTCGACGATCGACAACACTGGCGAGGAAGAAGAGGCCGACGACGTCGACGCCGATATTTCCGTTGACGATACCGGACTGCCGTTCGACGTCGAGGAAACAACCGTGACAATCCCGCCGGGCGACACCGAAACCGTCAATCTCGAGGTTGACGTGGACGACGACGCCGACCCCGATACATACTCCGTTTCCGGAGATGTGAACGGCGAACCGTTCTCGTTTGACGTGACCGTCGAATCGCAACCGCCGCTTCCTGGTTTCGAGGACGAACCCCTCGACGCCGGCGACATTCTCGTCGGCGAAACGGTGTCCGACGAGTTCGTCGTTGAGGAACTCGGTGGGGACGAGGGACTCGACGGCGTTGAGTGGGATATCGTCAGCGATGACCCCGACGCCGATCTCAGCTTCGACGATTTGAGCAGCAGTGGCGGCTGGGGCGGGAGCGACGGCGTCCAGACTGATCCCGGCGGCGAGGACACCGCTGAATGGGAGGTCTCAGTCGATGACGACGCGGACCAACACGAGTCACTGTCCTGGACGGTCGACCTCTGGGACGAGAACAACCCTGACGAGGCCCGTGAGGTCGATGTCGAGGCGAATGTGATCTATCCCGGCTACTACGGGACCCTCGAGTTCGAGGAAACGATGGTCTTTGACGAACCGAGGGACGAAAATGACGTGATCACGCAGACGCTCGAGTTGGACGTGCCGAACGACGGCGATGAGCCACTCGAGGTCGGTAGCATAAGGGGATCAGCGTCGAACGCCGACATCAGCGTCGACACCGAGAATGTTCCCGATGAAATCGATGCGCAGTCGAGCGAAACGATAGACGTCGTCGTCGCCGCGGACACCGATCTCTCGGAAGGCGAGTACGACTTCTCTGCGACTGCGAGCGCCGACGATGTTGACACCGACGATGGAACGTATGACGGTGATATCGAAATCATACATGAGACCGAACTTACCGTTGAGAGCGTCTCAATCGGCGAGGTGGCGATTGGTGAGAGCGAGCAAGTCGCGACCGAACTCAAGGAAGAACTCGGCTACAACGACATTGACGACCTCGAGTTAGCCCAAGATGAGGGGCCCGACGAGTGGCTGGTCGTCGAAGAGGAACCAACGTCGCTGTCAGCCGGCGAAACCGACGACGTCGTCTTCGACCTCGAGTTCGATACGGATGCTGAACTGGGCGAGAACTACGAATGGGTTCACACCGCTGACGGTGACGGCGTCGAAGCCGAATCCATCTCCGTTTCTGCCTCGCCGGTTCCGCTCGACCTCGATCCGATCCGTGACGACCTCTCTGGTCACAGTGGGCCTGTTGCCGACGGAACCCTTGAGATGGTCGAGACGATGGACGAGCAGATGCAAGCCGGCGAGGCTGACGATGACGACATCTCGACGGTGCTGACCTTCGGCAGCGCGTCGACGCTTTACCTCGACGCCGCAGAGGAGGCAAACGAGCTGGTTGACGACGACGACCACGAGGAGGCACAGGCTGAAATTGTCCAGTCGTCGGCCGCCTACAACACGATGACGCTCTACGCAGACCAGATCGAGGGCGACCAACAACGTGACGACAGTGAGGCCATCCTCGAGACCGCCGAAGCGGATCTGGAAGAGTTGATCGACGCACAGGAAGCCCACTACGAACAGCGCCTCGAGTCCGGCGAACTCTCGTTGCTTGAGGAGGCGACGATCCAACGAGAGCTCGCCCGTATTGCCCTCCTGCAGGGTGACGACGAACGCGCGGACGCACTCGAGAGCGATGCAGAGTCGGCGTTCGAGGAGTACTCCGAGGCGGTCTCAGACGGTGAAGGGGCGGCCCAGTCGAGCGAAGATACCTGGCAGACGATGGAGTCCGAGCAGTTCGTGACAGTACTTGGCCAGCCGTTGATGGTCAATCCGGCGGAGTACGACACGTTCACCGACAGAACCGACGAGTTACACGATTCATATGATGCGTCGGTGACTGCGTTTGAGGATGCAGGTGAATCCAGCCGCGCCGAAGTAGTTGCAAGCGAACACGAGGACCGAAGCGGGTCGCTCACTATCGCGCAGACGTCGTTATTCGTCGCCACCGGCGTCTACGGGCTCGTTGCCATCGGAATCGTCACCCGAATCTCCAGACGGATGTACTGGTACCTCCGCGACGCTCGCGAGTCGGTCACTGGCGACTTCCTCATGTAGGTATCAGACCCAAGCATCGATCCGTCTATTCCGAATCGTCTCAGTTTCAGAGCAAGAAGAACCGGAACCGTAACTTACGGAAGTTGTTTCAATGGCATCAGTGCCAGATAACGAGGTGAAATCCTGAAAAGAAAGCTACCGCCGACGAAGCGACGTTGACAGCGACGACGGTAATTCGGGGACCGAGAGGGTCTCGTTGCCAGCTGTCGCCTCGTCAAGTCGTTCGACAGACCACGCCGCGAGATGGTCGTCAGTCCACTCCGCTTCGTTGGTGACTGCTGGCCCTGACGCACGGACGGTATACGCTCGTTCAGAACTGTCCTCGAGCATGTAGCTCACGGTTGCTTCGAAGGTCGGTTCGTCAATACCACTTTCCAAGTCGACGAAATGTTCGATCCAGTCACCGGCCGCCAGTTCGCCGCGGCGCGCCTCGGAATAAAACATATCATTGATTGGGTCGCCAGTTGCTGACACTGAGACATCCAGCAGCGGTCGGTTGCTTTCGTTCTTGAAGACGAGCACAACAGAACCGTACTCTCCCGCAGCCTGAGTCTCAGGCCCGATGGCGGCAGTGAGCAACATGTTCTCGGGCGACGATGAGCCGGTGGCCGTTCCACCCCCCTCGAGCGGCGTCACCGCCGCCAGCGCGTCAATCGTCTCCTCTTTGCCGTCGTCGTAGCGAACGGCGATCGAGAGGCCAACGGCGTCGCGTTCAACACCCAATCCGCGCCCATCTCCGCCGACAGTGTCGAGAGAGGCGGTAACGGTCGCCGTTGCACCAGCCTCGAGTCGCTCGTCGATCGACTCTGGACGGCTCGGTCCGTCGATTTCAACGCCAAGCACCCGACAGTTGCGGTCGTCGCGGTTCGCCAGATCTGCGACGACGGTTCCGTCCGTTGGGTCGACTGCTGCCCTGACGGCGAGTCCCTCGCTCGAGACCTCGAGTCGGCGCTCGGGAAGCCGGTCGACGATGGTTCCGCCAGCCTCGACCGTCGCGGGCGCTAGAACCACGCCGTCGATGGAGACAGCACCGACAGCGCGCTCTACGGTTGCCGTTTCGCCAGCCGGAACAGATCCAAGTTCGACCCGTTCATCATCGATGATAACCGAAACCTCCTCAGCGCGACCGTCCACTGCCGAGACGACGATACGATCTCGGACTGCGTGGCCGAGCACGAGAGAGTCGTCGACGCGACGAGTTACAGAAAGTGATTGAGAGTCAGCGTCGGTCGCGGTGGTGCTCTGGCTCTGGTCTGGAGGGCCTGAGAGATGGCGTTTCGGACCCCTCGAGTCAGTCGGGTCGGATGCAGCAAACGTATCGGCTGCTCCCGGGTCAGACCCGGGGTCGGAGCGCGAATCGGAACCAGGCTGGCGCGATGGTGGGTCGGAACGGGAACGAGAACTGGAACGGTTACCACGGCGCTCGCGAGTGGACCTGGTTCCCGATGACGTCGTGAACAGACTCAAATCGGAGACCTGGACCCGCTCGTCGACATCGATTGCATCGAGTGCGATACGCGCGGTCCCATCTTCGTACAGAGGGACGACTACGAGGAGTTCGTCACCGTCGATCGTCACCGGCGATCGAACACGGCCGGCACCGGGCACCTCGATCACCAGCCTATCCGAGACCGGCGGGTCGCCATCGGTCACGATCGTCGCTCGAATCGCGTCGCGACCGGATTCGACGTCGATCGTCGGGAGCGCAGGGAGCGTACAGGTCGGCGCGTATTCCCGACGGCGATCCCCGCGAAACACCTCGAGGCCAACTGAAACGCGCCGATCGGGCTCGTAGGGTCGGGTTACCGACCCCGTCCACGTCTCACCAGGTTGGAGTTCGTCCGTCCCGGTTTCGGTCTCGAGCAGCGAGACCGAATCGAGCGCCACGCCGCCAACATTCTCGACGGTCACCGCGAGTTTGGCTACGCCATCATCGATCGACGCTGTCTCAAGAGCGGCGTCGACAGCCAGTCCCCCGCTAGCGGCGTCTTCGACTGTAATCGACGTCTCGGAGGCCACCGAGCCATCGACGGCGATTGAGAGATCAGCCACACCCTCCGCGCGGACCGCCGACACTGGAAAATCAACGAGTTCTGTTACTCCGGGCGCAACGGACACCGTCCGCTCCGCCGGCGAGAGCGAACAGCCCGTGACGTCAACGGTGAGCGTTGCGGTCCGCTCCCGATCCGTCGGGTTCGAGACGTGAATGTCGATGGTTCCACCGATGCCGACAGTCTCGGTCGCGACCTCGAGGCCGAGTTGCTCGCGCGTGTGAACATACGTGGCTACCGTTCCGCCTCGCACCGCACAAACGAGTGTCCCCGAGGGCGTGGTGTACGTCTCGCCGCCAGGGAGGTCGCCGACCGGTTCGGTCGTCCCGTCAGAACTGACCGACCGTGTTCCGTCGGTCGTGCTCACGAGTACCGTGCCTTCGCCGACCGGTGCGACGTGGTTTGCTTCGAGTTCCGTCCGCCACCGCGGGTCGCCGGTACCGGCCTGAAGCCCGACGAGTTGATCGCTCTGCAGGGCTGCGACGAGCGTGTCATCACAGCGTCCAACGCTTCGAACGACCGCCGAAAGGTCACGATCGAAGTCGACGTGTCCCTCGACGTCGACATGGGTGAGGAACGTCCAGGTGGCGATCAAAAACCCGGTTGGAACCGCGATAAGGGCGTCATCAGGGCCACCGGGTCGAGATCGTTCAACGTCGAATCGCTCGCGGCCACTCGAGACGTCGATTCCAGATACCCGATCGGGACCGAGCACGCCGCAGATGTCTGCGTTGGTGATAGCAGCAATCGCATGGGCATCCTCGACGGACTGAGTCCACAATCGGTCACCCGTCCGCGAGTATGTGGTGAGTTCGCCGGGAGAAAGAACGATCACCCGGTCCGCAACGGCAACGTCGAGGATCCGGTCGCCGTGGTCGATCCCGGTCGAGTCACTCCCTGTAACCAGTTCGAGGCGATCCTCGAGTCCGATCGCGATCACATCGTGGCCGACACCGACAGCCTCAACCCGCCGACTCTCGAAGGAACCGACCTGTCTGTAGTTATCGGTCATCGGACTCACCCCCAGTACCGAACTCAAAGCCGTCTTCGTCTGATCCGTCAGTGGCACTAGCACCGTCAACACCAACGTCATCCCTTCCAACGGCGTCGCTGGTTGCGGACTCGGTCATCGCGAAACCGTCCATGTCCCTCGCTTGAGCGCCGTCCGATCTGGAATCGCCACCAGAGCCCCCGCCAGATTCACTAGCAGAATTACCGCCAGAGCCGCCACCTAACAGCCGCTCGAGCGACGACGGTTCGTTCCCGAGTTGCATCCCCAACCGGTCCGCCTGTGCCTCAACGTATCGGCGCAGTTCTGGATACCCCTCGAGATCGTCGATCTTGGTGCGGACGCTAGCGACGTACTGGCGAATCGTCTTCGGATCGGTCCGCTCGAGGCGATCAACGAAGTACTCAGTGTCGGGCTCGATCGGGTCTCGTTCCGGAAGATAGACGCTCTCGACGAACTCCCGCTGGAGATCGCTGCCGAGGACGCGATCGGCGATTTCAGCCGGAGTGTATCCTTCCGAGGCGACGCCGAGACGCTCGTAATCAATGGTTTCAGTCTCCGTCATCGACGAAAGATGTTTCCGCCAGACCTCGGCCATTACTTCCCGATCGGGCTGTGGGATGAACTGCTGGATCGGAAACCGCCGGGTCGCAGCCGGATCAATCGTAAACGGCATATTCGTCGCGCCGATTACGAGGAGGTTGTCTTCGATCTCGTTCATCTCCTGGAGGAAGGCGTTAGTCAGCGACCGCTCGTGGCGCTGCAACGAGTCGTCACCGCGGTCTGGAATAAGGGTATCAACCTCGTCAAAAAAGAGGACAGCAAACCCCTCCTGGGCGATTCCGTGAGCCTTCTCGAAAATCGCCTCGACGCGTTTCTCGGACTCGCCGGAGTACTTCGAGAGCACGTCGCTGCCCTTGATCTCGAGGAACTTTACCTCGCCGTAGCTATCCTCAATGTTTGAGTTGTATTTAGCCTCGTAGGCGATTGCCTCAGAGATCAGCGTCTTCCCGCAACCAGGCGGCCCGTACAGCAGCATACTGTTACCTCGCGAGGCGAACTCGTCACCGTACCGTTCGACAACCTCGTCACGAACGTCGGGATCAAACAGCGCAAGCAGGTTCTCCGCTGTTCGTTTCACCTCCGGCAGCCCAGCGACATCCTCCTCAAAGCTGACTGTCGGCTTCTTGGGCTCGAGCGATACCTGTACCTCCTCATCATCGCCGGCTTCGCCTTCTCCCGCACCGCCACCAGGACCGCGCCCGGTTGCGTTTCTCGTTGCTCGCAGTTCCCGCAGTTCGCCGGCGTCAATGAACTCAAGGTCCGTGTTCGGAGTGACTCGAAGCGTGGTGTAGCCCGAGGGCTCCATCTCAGCAACCTCGAACGTCGCCAGATCGTCGCCTTTCGGAACGACCTCTTCCATCGGGTGTAACAGGTAATCGTTCTCCCGGAGGAACGGCTCGAGGTCGTCCGGGGCGACTTCACTCGTGTGAATCTTCGCTCTGGAACACTCTACGACGTCACGTTTGCCGGCATCAGGATCGACGAGAAAGTCAGTCCCACGGTCGATTCCCCCGAACACCGTCTTGACGTTCTGGTGCATTCGAACTTTGTTCCCGATACCGTCAACAATTGAGTCATCAATCGGCTCGACATAGAAAAATGCCCGCCCATCGTTGTGACGGATCTCGACGGTGTCGGTGTTTGGACCGACTTTTTTCGCCCCGATTTTGATTTTCGAGGTTGGCTGATCTCGTTTCAGTATTGGCGTCAGATTAAGCATTGTCGTTACTCTGTGGTTGTAGCTGCGTCGTGGCTTGCTCGATCGTCGATAACAGTTCTCCCTGGCGCTGGTCAGTCCGATTACGAACGTACCGTGAATCAGCATCGGCTCGCTGAACAACAAGCAACAGTGTCTCAAGCATCTCGACGACCGCCTCGCAGCCGTTGATGAGTAGGCGATCTGTCTCTGCGGCCCGCACCCGACGGACGATTCTCCTGAAATCCTCAACAATTCTATCAAGTCGGGCCGAGAGCGTTTCGATGACCGGACGCCAGTTAGACGCGTACGGTTCGGCGCCCGAAAGCGGAACAAGAACCCAGGAATCGACTGTCTCAAACCGTTCGTCAGTCACAACTCGGTTGGCGATCCCCGGGTCAAGTTGGTCGGTTGTCGCCCCACCGCGTTCGTAACTAGTCTCAAGAACGCGACGTACGAGGGGGAATTCGTCTCGATCAGCGTCAGTACAGTTTGGGTTTGTCACGTTCGTTCGACTGCTGCGACCACCGCCCGCATTCGATACGAGTTCCACTCGCGGTGGAAACGGCGCCCCGGCGCGGAGCAACTCGGCTAAATCGACAAGTGCGTCCATCGTCGCATCGATCCGGTGACCCAGTTCGACCCCTGAAAATGTTCGCAAGGAGAGGAGCTGTTCTCCCTGCCGATCGATCCGTCGGATTCCTTGCAGTAGCGAGTCCGCACGCATCCTACGACATCTCGAGTTCGTTCGCTTCCGCCTCCCGTTCCGCCTCACTTTGCATCTCCTCGCCAGCGGTCTGCTGTGCGGTTTCACCGACCCCGTCGATGCTGCCAAGGACGTCGTCAACCACGCTGCCGACTTCGTGGTCCGGCGTCTGCTCGATTGCTTCTTGAATGCCGCCGACACCCGCAAGTTGAGTTGTCAGTTCGCCCATATTGTCAACAATGTTCATCGCCTCGTCTGGGAACGTCTGCTTTTTCAGCGCCTGAGTACGAACCTGCTCTCGCTTGTTCCCGAGTGTCGTCTTGGCTGATTCCAACATTTCGATGTTATCAGCGAGTCTATCGGCCCCGCTCTCGACTTTCTCCGCTAAGTTCTCTTGATCCGCCTCTTTCATCTTCTTGTGGTAGATCAGCTTCCGTTTGAGCTGTTGGAAGCGGTCACGTTCGTCCTGAGAAAGCGCCGACGGATCGTCCGGAACGCCAGGTCCATCGCCAAGGCTCCTGAGTTCCTGGGCAGTTTCTTCCAAATGTTCGTCGATCTTTCCTGATTCCTGGTCGATGTCGTCGATCCGATTCTCAAGTTTTTTCTTTGCGTCGTCGACTCGTCCGATAGTCTCGGTGATCTTTTCCACACAGGCGTCGATTGCGGCCGCCCAGTTCAGGATCATCCGTCCATTTATCTCTTCGGGGTTCTTGCCGGGATTGCGAAGCATCACGACCTGTCCACTTTGTAACTCGAGGATGTCCTCGTCAGCGAAGAACTCGATCAGCGCCTCGGCTTGCTGCGTGCTGGTGACGATATCGCCGTCCTCGTCGCTGGCGGCTGCGAGCGTCTCGATTGCCTGTCTGCGATCGATTCGCCCATTCCCCTCTTTAAGTTCCATCGAACCGAGCAAGTCAGTCTTGATGATCGCCCGAACAGCACGTTCCCACTCGCCTTCGATATCGTCGCCCTCAATCCACCTGGCGTCGAGACGGACTGGGTCAGCCGTCTGGTTGACCGGATCCGCGATCACGTATTCCCGTCCGTCGCTTTCTATGCGTTCGAATTCGTATTTTTGCGGCATTGTTGATCAGTTGCTGTATGTCGTTTTGGTATCAATTATTCGGCCATTCCGCCGAACTCCTCCTCATTAACGAGTTCTCGGTACCGTTCTCGAACTGCGTCGCGAACGTACTCGTTGACCGCCGTCGCGTTGCTAACATGTAGTTCCTCGAAATACTCCTCAGCCAGTTCGACCCACTCCGGCAGTGTTCCAGGAAGCTGTTCCTGATCGGCTTTCAGATCGGTTCGAATCCGCCTGGCGTGGTCCTCGGCCACGTCCTCGAACGGATCGACCGCCTCGACCATCTCCCGTCCCGCCTCGAGACCGAGGCGATCAACCAGTGTATCGGCGGTGCTCTCGAGGAGTTCCCGGCGAACACTGCGAGCCTGCGAGAGAACATCGAACCGACTCTCAATCTCATTTTCAACGACGCGGTCAAACTCGTTGGTTTGAAGCACGTAACTCGAGTCCTCGAACACCGCTTCGACGGCGTCTTCAATCTCTTCGGCCAGGTACCGAGCGTACTCGTCGAGCGCCTCCTCGACCAGATACTCTCCATCCAGGTCGACAATGTATCCCTCCCGATCGAGATACCGAATCACGTCCGAGGTTGCGTCGACGTCGATGACGTTCTCGAGGTCACTGTGGGCAATCTTTCCGTCTGACGCCTCTCGCTCGAGTCGGGAGTCGAGACCGACGTCGTCGGCGTGTTCTTTGAGTTGCGGGCCGATTGTGTAGTAATCGCGTTTGCCAGCGGTGATCCGCCGGAGGTAGTTTCGTTCCGCGAGTTCGTCGGCGAAGAACTCCATGTCATCAATCGCCAGCGAAAACCGCGAACGGAGCGTCTCGCCGGTGACAACAAGACGTTGACCGAATAAGTTCGTGAGTTCGCGAGTGATGTTCATGTTCCCTTTGACACCGAACGGATCGACGTAGAAAACGCCGTCCCGAAGTTGCTCAACGTCGACGAACTCGTCGGTCGCCATCTCGGCCAGTGCCTTGCGCATATCACTGACAGAAAGCGACCGTGCGTTGACGAACCCGACGTCTGAACTCTCGTACGCGGATTTGATCTCCCCCTTCTGATCGGAGACGTAGATAAATCCGTAATTGTCCTGTGCGATGTCTCGACAGACATCTTCCAGAACGTCAGTATCAACAGGTAAGAGAGTCATTGTAAAATGACACACATGCTCGCATACTAAAACTTGCGCCCATCGGCCGTTGAGGGGGTAACACGTACGAATTTAATTCCACGGTTGGACGGGAAAATACAGCGCGCAGACGCATGTCATAGATTTACCACCGGAACGACGGTACGCTTCGAGGATGCAATCGAAAACGCAACCACAACGGACGGCACCGGAGACGAAGTCGTCCCGTGAACTGCACAGTCGACTCGATCCTAGCATTCGGGTTCGCACTCGGCACGACAGTCGCGGCGAGTATCGGCTTCATCGGTGTCGCCTCGAGAATTGGCTGGGGGAACCAGTGGCGGACGCTGTTCGCCGACCTGTATCCCGGCTTCGAAGCCGATCAGGGCGGCACGTTAACTGGAATCGTCTGGGGCGGTCTCGATGGCTTTGCCGCTGGCGTTGCATTCGGCTGGCTCTACAATCAGTTCAAACGAACGTCGTGAGAGGATTCCCCAGCTGAGAACGAACGAGTTGGGTCAGAAAATCAGCTCATGAACAGTCGCCGACCCGCGCGTTCGTGTCGCATCCCCATGATTTCGGCAAGCGGCGCGAACGACACCATCGCTGACGGATCGCGCTCGACGTAGCGATCACAGACTGCGGCAATCACGGGTCGCAGCGACTCGAGAATGGACTGAATCGCGGTGTGGCCGAACCGGCCAAGTCGCTGTGCGGCCCCGAGCAGGCCGGTGACGAACGCGTGGGCGTAGGCGAGGCAGGCCTCGCGTCGCGACAGCCCGCGTGTCTGGGCGACCGCGCCGAAGACAACGGGATAGTGCCCCGGCGTCTCGTCGGCGTCGATAGCGTTCGCAACCGCAGCGTCAAACGCGCGGTCGCCGTCCACTTCGAACAGCAACTCGCACAGCTTCGCACCGGCTTTTGTCGAACTCTCGCGGAACTCTCGAGGCATCGTCACCGCGTGAAGCCGTTCGTCGACCGCACAAAATGCGTCAAGAGCTGCGTCCGCACTCGCCGCGTGGGCGTTCGACAGCGCCACCACCTCACAGGGGCCGACAACCCGACGGAGGAACGCAGCGACCACCGCCTCGAGCTCGTCGTGAGTCTCTATTCGCCCTTCGTTCAGGTACTGCTCGAGGCCGTAGGAGGCCGTGTAGCCCCCGACTGGTAGAAACGAGTCGGACAGGCGGAGGGCCGAGAGGAACGCGTCGGCGTCAGTGGTCATGATCGTGTGGATGGGAGTGGTCAGTGGTGTCTGTATGCCTGTGTTCGTGTCCGCGAGAGTGTGAGTGATCGGCGTCACCGTGTGCATGTTCGTGCTCGTGTGAATGCGAGTGATCGCCGTGACCGTGCGTGTGGGAGTGGCCACCGTCGCCATGGGCGTGGTCAGCGCCGCCGTGTTCGTGCTCGTGGTCTGGGACCGTCTCAGCGCCGTCGGAAACGAACAGTTCGGCCTCGACTGTCACCGCCTCGACGCTTGCTCCTGGAATCACGTCGGTGACGACCCGCTCGACGATATGCTGGTCGGCCTCGAGCGGAACATAGGCGATGCCATCCTCAACTGCCAGATCCCAGTGCTGGTTCCCGACGCGATGGCCGAGTTCAACCGCCGCCTCGAGCGTCTGGGGCGTCGCCTCGGGCAACGTCACGGCGAGTGCCTCGCGAGGTTCGAACGCGACGACGATCATGCGCTCATCATCGACGAGCAACACGTCGCCCGCGGAGATTGCGGCGCTGTCGACGACGACACCGACATCTGTTCCCGCATCTGTCATCTCACGAAAGCGCGACCGCCTGCGCCGGCCGGCGTCGATGACGACACGCTCGAGCGTGCCCGCATCGGCGTGTTCGGCCCGCAGCGCGGCGAGTTCAGCGTCGGCGTGGACATTGCCGACGATGCCGTCGATTTGCTCCATCAGTATCGCCGGTCGGCAGGTGCGCCGACCCCCAGTGTCTGCTGTCGCGTTTCGTCCCATGCCTGTCGCAGGGCCTCGGTGACGTCTGCCTCTCGATGACCAAGCAGGCGAACGACTGCACCCGACTCGAAGGGAAGCGTCGAAACGCCCGCGTGGACGCCCTCGAAGTCGGCAAGCCGGTCGTGGATGGCGTCCGTAAGATCCTCGAGATCGGGTGTGATCGCGGGTGCAGGGTTGGAATTGGTGGCGTTCGCAGCATCGCGCTCACCCTCGTTCGCATCGGCATCCGCCGTCGGTGCGATAATATACAGCGAGCCAACAGTGCTGTACTCGCCGACGGTCGCCGGATCGCGCGGGTCGCGCTCTGCCGGCCGCAGGTCGACCGCGTCCGCACAGATGAGTCGGCCCTCGTGGTCGGCATCGACGCGTGCATGGTAGTGGTCAAAACTGAACGACTCGTGGTCGGACAGACCATCAGGCACGAGCACGTCTGCGATAACGGCCACCGCCCCGCTTTCGATATCGACGCTCACGGTTTGCAAGCACCGCGCATCCTCGTTGAGGATAGTCGGCCCCGGCATGTACTCGAGGTAGCCATCGGCTGCCACCGACAGCGAGGCATCGAGATGCGCGTAGTTCGCATGCATGCTGTGGACTTTCGTTGCACTCTGGGTGGTGACGTGTGCGCGTGCGCCCGCTTTCGCGTCGATTTGCATTCGGTGACGATCACCCTGTGCGACGCCGCCCGTCGGTTCCTGGGCCACGAGCGTCGTGAGGCTGGGCGCTGGATCGGTCTCGAGCGTGCCGGTGTGATGGTACGGAACCTTCGCACGGTCGTGGATGAGTCGAGTCGGAGCGTCGCCCTCGCGGGCAAACGTCGCCTCGAGCAGGCCGTTCTTTCCGGGGCCGCCGGCGGGAGCCTGTGCGAGCGACTCGTCGGCGTAGCCAGCGAACGCGGGTGGCAGTTGCCCGGTTTCGCTGCGGGCGGTCGTCTCGGTGCCGCTCACGCGAACAGCACCTCTCGCTCGATATGCTCGAGGGTTTCGTCGATGCCTGAGCCGTCCTTGCAGTTGGTGAAGACGAACGGGTCGTCACCACGAACGGCTGCGGCGTCGGATTCGATCACATCCAGATCGGCATCGACGTGGGGCGCGAGATCAGTTTTGTTGACGACCAGCAGATCGGCCTGCGTGACGCCGGGGCCACGTTTTCGTGGGATGTCCTCACCTTCTGCGACCGAGATAATGAACAGGAAATAGTCGGCGAGTTCGGGGTTGAAGGTTGCGGCGAGGTTGTCACCGCCGCTCTCGATCAAGACGACATCGAGGTCGGGATGTCGTTCGGTGAACTCATCGATCGCCGCGAGGTTCATCGACGGATCTTCACGAATGCCGGTGTGCGGACAGGCACCCGTTTCGACGCCATCCACGAGGTCCTCAGGGAGGAGATCGGCGAACGTCTCGCGGAACACGTCAGCGTCCTCCTGCGTCATAATGTCGTTTGCGATGACGCCAACCTCGTATCCCTCCTCCACAAGCGCCGGCACGAGATGTTTGACCAGTGCGGTCTTTCCCGACCCGACCGGACCGCCGAGACCAACTTTTGCGACGTCTCGGTACCCCATCTATTCACCCTCCGTCTCGGTCTCGAGACTGTCGCCCGGTTCGCGTCCAGCCGTCTCGAGGTCCTCGTCCGGATCGGGGTCGACGGCCTCGAGTTGGTCACGACTATCGGCTCGGATCGGTTCGTGGATGGTGACGAGCTTCGTGCCGTCGGGGAAGACGGGTTCGACTTGAATCATGTCGACCATTTCGGGAACGCCGCTCATGACGTCCTCGCGGGTGAGTAACTGGGTTGCCTCCGCTCGGATCTGTGAGACGGATTTGCCGTCACGGGCAGCCTCGCAGGCCCAGTCGGAGATGTAGGCAACCGTTTCGGGGTGATTCAGCTTGACGCCGCGAGACTTGCGGCGGCGAGCGAGCTCTGCGGCCATGAAGATCGTGAGTCGTTCGGACTCTTTTGGTGAGAGATTCATAGTGTGTATCGCTGTGCGAGCGCGACGCGCTCGGCTGGGTCGCATGTCGCTGGTTCGCCGTCAATCGACACCTCGAACGTCTGGGAGTCGACATCGACAGACGGGCTATACGTGTTGTACAGGAAGTCATCAGTCGAGAGCGACCGCGTGTTCCCGACGGGAAGCGTCATCGAGGAGAGGCCGTACGTGTCGCCAATATTGTCGTCGTAGGCCTGCTGGCTGACGAACTGGACGCTCGTCGCGTGCTTTGCCGAGCCGAAGGCCCCGTACTGAGGCCGTTGCATCATCGGCTCACAGGTCATCAACGAGGCGTTTGCCTCGCCCATCGAGGCGTACGCCGGGAAGCCACCTTTGATGACGACCTCGGGCTGCAGCCCGAAGAAGGCCGGGTCCCACAGCACGATATCCGCGAGTTTGCCCGGCTCGAGGCTGCCGACGTAGCTGTCGATGCCCGCCGTGATCGCCGGGTTGATCGTGTACTTCGCCAGATAGCGCTTGATTCGGAAGTTGTCGTTGTCCGTGTCCGCATCAGGCTCGAGTGGGCCGCGCTGTTGTTTCATCTTATCCGCGGTCTGCCAGGTTCGGGAGATGAGTTCGCCCATCCGCCCCATCGCCTGGGAGTCAGTCGTCATCATCGCGATTGCGCCCTCATCGTGGAGCACGTCTTCTGCGGCGATGGTTTCGGCCCGAATGCGTGACTCGGCAAAGGCGACATCTTCGGGCACGTCCGGATTCAGGTGATGGCAGACCATCACCATGTCCAGGTGCTCGTCGAACGTGTTTTCGGTGTAGGGCATCGACGGGTTCGTCGACGACGGCAGCATGTGCTTCTTCCCAACGAGTTCGAGCACGTCGGGTGCGTGGCCACCTCCAGCCCCCTCGATGTGGAACGCGTGGATCGTTCGGCCGTCGATGGCGTCGAACGTGTGTTCGACGAAGCCAGACTCGTTCAGCGTGTCCGTATGGATCGCTACCTGCACCCCCGTCTCGTCGGCGACCTCGAGACAGGTGTCGATGACTTCGGGTGTTGCGCCCCAGTCTTCGTGGATTTTCAGCGCGACCGCGCCGGCATCGACCTGTTCGTGGATGACTGCCGGTTTTGAGGAGTTGCCTTTGCCGTAGAAGCCGAAGTTAATCGGCCAGGCTTCTGCGGCTTGCATCATCAGTTGCAGGTTTCGCGCGCCGCTCGTGATGATGCCGACTGTCGATGGGCCGACGCCGCCGCCGAACATTGTCGTTATGCCCGAGGCGATGGCGTGAGTGGGCAACTGCGCGGAGTTGAAGTGGACGTGAGCGTCGATACCGCCTGCGGTCGCGATCAGCCCCTCCGCGGAGATGACCTCGGTATTCGCGCTGACGATCAATTCTTCATCGACATCGTTCATCGTCTCGGGATTCCCAGCGTTCCCGACGCCCGCAATGTAGCCGTCTTTGATTCCGATATCGGCCTTTTGGATGCCGAGTACGGGATCGAGGATGGTGAGGTTCGTCAGCACCCAATCGAGCGCACCCTCCTCGGCCGTGAATCCGGGCTTGAGTCCGAGGCCGTCGCGAAGCGTCTTTCCGCCGCCGAAGACGGCTTCGTCTCCGCGAGCAATCTGATCCTCCTCGATCTCTGCGATTAACGACGTGTCCGCAAGCCGGACCTGATCGCCCGTCGTCGGCCCGTACAGACTGGCGTACTCGCCAGCCTCGAGGTCGCGTGTCATAGCAGGTACCGCTGGGCCAGTGGAATCTCGTCCGCTGGATCGCAGGTGACGTGTTCGCCGTCGACTGCAACCTCGAACGTCTGTGCGTCGATTTCGATGTCGTCCGGGCAGTGGTCGTTATGCAACATATCTGATTTCTCGACGGCTCGTGTCCCGGAAACCGGGCGAACGGGCGTCTTCAGGTCGTAGGCCTCGCCGACCTCGTTTTCAGCAGCCGCCTCGCTGACGAACGTCACGGAGAGGTCGTGTTTGGCCCGTCCCTGCGCGCCGGCGCGCTCTCGCCCTTTCACCGGCTCACAGGTCATCAGCGAGCCGTTGGCTTCACCCATCTGCGACCAGACCGGAAAGCCGCCCTTGATCACCGCCTTCGGCTTGATTCCGAAGAAGGCCGGGTCCCACAGCACGATATCCGCGAGTTTGCCCGGCTCGAGGCTGCCGACGTAGTCGTCGATCCCTGCCGTAATCGCCGGGTTGATCGTATACTTGGCGACGTAGCGTTCGATGCGGGCGTTATCGGCTTCGGTTCCCTCGTCGGCCTCGAGCGGCCCTCGCTGATTCTTCATCTTGTGGGCGGTCTGCCAGGTACGGCAGACGAGTTCGGCCATGCGGCCCATTGCTTGCGAGTCGGTCGTCATCATCGAGATGGCGCCGGTGTCGTGGAGGACGTCCTCTGCACCGATTGTTTCTGCACGAATTCGGGATTCGGCGAAGGCAACATCTTCGGGGACATCCGGATTCAGATGATGGCAGACCATCACCATGTCCAGGTGCTCGTCGAATGTGTTTGCCGTGTACGGCATCGACGGATTCGTTGAGGATGGCAACATGTGCTCGTGGCCGATCAACTCGAGCACGTCCGGCGCGTGGCCGCCGCCGGCACCCTCGATGTGGAAGGTGTGGATCGTCCGGCCGTCGACGGCGTCGAAGGTGTGCTCGACAAAGCCGGACTCGTTCAGCGTGTCCGTGTGGATACAGACCTGGATATCTTCCTCGTCTGCGACCTCGAGGCAGGTGTCGATTGCAGCGGGCGTCGAGCCCCAGTCTTCGTGGAGTTTGAGCCCGGCAACGCCGGCCTCGATCTGTTCGTAGAGGGCAGCGGGCTGGCTGCTATTACCCTTGCCGTAGAAGCCGACGTTGACCGGCCACTCCTCGGCGGCCTGGAGGAATCGCTTGATGTTTTCGGGACCCGGCGTACAGGTCGTCGCGCCGCCGCCGAAGCCGCCACCGAACATCGTCGTGACGCCCGAGGCGAGCGCGTGGTCGACGAGTTGCGGGCTGTTGAAATGGACGTGAATATCGAGCGCACCGGCCGTCGCGATCAGGCCGTCCGCCGGGATAGTGTCGGTGCTCGCACCGATGACCATATCCACGTCGTCCATCGTGTCGGGGTTGCCAGCCTTGCCAACGCCGACGATTTCACCGTTTCGGACGCCGATATCGCCCTTTCGGACGCCAAGGATGGGATCAATGATGACGACGTTCGTAAACGCCCAGTCGAGCGTCCCCTCGGCCTGTGTGGTCCCCGACTGCATTCCCATCCCGTCACGCATCGTCTTTCCGCCGCCGAAAACTGCCTCCTCGCCCGGAACCGTATGATCCGTTTCGATCTTTGCGAACAGATCCGTATCACCGAGGCGGAGTCGATCTCCCTCCGTCGCGCCGAACAGATCCGTATACTCACGCCTCGAGAGGTCCCGACTCATTCGTCACCGTCCCCCGCAGACAGATAGCCCTTCTCTCGAGCGCGTTCTATCGCCCGCGTTTTCACGTCCTCATCGTCGAGGTTGCCGTTGACCAGCCCGCCCATCCCGTGAACGATTCGGTCGCCGCCAATGGCGACGAGGTCGACATCGCGTTCGCAGCCGGGTTCAAACCGGACGGCTGTGCCTGCCGGAATATCGAGTCGCATGCCATAAGCCGCCTCACGATCGAACGTGAGGCCAGGATTGACCTCGAAGAAGTGAAAATGGGAACCAACCTGTGCGGGACGGTCACCGGTGTTTTCGACCGTGACGGTCGCCGTTTCCCGTCCCTCGTTGATTCGAACAGGCTCGTCTGCTGGCAGCAACTCACCCGGAATGTGGTCACTCATATGGACTCACCGCCGGATTGGCGATAGATAGGTGTTCGGAACAATAGTGTATCACGGCCCATCATAGGAACACGTTCGATGTAAACGCATGGCTGCGAGACAATATTTGCCCACTAAGCCTGTGTTTTGAGTGAATAATATAATTAATACGCTGTTCGTGTTAGATCGTCCACTACAGAAACGGCCATTCACGCAAACTGGTTCTGTACAGACAGCTATGGCATGGAAATGAATTGTCTCACGCAGCCGAACACAGTACACTCGAGTCAACACTCAAGAACGACGATCGAACCAAACATACGTCCAGAATAATAGGATATCCAGTGACTCATCACCCGATTAGTGTGACTTTCATTCTACCTACGGTTACGCATATCCTTGAAGCAACCCTTTTATATCTCCCACCATCTCGAAAAGAATGGCTAATGATCGGACAAATGTTGTCTAATACTACTCGAATGGATTACGATAGCGGAAATGAACAGGAGATCGGTTGTGGGGTGTCACAATGAGTCGCCGATCGATCTCGCGCCGGGACATTCTTGCTGCCGGAACAGCTGGGACGCTGCTTGGTGTCTCTGGATGTCTCAGTGATGGGGGGGTACTCGGCGACTCGGATGACGACGACGATGGGGCACCGACGATCGGCATCCTCGAGGACCGCTCCGGTGAGTTCGCACTCAACGGCGAATCGAAGTGGCAGGCCTCACTGCTTGCTGTCGAAGAGATCAACGCAGATGGCGGCGTCCTCGGCGAGGAGATCGAGGTGTACGATCCTGACCCACAGTCGGACAACCAGCGCTACCAGGAACTGACTCGTGAGGCGATCAACGACGAGGGTGTCGATGCGCTGTGGGCAGGCTACTCGAGTGCGACGCGCGAGGCGATTCGCCCGATCATCAACGACGAAGAGCAGTTGTACTTCTACACGACCCAGTACGAGGGTGGCGTCTGTGACAGTACGACGTTTGCAATGGGGGCGACCGCTCGTCAGCAACTGGGTGCAGTCATCCCGTACATGATCGAAGAATACGGCCCACGTATTTACACGATTGCTGCAGACTACAACTTCGGACAGATTTCGGGTGACTGGATCCACATCCTCGCAGAGGAACACGGCGCAGAGGTCGTTGACGAAGAGTACATCCCACTGGGCGAGACCGACTTCGGCTCAACGATCAACAATATCCAGAGTGAAGACCCAGACTTCATCGCCTCGATGCTTGTCGGCGATAGTCACGCCAACTTCTACGAACAGCGTGCTGATACCGGCCTCGACATCCCCATGGGATCGTCGACAACAATGGCCCAAGGCTACGAACACCTGCGTCTTGACCCACCCGCACTCGAGGATATGTACGTCGGCGTCAACTACATGGAAGAACTCGAGACCGACGAGAGCCAGACGTTCGTCGACGCCTTCTACGAGGAGTACCCGGACGCAGACTACCTCAACCAGGAGGCACAGAACAACTACTTCTCGGTCCACATGTGGGCCGAAGCCGTCGAGGCCGCCGGGACGTTCGATCAAGAAGAGGTCATCGCCGAACTCGAGAGCGGGGTTGAAATCGATGCTCCTGAGGGAACGATCGAACTCGATCCGGCAACGCATCACATGACTCACCACATGCGGATCGGGCACGCAGACGAGAACCACGAGGTGACCTTCGACGAGGAACAGTACATCGAGCCGACATTCCTTCACGAAGTTGGGTGTGACTTGACCGAAGAGCCCGAACAAACCCAGTACGAGCCAGAAGAGTTCTACGACGAGATCTAGTATGGATGCTCTGTATGAACTGCTGAACTTTGGCTTTCAGTTCCTCGATAGCTTCGCGTTTATCGTCCTCGCAACGGTGGGATTGGCGATCATCTTCGGGATGATGGGCATCATCAATCTCGCTCACGGCGAGTTCATCCTCGTCGGGGCGTACGCGACGACACTATCGTTTCACGCTGGGTTGCCGCTCCCACTTGCGATGGTCGCTGGTGTCGTCGTGACGACGATTTTCGGCATCATCCTCGAGCGGACGATCATCCATCGACTGTACGGTCGGTTACTCGATTCGATGGTCGTTACGTTTGGGATTAGCCTCGTGATGATTCAGTTGACCAGAATCGTCTTTGGCAACTCACTCCCCCAGATCGGGACGCCGTTTGGTGGCATCAGCTACGGGCCGTACTCCTACTCGACGTACCGAAGCGTCTTTCTCGCGTCGGTTGCGGTCGTGGCGCTCGTCGCACTATACGTCGTGTTCACGCGAACGACGTTTGGAGTCTGCGCTCGCGCAACGATTCAGGACGAAGAGACTGCCCGCAGCATGGGCGTCGATACCGATCGAATGTACCTCTCGACGTTCGCAATTGGGTCTGCACTGGCTGGGCTGACCGGCGCACTGTACGCGCCAGCAACGACAATGTCGCCCGAGCTCGGCACGTACTTCCTCGTGGAAGCGTTCGTCGCCGTCGTTGTCGGCGGGCCATCAGTGTTGCTCGGAACGCCACTTGCCGGCGTGCTACTCGGGACCGTTGATGCGTTTTTCGCCAATCTGTGGGGACAGTTCATGGGAACAGTCTTCTTGCTCCTGACGGCGATCATTGCGATCCGGCTCATGCCCGATGGCATCACCGGCTTGCTCAGAGATCTCCGTGAAAAATGGGGGCAGTCAGAATGAGTTCGGAATCGAAGTCATCGCTGCTTGCTCGCGTTCGCAGTCCATTCGAGGGGCCAAACACGATTGGCAACTCGAACGCGTTCTGGGCGAGTTTCACACTGGGAATCGTCCTGCTAGGACTGTACCCGGTCCTGTTCGGTGCATACGCCGCCGAATCAAGTTCCGTCTATCTCGTCTACGCACTATTGGGTGTGAGCCTGGCGTTCATCTGGGGATTCTGTGGTATCCTCAGTTTCGGACAGGTCGCCTTCTTCGGCATCGCCGGCTACACCTTCGGGATCGTCTCGATTAACATCTCGACGTACACCGGCGTTACCCTCGGCCTCCTCACGGGCGTGCTCGTTGCAACCCTGTTTGCAGCCCTGCTCGGGTACTTCATGTTCTACGGCGGGATCCGCGAGGTCTACGTGACGATCATCACGCTGGTCGTCGCGCTCGTGTTACACACGTTCATGGGCCAGACCGCAGGCAGCGAGTGGGCCATCGGCGATGCCCGACTGGGCGGGTTCAACGGCATGGTCGGCGTCCCTGACCTCGCAGTCGGTTTTGGCACCACCGGCCTCGAGTTCGCCGGTGCGATGCACTACTACATCGCATTACTCGTGTTAGTCGCGACGGTGCTTGGACTCCGCGCGCTCGTCAACAGCCAGTTCGGCTACGCCATGGTCGCGACGCGAGAGGACGAAACACGAACCGAGATGTTCGGCTACAACACGACGTTCATCAAATTCGCGACGTTCACGATTGGCGGTGCACTCGCTGGACTCAGTGGCGTCCTTTTCGTCACATGGGGCAACTACATTGACCCGAGCGAGTTCGCGATTACCGCTGCCGCGATGCCGGTCATCTGGGCCAGCATCGGCGGTCGCGAGTCACTCGTCGGGACGGTCGCCGCAGCGATCGTTATCCAATGGCTTCAGCTCCAACTTATCGGCGAGTGGGCGCTCGTCATCGTTGGCTCGTTACTAATCGTCGTGATACTCGTCCTTCCCAACGGGATTGCGCCAGGAGTTCGGGATCTCGTTGCCTCCTTTCAGGAAAACCGTGACAAAGACGCCGGAACGCCTGCTGCAGCCGAGGAGGTGAGTGACTAATGGGAACAAGCGATCCTACGGTCAAAACCAACGTCGCAGTCGACGAAACCGGCGTTGACACGGATACGATCCTCCAAACGCGCGACCTCCGCAAACAGTTTGGCGGCCTGACTGCAACTGACGACGTCGACTTCGGTATCGACGAAGGAGAACTTCGCTGTCTGATCGGCCCAAACGGCGCTGGCAAGAGTACGTTCGTGAAACTCCTCACCGGCCGCCTCGAGCCAACCGACGGGTCTATCTACTACAACGGAAGCGAGATTACGTCACTGCCATCCTACAAACGAGTCAAACGCGGAATCAGCATCAAGTTCCAGGTGCCAAGTATCTACCCGAACCTGACCGTCCGGGAAAACGTTCGCATTCCGCTCCAAACGGTCGCTGATGCCGCGGCCTTCGAGGAGCGAACCCACGATATTCTCGAGCGATTCCACCTGGCTGAGACGGCCGACCAGACAGCGTCGAGTCTCTCACACGGCCAGCAACAACGCCTCGAGATCGCGATGGCGATGACACTCGAGCCAACACTCATGCTACTCGATGAGCCGGTCGCCGGACTGTCAGTCGAAGAGACTAGCGAGATTGCCGAGTTGTTGACGACGATTAACGAAGAAGACGGCGTCGCGTTCATCGTCATCGAACACGATATCGACTTCGTTGAAGCGATCGCCGATCAGGTGACAGTCCTCCATCAGGGGAGTATTTTCACCGAAGGCTCGATCGAGGACGTTCGCACCGACCCTGATGTCAGACGAATCTACCTGGGTGAAGAAGAATGATGCTCACAGTCGAACACCTCGATGTATCGTACGGCAAAACGCCGATCTTGCGGGATATCAACATCAGCGTCGATGACGGCGAAATCGTCGGCATCATGGGAAAAAACGGCGTCGGGAAGACGACGCTCGTCAAGGCAATCATGGGGCTGCTCGAGGCCAACAACGGCCGGATCGTCTTCAAGGATGAGCGCGTCGTCGATGCGACGACAACTGAGACGGAGGACACGGATTCCGGTGGGCTTGCGAACCTCGGGAGAGTCTTCCGTACGGATTCGACGCCACAGGTCTGGGTGAGTGCCGACGAACGCGCCCGCCGTGGAATGGGGTACATTCCGCAGGGACGAGACGTCTTTCCGGACCTCACTGTCGAGGAAAACCTCCGAATGGGCGAAGGAATCAACGCCGCCGATTCGACGGTCCGCTATGATGACGTCTATGACTACTTCCCTATCCTCGAGGAACGGCGTACCCAGAAGGCCGGGACCATGAGCGGCGGCCAACAGCAGATGCTCGCGATCGGCCGGGCGCTGATCGGCAATCCGGATCTCTTGTTGCTGGATGAACCCTCTGAGGGCGTCCAGCCATCGATCGTCCAAGACATTACGCGCGACCTCAAACAGGTCAATCGCGACCTTGGAACGACGATTCTGTTCGTCGAGCAAAATCTCCACGTCGTCCAGAATCTGGCCGAACGATGCTATGCAATCGACAAGGGAACGATCATCGACGAACTCGGACCCGACCGAATCCAGTCGCGCGAAGAGGTCACAGAGTATCTGGCAGTCTAGTGACCGCTCGCCTCGAGCACCGTCTTCCGTAACTCGGCCGGCGACTCGACCACGTCATCCGCAGTCGAGAGGTCCAGCCCGTCATGGGCGTCGATTCGATAGGCGATAACGAACGCACCCGCTCGAGTGCCTGCCTCGACGCCATGTTCGGAATCCTCGATGACAACACACGACTCGGGAACCGCGCCAACCTCGCTTGCGGCGTACTCGAAGACGTCCGGTGCAGGTTTTCCGTCAGCGTCGATATCTTCGGCGCTGATAACTTCGTCGAACGCATCCTCGAGATCGAAGCGCTCGAGCACCCAGCCGATCCACTCCTGGGGCGACGAAGAGACAACGGCCGTCTCGAGGCCGCGTTCGTCGAGTCGGTCGAGCAATCCCGGGAGTCCATCCAGCAGGTCGACGTGGTCGCGATACATCGTCTGGGCTGCCGTCTCGAAGCGATTTTCAAAGTCATCGCGCCCGATAGCGGTGCCGTAGGTCTCCTCGAGATAGTCGTAGGTTTCGCGGTAGTTCATCCCGGTGACTTCGGCGACGTCGACATCGTTGTCGGGAACCGCCGCGGGGAGGAGTTGATCGCGCTGGAAGTCGGTCCAGTAGTCCTCGCTGTTGACGAGCACGCCGTCCATATCAAAGAGCACTGCCTGCATGTCAGTACATCTGGTTACCGGACGGTCCCGTATAGCCATTTGGCCGGACTCGAATTAAGCAAAGACCGAACCGCGCCGGTCGTGAGCCATCTCCTCACTAACTGCGTCCGCGATTTCCGCGCCGAACTCGCGTTCGACAAGCCACAGCGCCAGATCAATCCCCGACGTGACGCCACCCGCGGTCAAGATGTCGCCGTCATCGACGACACGCTCGTCAACCATTGAAGCCGTCTCCGCGAGGTCCTCGACGGCGACGTGGTGGGTTGTGGCAGGCCGGCCCTCGAGCAAGCCAGCCTCAGCGAGGATCATCGCGCCGGTACAGACCGAGGCGACCGTCGCACCGTGGGTGTACCACTCGTCGACGGCATCGGGAAGGGCACCGTCCTCGACTGCAGCGCGGACGCCACCAGCTGCGGTTGTCCAGCCCCCACCGGGGACGACGAGCAAGTCGGGTTCGCCCAACGTCCCGTCCGGTTCGACTCGCAAACCGTGACTGGCCGTCACGAGGTCCGTTTGCTCGAGCGTGACTAGATCGGTCTCGAGCGATGCGCCGGCTTGGGCAGCGTTTTCGAAGACCTCGTAGGGTCCGATTGCATCGAGTTCGTCGAATCCCTCGAAGAGCACAATTTCGGCGGTTGTCTCGGACATACTTGCGTCTCGGACACGAACGACCAAACCAGTTTCTTCACTCACAACGGGTTTCGTGACATTTTTGCAGCATCTCTCAGTGAACCTACTATGGACTTGCCAGACGCACAAGCCGCCGTTGCCGACTTCGTCAAAACCCACAACCTCGAGATCCCACCCGAGTACAGACTGCTCGATCTCGTCTCCGAAATCGGTGAACTCGCCAAGGACGCAAACACCTCGACAGGGTATGGCGCAAGCCCCGACGACCTCACAATCGAATCCGACGAAATCGGTGACGTCCTCTTTGCGTTGCTCGCACTCGCAGACGACCTCGAGATTGACGCAAACGCGGCGCTCGAGGAAGCACTCGAGAAGTACGAAGAGCGGTTGGCAGCAACCGGTGAGGAGTCACCTGGATCGGGAGAGTAACTGACGCCCGGAACGGAACTGGAGTCGCGCTCAGAGGTTTCCCTCGCCCGGGCTGGACATCGTGGACTTCTTGCGTCCCGTTCCTCGCTCTTCGTCGGAATTACGTGTGTTCGGACCGTCTGTTTCGGCATCATTTCGATACATCGCGACGGCAGCAACGATCACGGCAAAGACAACCAATCCAACGGACAGCGACCCAATTCCCTCGACTATTGCGGCTCCGAGCGCTGCAAAAAGGCTCAGCACGACGAGGAGACCGTAGCCATTTAATTGTGGAACGGTTGCGTTTGAATCTGTCATTACTAGTGGATGCATAATCGAAACATATAATTCTTGTTCGTCACACGCCAGATTCGTCACCGCTCTCGAGCAGGGGGAATCAGATTGTCGTCCGAAAGGAAACTCAGCTGGGTCGATTTAGCACCAGATCTATCGCTGGGGCTACGGCACAACAACCGCGTCCGTCTCGAGTACCGTCGCTGCTGCTGCCTGGACGTCATCGAGTACAGGCTCTGGTGCATAGACACCAAGTCGCCAGATTTCTCGAGCACAGGCATCGAGACCAGCGACCAGTGACGAGCGCTCCTCGAGTCGTTGCAGTTCGCCGTCGACAACAAGTCGGGCGCGAGATTCGGGCGAACTCGGTTCCGACGGACTGTCAACGATAACCGCTGACGGGTCGACGCCTGCGAGATCGGCGATTTCGCGCTCGAGGCCGCGTGTTCGATCGTACTCGAGGCCGGCGAATCGGTCGGGAACGTCCTGTCGGCGCGCCCAGATGGCTCGTTTGTAGAGGTCGCGCTCACGGATTCGAGTCGCCATATCAGCCGTTGGCTCGTAGTCGGCGAACGTCGCGAGCAGTTCTGCGTCGGTGAGCCGGGCGAATCGATCCGGGTCGATGTGGCCGTCTGCGAGCAATCGCTCGCTCGCCCGGTCGAGCATTGCACCGGCGATCCGAGAGACGTGATGGCGATAGACCGTTGCGTTCATCAGCGTCCGGGCGATCAGCGCGCTCTCAGCTGTCGCAACGTTGCCCGCCTCGAGTGCAAGTTCGCCGTCGACGATGCGCAGGGCGTAGAGCAAGCGCGCGTGGTCGATTGTCCCGTAGGGAACGCCAGTGTGATGGGCGTCGCGCACGAGGTAATCCATCCGATCTACGTCGAGCGAGCCCGAGACGAGTTCACCGAGTGGGCCACGGCCGTCGACCGTGGCTGCGACAGCCTCGAGCTCAAGGCCGTGTTCCTCGAGAACGTTCCCAATCTCGCTGTCGGCGAGCAACCACTCGATTTCGTCGTGATGACGCCCGACGTGACGCTCGATGGCGGCCTCAGTTTGGTGGCCGAAGGGACCGTGGCCGACATCGTGGACGAGTGCTGCGGCCCGAAGGCGATCAGCGAGAGACTCATCGACCTCGAGTCGGGAAACGGCTCTCGAGGCGAGGTGATAGACGCCGAGGCTGTGCTCGAAGCGGGTGTGATTCGCCGAGGGGTAGACGAGTTGAACGGTACTTAGCTGTCGGATCGTCCGCAGTCGCTGCATCGCCGCCGTATCGAGCAGCGCCTCGGCGGTCGGGTCCAGTTCGATATAGTCGTGAATGCTGTCTTTGATCGTAGTCATAGCAGACGGAAAGCGTCGGTACGGGCGAGCTATGCGTTGCTCATTGCCAGAATCGAGCGGTCGATCTGTTCATAGGTCTCCTCGAGCGTGCTGGAGTTGTCGATGACGACGTGGTCGCGTTCGATCGGTTCGAACGAGTCACGGACAAGTTTGTAGACGCGGACGTCGGCATCGCTGACGGAGTCCGTGCAACTGCGACTCTCGATGCGGTCGATAACAACGTCAGAATCGCAGGTGACGTGGACGATATCGAAGCCAACGCCGATAGCGTCGGCGAGGTCGGCCGCACGCGCTCGCAACTGTTGTGAGCGAAAGGTTGCATCACAGACAACGGTCTCACCGGCCTCGAGGTCGCTGCGAGTACGTGCGAACAGTTCGTCGTAGGTCGCTTCAGTTTCCTCGGCGGTATACTCCGGGTCGGCAAACAACTGTTTGCGGATTTCGTCGGTCCGGTAGCGCGTTGCCGAACACTGATCTGCAGTGTAGGCAGAGGCTGCCGACTTCCCAACCCCAGGCAGGCCACAGTAGACGAGGAGTCGTTGACGGGGCACGAGTACAGTGTGGGGTGGGACGGTACTAAATCAAACCGATTCGTTGGAACGCCGTCTCTGCAGTGTCGCATGTCAGGGTCGCCGGCGGCAAGGAAAACAAGGAGCGTAGAAATGGAATACTCGAGTGCCAGACGTTACTTCGTCAGGGAGTCGGCAAAGCGGTTGGGCATGCCGACGATGAGTTCGCGCCAGCCCATCTTCTCTTCGTCAGAGCGCAGTCGAGCGCGAAGGCGCTGACTGAACAGTTCGACGAGGAAGATGAGGACGAAGATGACGATCAGCGTCGCCATCATGTTCGCGAAGTTGAAGAAGTTCTCCTGTGCAGCAACGACTGCACCGAGTCCGCCGGCACCGATCACACCGACGGTCACCGCGGCCCGAACGTTGATCTCGAAGATATACAGCGTCCAGGCGATAAACGAGGTTTTGACCTGGCTCAACATCCCGAAGAAGACAATCTGGGATTTGTTCGCGCCGGTCATCTGCATCGCCTCGATAGGCCCTTCCTCGAGTTCCTCGAGTTCCTCAACGAAGAGACGGCCGAGGTTGCCGATGGTGTTCAACGCAATTGCAAGCGTCGCGGCTGCAGCGCCGAGGCCGACGAGGGCAACGAAAATCAGCGCCCAGATAATCGCCGGGATAGCGCGGATAAAGGACATGATTCCGCGGAAGATGAAGTTGATCGGGAACGGCGTCACGCGCTCAGAGCCGAGGATACTGAACAGTAACGCGATCGGGAAGCCAAGAATCGTTCCGACCAGCCCCATCGCGAGTGTGATGCCAGCCTCACCGAAGATTGCGAACATCCCCAGTTCCTGGAAGAGGAACGCGTAGAGATCAGCACCGCTTGGCGGGAACTGAAAGAGTAAGCCACCGATGTCGCTGTCGTAGATGAGGTCGTTGGCCCAGATGAACTCCCAGTACCGGCCGACATCGAGAAACGGAATCCCGCCGTAATCCGTGAGCGGGAAGTAATCGCCCATCCTGCCCGAGAAGTGACTCCAAGTGAATTCTGTTCCATCGTCGAAGAACTCAGTCGCTGCAAGCCCCTGAAGCAAGACGAACGCGAGTGCCGCTGTACCGACAAGCCAGCCCAGTGCACGCTGACGGCGTGTCTGTCGGATGTTCTCGAACTGTTCGTTGATCTCCGGTCCAGCAGACTCGAGTCGCGCCGACCTATCGGTACCACCGTCAGTCGCTGGCTCCTGACGATTGCTGTCAGTCGCGTCAGTCACAGTGTGGCCCCCGTTTCGTTGTTTTCATCGGCAGGGTTCGCCGGTCCGTCGTCAGTCTGTACGAACATTCCCTCGGTGTCAATATCGCCATAGATTGTGTCGATAACGTCAAGTGTCAGCTCATCCCGATAGCCATCAAAGACTTTTTGACCGTTGTGGAGGCCGATAAATCGCTGGCCGTACTTCCGGGCGATGTTGACCTGATGAAGACTGATAAATGTCGTTAGCTCCCGTTCGGTTGCCGCGTGATGGAGATACTGCATCACATCCTGTGCACTCCCAGGATCGAGACTTGCAACCGGCTCGTCAGCGAGCAACACTTCGGGTTGCTGTGTCAGCGCACGGGCAATGCCAACACGTTGTTGTTGGCCCCCACTCATTCGTCGCGCTTTCTTTTCGGCGTCATCGAGTAAGCCGACCGTATCGAGCGCCTCGAGCGCGCGCTGTTTTTCCTCGAGATCCTGCAGTTGAAGGACGCTCTCGGTGAACGAGCAGCGGTTGATTCCACCCGATAGTGCGTTCGAGTAGGCGCTCATGTCACCGATGATATTGTGCTGCTGGAAAATCATTGCCAGCTCTGGACGTGGCCGGACCATGGGCTCTCCATCGATCACGACCTCACCAGCGGTTGGCTTCGTCAGTGACGACAGACAGCGCAAGAGTGTTGATTTCCCAGAGCCAGAAACGCCGAGGATAATAACGAACTCACCGGCCGGCACTTCAAACGAAATATCGTCAAGTGCAACGGTGTCCCCGTACGTTTTTCTCAGATTGTCAACGACAATTTTGCTCATTAGTTAGCCTGAGTTCGGAGTTAGATTAGTTGTTGCGTGTCCAATCCCTGTACCGAACGCGTTATCCCATCTCCTCGAGTTCGATACCGAGATCCTCGGCGAACTCACGAATCGGCTCGTAGTCGTCGTGGTCAGCGTCGATGATGTCCGTAAACCACAGCGTGTGGTCGTCGAAGTTGTCCCAGTCATCTTGCTGATCCTCGTCGAGGTCGTACTCGTCGGGATCGGCATCCGCATCCGGATCGTTGTAATCCTCGAGCAGGCCCTCAGGAAGATCCAGGTCGAGCGCATCGGCGAGGTCGAACGCATCGTGATCGAGGTCCTCCGTCTCGAGTTCGAGCATGAACTCCTCGATTTCGTATCGAATATCGTCTTCCCACTGCGTGTTGACGAGAATCGGTGCACGTGGGATCGGTGGCGAGGCACCGATCAGGCGAAGTTCTGGGTCACGCGAGCCAGCATTGGCCATTTCTGCAGAGATATCAGCGACTTCTGGGAAGTCCGATTCGATCTGGTCAGCTGGAACGTGTGGCAGTGATGCGAATCCGCCTGCACCGGCTGCCATGATCGTATCGTCTTCGATCAATTCCTCAACGGCAAGGTCGTGTGCGACACCGCCACGCCATTCGAAGTCTTCGGCACTGCCACCCTGTGCAGCGTTGCCGATGTCAAGACCGGCATCTTGCAGAATCCACAGTGGTGCAACGCCGCCCGACACCGAGCCAGCATCGCCCGTCGCAATCGATTCACCCTCGAGGTCGGAGATGTCCGTAATGCCGCTATCGGCCGTGGTGACAATCGTTCCGAAGTACTGCTCTGCGCCGTGTTGCTCGCGCATGCCGACAACGTCGACAACATCGGGGCCGAGCAATGGAACAGCATTTGGCGACGTATCAGCGAGAATTGCATCGCCTTCACCGGCGCGATCGAGTTCCTCAAGTGTTCCCGAGTAACTCGATGTTGGCTCACCTTCGATTTCGACGTCGAACTCCTCTTCGATGCGGTCAAACAGCGGCTGATACTGAATTTCGATATCGATCGTTTCCTCGGCAGGATTCATGACCCACGTAATGGTGTCCGCATCGCCATTGCCACCGTTTCCACCATCATCACTGCTTCCACCATTGCCATCGTCACCACCAAGACAGCCAGCCAGCGCAACCGAGCCGACACCAACAGCACCGGTTTTTGTCAAAAAGCTACGTCGAGTGTTGTTCGATCCACCACTTTCTCGAGACATTCGTATAGTGGATTCGATAACACCACCAAGTATTTTTCTAATTCAGCTACCGAGTGATACATTGACTAGGTCGATGTCAGATCGGGTTGGGAACGAATGACGTAACCACGATTACCGTGTGTCCTCAATATTGAGTCCCTGTGCTCGTTCGAGAAAAGCCGTCTTTGCGTCGTCCCACTCGAGGTCGGCTGGCTTAACTGCAAGCGCCGGTCGGTCGAACTGACTCTCGCCGAAGTGAGTCGCTAATTCGAACCGGCCGACTGCCGAGTCGACAGCGTCGACAAGTCGGACATCATCCGGCTCGAGTGAGAGGTCAAAAGCGGTCTTGACGGTCTCTTGAAAGCGCTTTTCAGCATGTGTGTAGCCGGGCAAACTCCGCTTGACCGGGGCGGGAACGTCTGCGAAGTAGGCTTCACTGGCGTCGTGTAACAGCCCCCAGCGCTGGGCCTCAAGCGAACCGTCGCGGGCTGCAACCTCGTGGCTGACGTGGATCGCGTGGCGCGCAACGCTGTAGAAGTGAGTGCCTTGCCCGGCAAACCGGCTCAGGTTCGAAAGCGCGTGGGCGATGTCCACGAGCGCAATTGCATCCGGGTCCGGCTCAAACGGCGTAATCTGGCCACCCGAGTGAGTGTTGATTTCCCAGTGACCGCCCGCCGTCTCCGCAAACGCATCCTGTACGGCCCCTGCAACAGATTCGAACAGGTGGCGCTGGTCGTCCGCAGAGACGTCCGCCGCCGTCAGCGACTGCGACAGCACCTCGAAATTAACCTCGAGCCGCTCGAGTGCTCGCTCGAGCGACTCGGTATCAGCGTCGGTCCCAGTCCTCGAGTGGGTCCGCGACTCAGTCGGATCAGTCATACACAGGGACTCCAAGGCAAGCTAGATAAGCGTGGTGCGTCACCGGTACACTTGTCCGCGAATTTAAATACGAAACCGGGGCCAACGGTGGTATGATCGACGACGCGATTCGCGTGCTCGCGGGCGACTGTACCGTCATTACTGAGGGCGTCGAACGCGAGGAATACCGCGGCCGCATGACGACAGTGGTCAAGCCGGACAACACCGTCCTCGTCCACGACAGGGACGGCTACCAGCCCGTTGCCTGGCTAACGAGAGCCGACAGCGTCTCGAGTGAGCGTTCGGACGGATTTACCCTCGTGGCGAAAAAAGACACCCAGACGTTGCGGATCGCCGCACACGAACAGGATGGCTTCGCGCACTATCCAGTCTCGGCTGCGGGTCCGCTCGTCGGCACGTGTCCGGACTGTGACGGCGCGCTCGTGCGCTCGAAAGGGGTCCACTGTGTCGACTGTGGCACCCGCTATGGCGTGCCGGCGGATGCGACGATTCAGACCGACCAGAGCCATTGCGACTGTGGATTGCCGCGTATGCGTGTCGAACGCGGTCTCGCGTTTAACGTCTGTCTCGACCGTGATTGTGAGTCACTCGACGCCGCCGTCAAAGAAGCGTTCGACCGCGAATGGGACTGCCCAGAAGCCGACTGTGACGGCGACCTGCGAATCCTTCGCCGAGGCGGCCTCATCGCTGGCTGCGAACACTATCCCGAATGTGACACCGGTTTCGCCATGCCCGCTGGCGTAATCGACGGCGACTGTGGCTGTGGCCTTCCGACGTTCGATGCGCGCTCTGGCACTCGCTGTCTCGACGCTACCTGTGAGCAACTTCATCGCAACACACTCGAGCCAGAGGAAGTCCCAAGCGACGACTGACTCAGTGCAGTGCCGAGTTGCTGATCACCCCAAGACAGTTCGCGGTTGTACCCTCAGTGACCACGACGGATGAACTCGGCTAACAGCGCAGTCAGTCCGATGAGATCGACGCAGTTCGCTCCTCGAGACGCTCGCGAAGGGTGTCGCCGGCAAACGCGACGAGTGCGAAGACCGAGTCACCGTCCGGTCGCGGTGCGTCACCACCGAGGAGTTCGTCGGTTTCAGTCGCCGATTCGACGGTCCGTCGCCCATCGGTGATCGCCTGCCGGTTGAGCCACGCTGGCGGACCACCAACAATCACCAGCGCCCGATCAGCGTCAGCCGCCTCGCACTCGAGGGTGTGCTTGCCGTACAGTGCCTTCTGGATCACTGTCTCGACGGCGCTGTAGGCTGCGGCGGTCTCGACAGCTTCGTCCTCGGCGAACAGTTGCGGACCGATGTCAGGACCGAAACCAAGCCCGAGCAACGAGCCGCCACCGGGGGCGTCGACCTGCTGCGTGCCGTAGCCAATCGAGACGATCGAACTCCGCGAGCCCAGAATCCGCGCCACGTCGTTCGCGTCGATAATCGTCTCCGCCTCTGGAGTCGTGGCTGGCTGTGCCCTCCCCTCGCCCGCATCGCCAGTTGCAGCGAAAAACTTCCCGACACGGGTTGCGAACGCCTCGTTGAGTCGCACCCGCCCATCGGCCAGCGACTCGCCCGTTTTCAGCCACGCCTCGTTATCGAAACAGATGATCGCATCCGCTAGTCCCTCGAGTTGTGCGAGTGTCTGTGTCGCGTTTTCGTCGGCGAGTGGGCGTGTCTCTGCGATTGTGATCCCGTCGGTAGCGGTGTCACCGTCATTGCTCGCTGCGACTGCACTGCCAGCAGTGTCCTTGGTGTCACTGGCCTCAGCCGCCGATTCGCTGGCTGCGCCACGTTGGTCCGCCGCCGCAGTCGCGGGCGAGTCACTGGTGTCGGCTGCATCAGCAACGACATCTTCGACGACGAGCGAGTCGTCGCGCTCCTCGAGTTCGCAGGCGGCTGGCAGCGTCGCGAGGACGTACACCGGGGCATCGTAGAGACGTTTCAGACTCGAGACGAGCGCGGGTGCAGTGCCGCCGCCGGTCGCACCGCCGAGGCCGATGGCGACGAGAAAGCCATCCGCAATCGACGGGTTCCCAGCGTCGAGTTGGCGTTCCAGTTCGTCGACGTGTTCGGTGCCGAGTTCGAGCCCGCGCTGGAGGTTGCCGTTGAGTCCGTGGTTGACGCCGTCGCCGTAGCGATAGCGGTTGTCCTCGGGAACTGTCTCCGGCAGTGACGCCAGCGTGTCAGTATCGGTATCGAACGCGAACGTATCGAGGACGAACGACTGCGGTGTGTCCGCCTCCCACGCACGGATCGCCGCGGCGAGGCGACACCCCCCGCCGCCGACGCCGATCACCTCGAGTTGCATAGCTGATCCGTTCGGCGGGCCGGGATTTTATGGTTCCGTTCGCCTCACTGGGTGATCGGACGCGAGAGAATGCGTTTCAGAGGCAGTAAGGATACAGTTTAGGGCGTCAATCGCTCGATCGACCACCAGTCGATAGTGGGGTCGCCCGATCCGGCACTAGCGTCCTCGACCAGTGCAAACACCATCGTCTTGCGTACGCCGTGGGCCAATCGCACGTCGAGCGAGAGGTCTCGCGGCTCGAAGACGTAGGCTGCGGGATGAACACGAACCAGTAGCTCGGAGTGGTCTAACTCCTCGACCGAGTCGACGTTCGCATAGGTTCGGAAATCCGCACCGAACTTATAGCCCGTCTTCGGGACGACAGCCTGTTCTCGCAAGTGCGTATAGACGGCCAACCGGCGGTCGAAGCGCTCGCCTTCGACCTCACGGCCGCGCGCCCGAACCGTTTCGGGGTCCAGATCGAGCGCCCCACGCTCCGTGAGATACGCTGCCTCGAGCAGTGAACACTGGAGCGTTGGCCGGTCGTACTCCCGTCCCTCGAGTGGCTGGCCGTAAAACGTCCGTTCGTACAGCGACAGCGGCGGATCCCAGACGACGACGCGGTCCGCCAACAGATCGGCTTCGGCGTTGTCGGGCAGCGAAACGTCGGGGTTTGACGATCCGGTCGGCTCGTGGCGACTCACGTCGAAGTACGTAATCTCACTTTCTTCGTCGACGATTGCGTAGACGGCTTCCTCGAGATCGGCGGCTGGAACGTCGGTGCGCTCGCCAATTACCCGCAGTGGGTACTCAATCACGCCGTCACCGGGGCCGTTGCCGCGTGGGAACACGGCAAAGTCAACAGCGTCCTCGGGCGGGTCGTCGATCCACGGTTCGGCCGCTGGCGAGAGATAAAAGCCACGAGAGCGTAGATCAGCATAGACCAGAAAGCGGACGCCGAAGGCGTCACCGGGTTCGCGTGCGATGAACGACTGAAACTCGAGTCGCTCGCCGTCGGTAGTGGTCACCGCCGCAAGGTCGCCGCGGTAGAGCAAATGCGCCGCCTCAACGGGTGCCAGTTCGATCTCGTTTCTCTCGAGCGGGTAGCCATAGCCCCGCGAATCGTGATAGCGCTGGCGTGCATCGCCCCCGACGCGGACGACGCCCGCGTCCTCATCGAATCGCCCCTCGAGTGACATACCAGTGGATTGGTCAGCGGGCATTAAGTCGCTGTGGATCCGCAGATTGGCGATTGCCGTGTCATGTTGCAAACGACTGCGCGCGCATCTGGATAAATCCGTTTTGGCCGGCAATGTGTCACGTGTGCATACGTTTATTGGAGTGGGTCAGATAGGAGACACAAGACAGCGGTCTTGGATGGGATCTGAATCGAAAACAGGTGACGACGCAGTGGCGACGAGCCCGACAGCAAGCCCCGATTGGGGGCAGTTCGGGCTCGTTCTCGTAGCGATTGCCATCCTCGCGCTTGCGGCGGTTGCAATTCCTGCATTGGGCGGTGGTACACTGGGTTTTGGCGGTGATGACCGCGAAGCGGATGGGCCATCGGCGCTGCCCTCGCTGTTCGACGGCGATGGCGAGCAGCGCTCGGATGGATCAGGTGACAGCTCCGCACTCGAGCGCTCCGGTAACGAAGGCGACGAATCAGACGACGAGTCGGGTGATGAAACGGAGACAGATGAGGGCGACGAGCCGAACGACCAGGAAGCAGACGGCGATGAAGTCGACCCAGAAAGTGACGACTGGGACAGTGAGGGCGAACTACCGGACGACAGCACAGAGGACAACGACAACGGCGATATTGACGACTCCCTCGAGGATGCGCCCGATAGCGAGGGTGAAAACGGTGATGGGGACTGGGCGGACGGTGACGAGCGCGAATCAGATGCGTTTGGTGAGGCAGACGAGGGAGGTGACGAGTTCGGAGACGCTGCTGACGGTGACGACGTAGACGACGGGGAGTTCGATGACGCCCCAGCGGCAGACGATGAATCGGGCGACGACGTCACAGACGAGTTTGATCCGGATGACGACACCGACGGTGAACATGAGAGCGACACCCCACTCGAGGACGACACCGACGGTGACGATCCAAATTCGGGTGACACGGATGACGGAGACGACGCCGGAGAACGCACCGACGGTGACGAATTCGCCGACGATGACGTTGACAGCGACGACATCGATGAAGGCGACGGAGTGGAGACAGGTGACGAGACGGCGGGCGATGATGACGAAACTGCAGATGACGAGACTGGCGACGTAGAAGCGACTGACGATACTGGCGAGGAAACAACGGCTGGCGACGAAGAAGCAGCAACTGACGGTGATGAGGAAATAACCGATGACGATGACGCCGAGGAAACAGTAACTGACGATACTGACGAAGACTCGAGCGAGGATGCCGGATCCGGAACCTACGACTACGCACTCGAGCCCGACCCGTCGCCCGGCACGACCGTCGCAGTCACCGTCACGGAAAACGGCGACCCAGTTGTCGGCGAAACAGTCACGTTCAACGGCGAACCGATTGGAACGACCGATAGCTCCGGAACTGTCTCCGGCGAGGTGCCATACACTCAGACGCTCGAGGTCGATACGCCCGGCGCACAGGGCGATCAGAGCCAGGACGTCCGCGAATCGTTGGCTCGAGGTGCCCCAGGCGCATCAGGTGACGGGGCGAGACAGTTCGCACCGGTTCGACAGGATGAACCCGCGAACGAGACGGGAACGGTCATCGAGATGGAGACGAACACGACCCTCGCAGTCGATGGCCCGGCGGTTCCCGGTGGGGACGTAACGCTCGCTGCTGCGGTCAACGACCACCCAATTCCGGACGGGACAGTCGTCGTCGTCGACGGCACCGAAGTCGGCTCGACGGATGCCAACGGAACGGCACAGATTACGCTGCCAGACTCAGACGGAAACACGACCGTCGCCGTCGAGCGCGATGAGATCACCGCCAAGCGAACGATCGACGTACAAGCGCCGACGCTTGCCGTCGAAGAGCGCGTTCCGCTTCCCGGCCGAACCGTCGATGCAACTCTCGAGCACGGTGACGAGCCGGTCGAGAACGCGACAGTGCTTGTCGACGGGGAGGAAGCGGGGACGACCGGCGCTGACGGGACGGCAGCCGTCCAACTCCCTGTCGCAAGCGAGGCGACGCTCGGCGCGACGGTTGGCGGGACGACGACGGAGACCGTCATTGACGGCCTTTACCGGAACGCCGCGCTCGTCGCGCTCGGTGCAGTCAGCCTCGTGCTCGCCGGTTTGTGGCTGCTTCGGCGCCGATTCGGCGTTAGCGCCTCGAGTGTGCGCTCACTACCAGCAAGAGTCGCCGACCTCGTCCGGCGCGCGGGCGCGCTGTTCCAGTCACTCGGACGCTGGCTCGTCGACGCCGTCGTCAGGCTCGCGCATGGACTCGAGGCCGCCGGCCAGTGGCTCGCCGCCCGACTTCGGGACGCCGGAGACGCGCTGGCTCGAGCGGGGCGCTGGCTTGCGGCGTTGCCACGGGCGCTTGCCACGCAGGGACTGACTGCGCTCGCGGCGATACATCCCCGACGACTGTACCGGCTGCTCGTCGGCGCGCTTCGGTCACTCCTGCGCTCGTCAAAACAGCGCGTCGAAGCCGCGGCCTCGAGTGCGAGTCAGGGTCGATCCGCGCCGAGTGCTGGCAGCACCGAAACCGACGCGGACAGCCGGACGCTTCGGACGCTCTGGCGGGAGTTCGTCCGACTGGTCCGACCACCGCGGCTGCGGACGCAGACCCCCGGCGAGATCGGCCGCCATGCAATCAAGCGTGGCTTTCCCGAGCCACCGGTCCGAACCGTCGTCGAGACGTTCCGAGACGCCGAGTACGGCGAGACACCACCATCAGACTCACGACTCGAGCAGGTTCAATCGGCGGTTCGGACGGTCGCAGGTGACGATGACGGTGACGACGAGAGTGATGGGACAGACTCCGACGACACCGAAACCGACGAAAATCGACACAGCGAGGAGGGACAGCCATGAGGCGACGCTCGCTACTCGATTGGGTACTCATCGCGCTCGTGCTCGTCGCACTCGGCTTTGCGAGCGTGCTGGCAATCCGACCCGCACTGCTCCCGCCGGCTGTGCTCGAGGCCGTAATCACCCTCGAGACGGCCGTCGACCCGGATCACGCGCTCATCGCAATCGCCGTCGTCGTCGGCCTGTTCGCGCTCTGGCGATCGTACTTCTCAGGTGCGACGGACGTTCAAGATGCTGGCCCTGACGAGCAGGACAGACGCAGGGAGGAAGCATTGAAAGCGGCGATAACCGGCGCAGCGCCTGGGTCGGCCGAGCCACGCGTCGTCGGCGCGGGCGCAACCGAACGCGTCGAGCGGACGGTCGCCGCACTCGAGCGCGGCCAGCGAGCGACGATGGAACGCGATGCCGTCACCGAGGATGTACGCGACTCACTTCGCGCCGTCGAACGCGCCAACGGCTACTCGAGCGACGAAGCCGACGAACGGATTCGAACGGGTGCGTGGACTGACGACACCGTCGCCGCCGTCTTCCTCGGCGATGCAACCGCCGGCACGTTCTCGCTCGGCCAGCGCCTTCGCATGTGGTTGTTCCCCGGCCGCACGTTCGAACAACGCCTCGAGCGGACACTCACCGCGCTCGAGCAGTATACAACGGAGGGCGACGATGCGTAACGGCCAGGTCCGCGTCTCGCGCTGGCACTCTGGCGTCGTCGCCGCCAGTGTCCTCGTGACTGCTGGAATCCTGTCGGGGTCGGCTGCACTCTTGCTCGCCGCAATCGTCCCGATTACGTACCTCGGATACGCTGCGCTATCGTCCGTTCCAGCCCCCGAAACGGCGGTCTCCCTCGAGCGCGAATGGGCACCGAAAACGCCGCTTCCGGGCGAGCAAATCGAGGTGACGCTCACGGTTCGCAACGAGTCTGACCGAACACTGCCGGACGTTCGGGTGGCAGACGGCGTTCCCGACACGCTCGAGGTCATCGACGGCGAGGCGATGGCTGCGATGACACTCCGGGCCGGCGAGGAGACAACGCTCGAGTACACGCTGCAGCCCCGGCGCGGGACGTACGTTTTTGGCGCGCCATGGGTTCGCCTGCGGAGCCTGAGCGCGACAGCCGTCGCCACTGGCGAAGTGGCGGTCGCGGGTGACACCGACCTCGAGTGTCGAGTTCCGCTCGACGGCCTGCCAGTACATCGCGAGACGATTCCGTTCGCGGGGTCGGTCGCAAGCGATAGCGGCGGCCCCGGCTACGAGTTCCACTCGACGCGAGAGTACCAGCAGGGTGACCCGCTGAGCCGGATCAACTGGCGACGGTATGCCCGAACCGGCGAACTCGGGACGGTCCAGTATCGCGAGCAGGAGTCGACGAACGTCGTCATTCTTGTCGATGGACGCTCCGACGCAGGCATGGCAGCAGCACCCGGACGCCCAGACGGACTCACGCTCGCTGCCTACGCGGCCATTGTCACGAGCACCACGCTCTCGAACGGCGGCCACAACGTCGGCCTCGCTGGTCTCGGCGTGCGCGGCGAGACACCCGGCGTTTACACTGGTCCCCCAGCGTACGTCGAACCCGGCACCAGCGCAGACGTTAGCGGCCGGATTGCTCGCGTCTGTGACGCCATCGCCGCCCGTGCCAGCGGGACGACGCTCTCGAGTGGGGGTAGTGGCAGTGCTGATTCCTCGCCAACACGCCCGCGTGGCTCCCAGAAACGCGAGCAGTCACAGTCGCCACCTGACTCGAGCGGCGAGCAGGCGCCGCTCCAGACTGACGGCCGTGGTCGGACGACTCGTCAAACGACGGCCAGCAACACGGTGTCAGCGACCGATGTCGACCACCTCGATGCCTTGCTGCCGGCCGGCTGCCAACTCGTGCTCTGTACGCCAGCCGTCGATGACGAGATCATCGAGTACGGTACTGCACTCCGGCGACGAGGCTACCGCATGTCGGTCGTCTCGCCGGACGTCACCGGCGCGGACACCGCCGGCGCACGACTGGCAGCCGTCACGCGGAAGGCCCGCCTCGAGCGACTGCGCCGTCTCGACGTGCCGGTTGCGGACTGGGACCCCGAAACGCGGCTCGTCACAGCACTGGGGCGTGGTTTCGGCGAGGTGATTCACTGATGGCACCCCCACATGACTCGAGGACTCGGCACTCCGAATCGGCGGCCTCAGCGTCAGGGGCAGAAACGGTCAGTGCGCCCGTTACCGCGGTGACGACGATTCTCGCGACGCTCGCCGGCATTGCGCTGCTCACACTCGGGAGTGACCCGCTCGCCGGAGCGCTCGCAGTCATCACGGGTGGCTTGCTCACGGCCACCGTCACCGCAGCAAAACGGGGGACACCGGGCGGGCGTGGCGTCGGCAGCATGCTCGTCGTGGTCACCGCAGTCGGGCTAACCGGCGCAATCGCGCTTGCGGCGACGAACGGCCCGCTTTCCGATGGGATCATCGCTCGAGTCGGACTCGTTCTCGCCATTGCGCTGGCCACGTTTGGCGCGACAGCGACCGTGACGGGCGCAGTCGGCGGCGGCGCTGTCCGCGCTGCGTTGCCGATTCCCGTCCTGACGGCGCTTCCGCTGAGTATCGTTGCCCTCGCCTATCTCGAGGCTGTTCGCTCTCGAGTCGATGAATTTGCTGGCGTTGCAAGCGACTCGAGTGGCGGGTCGGTCGTCACAAATGCAGTTCTCTCACCGGACGAACCCGTCCTCGCCATCGCGACGTTCGTCACGCTCGTCGTTGCGGTGCTCTGGGTGTGCGCGTACGTTCTCCCGAAACTACCGATTGCAGAACTCGTGGCTCGAGACCGGCGTGATCGAACTCGGCAGAAAATTGAGCGAACCGCGAAGATGGCCGGGCTTGCCGGACTGTTGCTCTTGCCGACGAGTGTTGGGCTGGCTGCCACGGCAACGCTCAGCGCAACCGGTGCGTTCCCGTCGGAGATTGCGTCTACGCTCGAGACGTGGGTGTTCCCACTGACGACGATGACCGGAATCCGCGTCGCGGTTCTGGCCGCGATCGCGGTGCTGGTGGCGTTACTCGTGCTCTCGTGGGTGCCGAGCCTGTACCGGCTTCGCTATCACCCGTTCGTCGCCTGGGCACCCGTCTTCTCGGGCGGCCTCTTCGTCAGCGTGTTGCTCGTGGTCGGCTATCCAGCCGCCTTCGAGCGATGGATCCAGCCCGCACTCGAGGAGGCGACAGTGAGTAACGAACCACTCGCGATTCCCGGTGGTGGCGACGTGGTACCGGCGGGAGAGTTGGTGCCCATTCTCGCGCCACCAAATGGAATTGCCCTCCTTTCAATTGCGACGATTTCGCTGATCGGCACGATCACTGGAGTGCTGGTTACTGTCTGGCTACTTGGCTCGATTGGCCCGCTCCCGGATCGTGGTGCACCTGGCTCGCTGGGTGCCGGCGCACTCGTTTTCGGCGCGATCATCGCGGGGATTGACGGCGCAAGCGCACTCGTCGTCAGCGCCGTTGTCGTCTGCGCGCTCATCACGTGGGACGGTGCCGTCTACGGCGTCTCAGTGACCGAAGAACTCGGCCGCGAGACGGGCGTCCGGCGGCCAGCACTGGCACACACGACTGGCTCCGTCCTCGTCGGCGTCGTCGCTGTTGCGCTCGTCGCCACGCTTCCGCGACTCCTCGAGCGACTAACCGTCAGTACCGGAATCACGGTCGCTGCGAGTCTAATCATCGCGTTGGTCCTCTTGTTTGTCCTGCTCAAACGCTGGGCTGGCGCGGAGTGGGAAGCGCCGCCGGAGTCGCTGACGCCCGACTCGTCAGGTCCTAACACTGATCGAACGGACGGACGGGAACAGTAACTGACGCGACCTTACGGATCGACCGCCGGCACTTCGACGCGGTTCAACACGTCGCGGACGACACTCACGCCGTCGACGCCCTCGATTCTGGCATCCGTAGTCAACACAAGTCGATGTTGCATCATCGGCTCGGCGATTCGCTTGATATCGTCCGGTGCAACGTACTCTCGCCCCTCGAGCGTCGCTCTGGCTCGAGCAGCCTCGTAGTAGCGCTGAATCCCGCGCGGGGAGATGCCGATCTCAACACGGCTATCCGCGCGCGTCTCACGAGCGAGGTCGACGAGATACTCACGGACAGCGGGTGCCATCGAGATGCGCTCGGGGACAGCCTGCAGGTCTTGGACGCCCGCCGTGTCGAGGACCGGATCGACCGTCGGCAGCTTCGTCTCGCGTTGGCTCCGTCGCTCGAGCAACTCGAGTTCGCCCTCGCGGCCGGGATACCCAATCGAGGTCTTCATCATGAAGCGGTCGCGCTGGGCTTCGGGGAGTTCGAACGTGCCCTCCTGTTCGACCGGGTTCTGCGTCGCAATCACCAAGAATGGGTCCGGCAGGTCGCGGGTTTCCCCATCGACGGTAACCTGTCCCTCGTCCATCGCTTCAAGCAGCGCGGCCTGCGTCTTTGGCGGCGCACGATTGATCTCGTCGGCCAGCACGACGTTTGCGAAGACCGGCCCGGGCGTGAACTCGAACTCGCCGCTTTGTTCGTTGAAAATGTGTGAGCCCGTGATGTCGTTCGGCAGGAGGTCCGGCGTAAACTGAATCCGGGAGAACTCGAGGCCGAGCGCCTGTGCGACGGTGACTGCCGTAAGCGTCTTTCCCGTCCCCGGGACGTCCTCGAGCAGGATATGCCCGCGAGCCAGCGCCGCGGTGAGAACGTGCTCGAGAAATTCCCGGTCCGTAATTACTGCGTCGCTGATCCGAGAGAGGACCTCGGTGCAGGTGTCGCTTGCCGTACCGACGGAGACGCCGTCATCTGCCATCGGTCGGTGTTGTCCGCGCCGTCACATGAAGATACTGGCACCCGAGCTTACGAAGGGCGGGACGGCACGGAGACTCGAGAAGCGAAGGCTTTTGCGAACCGGACGCACAACACGAAACTAATGACCGGAGACGATTCACGCGAGGAGCCTACTGCGAACGAGTCAGGGACCCCAGTACCCGATGGAGGAGCCGCCGGAGCAGATGACGTTGCACTGGACCCCTGGGGATCCTCGTCCGTCTCCGACTACCGCAAACTGTTCGAGGAGTTCGGCATCGAGGAGTTCGACGAGGTCCTCGAGGAGGTGCCGAATCCGCACTATCTGATGCGCCGGGGCGTCATCTTCGGCCACCGCGACTACCGCCCGGTCGCCGAAGCACTGCAAAACGACGAACCAGCGGCTGTCCTGTCGGGATTCATGCCCACCGGCGACCCCCACATCGGCCACAAACTCGTCTTCGACGAGATCATCTGGCACCAGCAACAAGGCGCAGACGCCTACGGCCTAATCGCCGATCTCGAGGCGAACTCTGCTCGCGGCATGAGCTGGGAGGAGATCGACGAACACGCCCGCGACTACCTGCTCTCGTTGCTCGCACTCGGCTTCGACCCCGAAGAGGGAACGCTCTATCGTCAGTCCGAAAACCGCGAACTACAGGATCTTTCCTTCGAACTCGGCGCTGAGGCCAACTTCTCCGAGTTTCAGGCCATCTACGGCTTCGACGGCGAGACCGACGTTTCGCACATGCAGTCCGTCGTCACCCAGATGGCAGACATCCTCTACCCACAACTCGAGGAGCCAAAACCCACCGTCATCCCCGTCGGCCCGGATCAGGATCCACACGTCCGCCTAGCGAGGGACCTCGCCGAACGGATGCGATTCTTCAAGGTCAGCGAAGCGTACGCCAGCTTCGAACTCGAGCCCGCAGAACGCGCCCTCGTGGCGACGTTCTACGATGACCTCGATCCGGCCGACTTCGACGACGACACACTGCGCTGTACCCACGTCGCTGACGCGCTCGCCGAAACGCCGCTTGCCGACCTCGAGACCGACGCCGACACGTTGAGTTCAGTCCTGACGAAACTCGAGGAGGCAGGTATGGAGCCGGTTCGGCCGCGTACGCGATTTTCCGACCGGCGGGCGACCGAGGACGCCTTCGACGCGCTGATCGACGCCATCGAGGGCGAAAAGCGCGTCTACGAGAACCACATCGACGCCTTTGAGATCGACCGCGCTGCGGCCGAAGCGTTGGCTCGGGAGATCGAAGTCGACAACGGCGGCTACGGCTTTCAGCCACCGTCGTCGATCTACCACCGCTTCATGACTGGGCTGACGGGCGGGAAAATGTCCTCATCGAACCCAGCGAGCCACATCTCCTTGCTTGACGACCCCGAGGACGGCTACGACAAAGTGAAAGCCGCGACTACCGGCGGCCGCGAAACCGCCGAGGAGCAGCGCGAGAAAGGCGGCAAAGCCGACGAGTGTCCCGTCTACGAACTCTACGCCTACCTGCTCGCCGGGGACGACGACGAGTTCGCCAAAGAGGTCTACGACGAATGTGTCGGCGGCGAACGCCTCTGTGGCGGCTGTAAGGAACAAGCCGCCGAACTCATGCGCAAGTTCCTCGCAGACCACCAAGAGAAACGCGACGAAGTCGAAGACCTGCTCGAGGAGACGGATATCGAACTCGAGTCACCGCGCCGACGGTAAGAGACAGCGTCACTCCTCATCGACGACTGCAGCCACATCCATACTGTAGTCGAGCCAATTATTCGAGCGCGAATGTCTGACGAAAATATATAGGGCCGTTCGTGAAATGGCTGGGCACGGATGTCCCGCCCTCCCCGTGACGCGGACGAACTCCTGATCTGTGCTGACGTTCTCGGCGCGTTCGGCGTCACACCCGCGGATATTACCCGCGGCCGACGACGCACACCCGCCAGCGACGACAGCCTCGAGGCCGCGCTCGCTAATCTGCTCGCCGACGGGCGCGACCGAACGACTGTCCTCCGGCGGACCATCGCCCAGAGCGACCGCGGCGTGAGTTGTCCCGCCCGCTACAGCGAGGGCGAACTCGAGGCGGAACTCACAGTTGTTTTCGATGCCATCGACTGGACCCTCGAGTGCGAACGCTGGGGCGGGTCGGGGACACAACGATGGACGCTTCGGACGAGCGATCACCGCGGACGCGAGCGCGAGACAACGCTCGAGTATCCGACGACGCCCCTCGGGAGCGACAATCTGCCGGCCGTGTTGCGTGCGATCAACGAGTCGCTGTTGTCGGGCACGCACGCCCGATTCGTCCTGCTTTCCTCGGGCATCGACCGCTGGCAGGCCGCGCTGGTCGACGGGCGCGACGACGACCGTCTGCGCGAACGGTACGGGTCGCGGATTTCGGTCGTGGGCCAGCCGTTGCTTCCCGAAGATGGCCTCGAGGCGTACGCTCCCGACGAGGGCGAGGTGATTAGCTTCGGCGAGGATGGACCGTGGCCGGCGTGGGCGCACGAGCGCGAGCCGACGAGTGCCTCGCAATCAGCTGCAAAATCTGACCCCCACTCAGGCGCGACTGATACGGCCGCTGTCGACTCTCTCATCGAGGAAGCCGAGCATGGCGGCACAACAGCTGACGACTCGAGCGCCAGTACTCCGGAGTCCTCGAGCCCCAATGCTTCAAAGTCCTCGAGTCGCGATGACCACAACTCGAGCGTTGACCAGCGTGAGTCGACGGCTGCGACGGCCGACACGACAGCGCCCACAGCGGAGCGAGACGGCTTCGAGCTCTGTGGTTCGCCGACGGTCTCGAGGGTTAGCGACGAGGACGCCAATACGTCAGCCGAGACCGACGATAACGACCGTTCTGAACGGATTTCGAACGAGGCCTCGAGTGAATCGGATTCGAACTCATCAGCGGAAACCGACGATAACGACGGCTTTAGCTCGCTGTCAGGATCGTCGACCACGGCCCGCGTCTCGAACGACTCCTTCGGCAGCGACGTCGAATGGGAAAGCGACACCGACCGCTACCGAGCGCTCGGGGCCGCACTCGGCGCTGGCGGCAACGTCTCCGTTCGTGGCCTGCTCGAGGATGAGGAGTTCCTGCCGGAACTGCCCGCGATGGAACCCGAGGAGACGCGCCTCCGATACGAGGACCCGTTCGACCCCGGCGCGCTCCGCGAGGCGAAAGCGGCCGCCGAGCAGTCGGGATTCGTCTGGGTCGATTCGGGAACGCTCGAGACGACGCGGGTCTCGAACGGGTGAGTCTTAGTTAGTCAGCAGCAGGGTCGGGCTCGAGCGCGCCCGACTCGACCATCTCGTGGAGTGGATTCCCCTCTATCTCGAGCGGGAAGTCCACGCGGCCGCGGCGGCGGGCGGACTCCCAGATGCCGAAGATAATTTCGGTCGTGTTGAGCGCCCGTCGTGCGCTGAGTTCCGGTTCTGCGCCGGTCTCGAGACACTCGACGACGTGCGCAATGGCGTCGTTGATCGGGTCCGTCCAGGCACCTTCCTCGAGCGTGCGTCGGTTCCAGTCGGCCTCGCCGTGGCCGCGCCAGCGGACGACGTTGTCCGCGTCTTCGTCGTCCGGATTCACGTCGAGGACGCCGTCGGTGCCGGTAAAGCGCATGTGTGCGGGGATGAGCGAGTTCCCCTTGCCGGTGGTGACGACGCCGTACACGCCGTTGTCGTACTCCCACTGGGCGAACGCCTGATTCTCGTTGTGCACGCCGAACCAGCGGTTCTCCTCGCGATAGTCGATCTGGCCGAGCACCCACTCCGCCGGGCGGTCGCCGACCACGCCGGTCGCGAAATCGAACTCGTGCGTGCCGCCGTCGTAGATGTTTCCAAGTGAGAGTTCGACGCGCTCGAGAGAGCCGATTTCGCCCGACTCGATGAGGTCGCGGGCCTCAACCCACGTCGGCTTGAACCGGCGCATGTGGTTGAACGTGAGTTGGACGCCGCGTTGCTGGCAGACTCGAGCCATTCGCTCTGCGCCGTCCCAGGTGAGGTCCATGGGCTTCTCGCAGTGGATCGCCTCGACGCTGTCGGCGCGGGCGCAGTCGATGACCACGTCGGCGTGGATGTCCGGCCAGACGGAGATCGAGACGATATCGGGCTCGGCTTTGGCGAGCATCGTCTCGTAATCCGCGTACGTGTGTTCGCCCGCGATATCGAACTCGTCGGCGAAGGCGGCCGCGCGGTCGGCGTCGATATCCGCACAGGCAGCGAGCGTACAGTTCTCGAGAGCCTCGTAGGCCTCTGCGTGGTAGTAGTTCATCGCGAAGCCGTCGGGGCCTGGATTGGTCAGGTCGGCCGCGTCGCCGGTGCCGATGAACGCGACGGTGTAGTCAGTCATAGCCTCGAGTGGCGCAGGGAGTCGGTTAGTTCTTTGCCAACGAGTCTCGTCTGCCACTATCTCGCAACGTTTTTGCTCGCGTGCTTACATCGACTGTACATGGCACCCGAATCCCACGCCGGAGGCGTCGCCAGCCAGCCACAGCAGACACACCCGGGATTCGGCTTTTTCTTCGCCTAACGGCCTCGAGACGGTGGACTCGCGTCCAACGGTCCCATATCGGGACGACGCGGCGAAACCGTCTGCTCGAGTGCGGTCGGTCGGTGCACCAACTGCCGGCCGGTGCGAGTCGGAACCGCTAACTGACACCCACGCAGCCATTCAACCAAGCGAATGCAACTTCCAGAATCACAGGTCGCGGTCTTGGAGGCCGCAACCGCGGACGACGCACAGTCCGTCGACGCCCTCGCCGCGGCGACCCAACTCCCGCCGGAAACCGTCACCGGCGCTGTCTTCGAACTCGAGGACGAGGGGCTGGTCGCCGTCGCCGAACGAGTCGACGAAACGCTCACACTCACCGACGAAGGGAGCGAGTACGCCAACAGCCAGTTGCCCGAGATCACGCTCTACGAGGCCGCACTCGAGGCCGGCGCGGACGACGAGCCAGCCCAGATGGGCCGAGTTATCGGCCAGTCGGGACTCGAGGGGCCGGGCGTCGACATCGCACTCTCGAACTACGCGCGCAAGGGCTACGGCGTAATCGATAGCGGCGAGATTACAGCAGATGCCGACGCCGACCCCACAGCCGACGCGGAGGCCAACGCGCTCGCCGAACTCGAGGGCGCAGACGAGACGCCCGTCGATAGCGTCGATATCGACGAGGGGACGCTCGAGCAACTCGAGCGGCGCGGCCTCGTCGAGATTTCGGAGACAACAGTTCGTGAGGTGACGCTAACCGAACTTGCCGTGACGGAACTGATGGCCGGTCTCGAGACCGCCGAGACTGTCGGCCAGGTGACGCCAGAACTCCTGACCAGCGGGGAGTGGGAGGATGTCGAGTTCGCCGAATACAACGTCGAAGCCGACGCCGAGCGCTTCGAGGGCGGCAACGTCCACATCCTGCGCCAGACAGCCGAGCGCGTCAAAGACGTCCTCGTCGGGATGGGCTTTCAGGAGATGGAAGGCCCGCACGTCGATGCGGACTTCTGGATCAATGACTGCCTGTTCATGCCGCAGGACCACCCAGCACGAACGCACTGGGATCGGTTCGCACTCGAGGAGCCGACGCACATCGACGACCTCCCCGAGGGGCTCGTCTCGGATGTCGAGCAGGCACACCGCCAGGGCGTCGGCCCGGACGGCGAGGGCTATCACTCGCCGTGGGACGAGGACTTCGCCCGCGCGCTCGCGCTGCGGGGACACACGACCTCGCTGTCGACGCGCTATCTCTCGGGTGAGGAAATCGGCGAGATTGAACCGCCCGCACGCTTCTTCAGCGTCGAGAAGGTGTACCGGAACGATACGCTCGATCCGACTCACTTGCTCGAGTTCTTCCAGATCGAGGGCTGGGTGATGGCTAAGGACCTCTCCGTGCGCGATCTGATGGGCACCTTCGAGGAGTTTTACGCCCAGTTCGGCATCACGGACATCCAGTTCAAACCCCACTACAACCCCTACACCGAGCCAAGCTTCGAGCTGTTCGGCACGCATCCGACAACGGGCGAGTTGGTCGAAATCGGCAACTCCGGTATTTTCCGCGAGGAGATGCTCGAGCCACTCGGCGTGGAGTGCGACGTGATGGCCTGGGGACTCGCTCTCGAGCGCCTGCTCATGCTGATGTACGGCTTCGAGGACATTCGCGACATCCACGGCACGCTGTGTGATCTGGATCTGCTTCGCAACACGGAGGTGACCTACTGATGCCCACTGTCGATATCGACCCTGACGAACTGCGTGCGCTGACCGACCGCGACGACACGGACGACGAGCAACTCAAGGAGGACCTGTTCGGCCTCGGCCTCGAGTTCGAAGGTCGAACCGAAGACGGTGCGTTCGAACTCGAGTTCGCGCCGGACCGTCTCGACCGGCTCTCGGTCGAAGGCGTCGCCCGCTCGCTTGGCTACCAGTACGGCGACTCTCGAGGTGTGCACGTTCCCTCGACGAACTCGGCCGAGTGGACCATCGAGGTCGCTGACTCCGTCCCCGAGGAGCGCCCGTACGTCACTGGGGCGATCATCCGCGACGTGAACCTCGACGAGGACAGCCTCGACTCGCTCATCCAGTTACAGGAGAAACTGCACGCGACGATGGGGCGCAAGCGCGCGAAGGGCGCGATTGGGATTCACGACCTGACGATGATAAAAGGGACTGCGCCCACCGAGGGCAACCCAACCATCGAGTACGTCGGCGTCGAACCTGAAGAAGACACATTCGTCCCACTCGATTCGAACGACGAGATGTCGCCCGCAGGCGTTCTCGAGGACCACCAGACCGGCCAGACCTACGCCGACCTCGTCAGTGAGTACGAGCGCTACCCAGCGATCTACGACGATCTCGGGCTGTTCTCGTTCCCGCCGGTGATCAACGGCCGGCGCACCGAGGTCACGACCGACTCGAGAGACCTGTTCGTCGAGATGACCGGCACGGACCAGTGGACGATTGATAAGATGCTGAACATCGTCTGCTACGCCCTCGCGGCGCGCGGCGCAACCATCGAGGAGGTCACGGTCAACTATCCAGATCACGAACTCGTTCGGCCGGATCTCTCCACGAAGACGAAGACGGTCGCCCACAGTCGAATCGAGACCATTCTTGGCATTGATCTCGACCCCGAGGACGTGATTGATCTGGCCGAACGGTCGGGACTCGACGCCACGAAACGCACGGACGGAGAGACAGATGAAGACGAGAGCACCATCACACCGCTTGCGGATCGAGATGGACTCGAGGAACGCGACACCCCAGACGGTTCGGGCGAGACGCAGGCTGGCGGCGACGCGCCAACAGACACTCTCGTCTACGACGTCACGATCCCACCGTACCGCGTCGACGTCCTTCATCCGCTGGACGTCATCGACGACCTCGGGCGCGCCTACGGGTTCAACGAACTCGAGCCGCGCTATCCCGACGTGGGAACCGTCGGTGGCCGCCACGAGCGCTCTCGCCTCGAGCGATCCGTCCGCGAGCAACTCGTCGGCCTCGGCTTCGAGGATCTGCTGAACTTCCACATGATCAGCGAGGAGGAGAACTACGAGCGCGTCGACGTCTCGCCCGACGACGATGTCTACGGCGCGGGCAAGCCAGCGACGATCAAAGGCCCCTACAGCGAGGACTTCACCATGCTTCGGACATGGGTCACGCCATCACTATTGATGGTCTTAGAGCGCAACACCCACCGCGCGTACCCGCAGGATCTCGCGGAAATCGGGTTCACCGCTGAAGTCGATGAAAGCGAAAATACTGGCGTTACGGAACGCCGCCGCGTCGGTGCCGTCCTCGCAAGCCACGATGCGGGCTACGAGGACGCCAAAGCGCGCCTGCAGGCGCTCTGTCGCAAGTTCGATGTCGACCTCGAGACGCCGCCGACGGAACACCCCACCTACATTTCGGGTCGAACGGCGAGCGTCGTCATCGATGGCGAGGAAGTCGGCGTCATCGGCGAGGTACATCCAAAGGTGCTCGTCGAGCACGACCTCGAGGTGCCCGTAGCAGGCTTCGAGTTCGATCTCGCGGCACTGCGCTGATCGATCTCAATTCCGCTTTTTCGAGGACAGGGTCGGCTTTCAACCGTGACCAGCAATGCTACCGCGAGCGAGTATAACGAGCGAGCGGGCCGACGACCGATGTGAACGAGCGACTAACAGGAGCGAGAGAACGGAGAGAGGAGTGCTTTTCATCGAAGCTAAGCGGGATCTTCGATCCCGCGAGGTCGTCGGGCGGCGCTGCCGCCCGACTGCAAGCGATTCCGAAGGAATCGCCCAGTCCAAAAGAGCTCGGAGTGCTCTTTTGAAGATTTTGCCGAGCGAACAGCGGCGCTCGTCGCCGCTGTGAGCGCAGAGCAAAAGGTCGGTTTAGAACTCGTGTTCGACCTCTTCTTCGTCTGCCTTTTGGATGATGATTTTGCCGTCTCGGACTCGGACGAAGACCTCGTCACCGATATCCATGCCCGCGACTGCGAGTTCATCCTCGTGGAGGTTGAGGTGTACGTTGTGATAGTTACCGTCGTCGTCTTTCGCACCGCTTGGACTCAGCTTCTTTTTCCGTACCATCGCGGGATTCTATGCCGAACTTCGCCGTAGGATATACTTAAGTGTTTTCGACGGCACATCAGATGACCCCCAAATTCACTGATTCGAGAGACTATCTAGGAAGGTAACGAGTGTCACAAATTGCAGGTAGTGCGGGTATGATCCGCAGGCGAATTACTTAAAGATACCGCCGCAGTCGGTCGATTTGCGGGGATATCTTTATGTCGGGCCGTGTGCTGGATTGACACGGAGGCGAAATATATGGTACGTGAAGACGGTAAGCGCAACTTCGCACTGCGGGAATCGAGCGGGGAGGAAACAAGTGTCTTCTCAGGGAACACGCCCCGACAGGCGGCACTGAAAGCAGCCCGACGCCTCGAGCCTGGCTCGAGCGAGGAGGATGCAGAGCGTGTTGAACTGCAACTCCGCGAGAAGGGCACGGATAAAGTCCACATTTACGAAGGGTGGGCGTGGGAGCAGACTGCGCCTGACGACAAACCAGACTGGATGCCGGGCGAGATTACGGAGGCGAACGTCTCGAAGCAAGGAATCGACCACCTCGAGGAGTGACGGAAACCGTTGGGGCACGGGATTTTTCGGGCAGTCAGTCGATATCAAGAGCCATTGCTGTGCAACTGAGTGCTATCCCGACGTTCTTTTGACGCCAACCCTGTTAGAGGGCACCAATGACTGCAGTGACGCTCGGACCTGAAGGGACCTATTCGCATCGCGCGACGACGGCAGTCGCTGATGACGGCGAAATCGATTTCCGCCAGTCGGTGACGGCAATCGTCGACGCCGTCGCGACCGGCGAGTACGACCGCGGCGTGATTCCTATCGAGAACAGTATCGAAGGCTCCGTCACGGAGAGTCTGGACGCGCTCGCAGAGTACGACGTCGCCGTCGTCCGCGAAATCGTCACGCCGATCCGCCACGCCTTACTCGCCCAGGGTGAAGGCTTCGACACCATCGCCAGCCACTCCCAGGCACTCGCACAGTGTCGATCCTACCTCGAGCGAGAGTTCCCGGACGCGACGCTCGAGGCCGTCGCAAGCACGGCCCAGGGCGTCGAGTTCGCCCGCGACGATCCGTCGGTGGCAGGAATCGGCCACCCCGCAAATTCCGAGAACGGAACGAATCTCGAGGTGCTCGCGGAGGATATTCAGGATCAGGACTCGAACGCGACCCGCTTCTTCGCCATCGCGCCGACCGACGCGCGCTCGAGTGGCGGCGGCAAGACCTCGCTCGTCGTCTACCCCGACGTTGACTACCCCGGGCTCTTGCTCGAGATGCTCGAGCCCTTCGCCGAGCGCGATATCAACATGGCCCGCGTCGAGTCGCGCCCGAGCGGCCAGCGACTGGGCGATTACGTCTTCCACATCGATATCGAGGCCGGCCTGTACGAGACGCGAACGCAGGACGCACTCGAGGAGATTGAAGCGCTCGCGGAGAATGGCTGGGTGCGCCGGCTGGGATCGTACGATACGGAACACGTCGTCAAGTAAGCCGGGTTGCTGTCTCGAGATCACCACCTCTAAACCCGTATTAGCGCCCGTCACGACACAGTTAGCAAGACGCTTTATAACTGGATGCTCGGTAGCAGCAGGTATGCAATCGAGCACATTTGCAGACCCGGCAGAGTACGAGTGGGGCTTCGAAAAACGCGGTCGCGTTGGCATCTGGGATATGACCGGCTGGCAGGGCTTCGCCGATGGCGACCTCGAGGCGGCAAGCGATCACTATCGCGAACGTGGGAAACGAGCCGATATCGACGCGACGCTTGCTGTGTTCGGTGAAACGACGCAACTGCCCAAAGAGACCCAGGAGTTCATGCGCGACGCCTGGTCCACGAACATCGCCTACGCGGGCGTCGAAAAAGCCGGCTTCGTCGCCCCGGGAATCACAGCGTTGGCAGTAAAATCGACTATCGAGTCCGACGGCGCTGATGTTGAGAACTTTACCGACCTCGAGGCGGCCCTCGAGTGGGCACAATCCTGATACTGGTCAGGCCAACCGGTCTCGACGAGCGACTCCGACGATGATCGGAACCCGCCGCCTCGAGTCGCGATTGGCTGTTCTACTGATATACTGTGTCTCGAGTATCGAGTTCCAGGACGCGAAGTTCGTCCTGTTCGTGGATCCAATCGATAATTGCTCGTCGTTTCCCGATGCGGAGCGAGTACTCATCTCGTCCGTTAAGCGGTTTGAGGTGACGGTCCGGATTCTCCCCAGCCTCAGTCAATTTTGATCGAATTCGATCCTCGATATCGTTTGGGAGAGAGTCCAGTTCCTTCTCTACGTCTGGATGCAACAACACTGTCGCCATCTCTCGCTACAATTCCTCCCACTCGTCAGACTCTTTTCTCGAGTCAATCGTGTCGGCAGTGGTAGAATCAAGTTCGGGGGCTACCTCTGCCCACCATCCCACAGCTCTCGCACCGAGCTTTTTGCGGCTTACAAGACCTTTCTCGTCCATCTCACCAAGTCGGTTTCGGACCCCTTCAGGGGTGATTTGCTTCCCAAATCGCCGAAGACCGTCAGCAACTTCTGGCGCTGTGAGGACTGGATCATCCTCGTAGTCGAATACTTTGAGGATATCTTGTTCGGTAACGGACTCCTCGAACCGGCCCGCGTCATCGCGTCCTTGGCTCATACTCTGACTATCGTGACGGGGCCCAATAACCGTTTGGTTCGTGCAAACCGGGGCTGAACGTGAGAGAGCGCCAACCGTCAGTATGCACACGGGTCGAGCAGTCGTGTTCTCATTTGGTGTTTGAACCGTATGTACGGCCCTCCCACACACTCTCTGACGTCGAAACACCCTGTCTACCCACTGCCGGACACACATCTATTCTCCTCACATAACAGTAGATATAAGTCACCACACATCAACATTCCAACTGGAAGCCAAACCGGGCATGAATGAAATGCCCCGGGTGTTAGAGCACCCGAGACGGCTTCCAAAACCCCACAAGGTTTTGCAAGCATGATTCCGTTCATTCTACCGGGATATAAACATCCCGCACACCAGTCGAATCGCACACCTCGAGCACCAGCACCACCACTCGAGGACCCGACACGACGACTCGAGGCTAGTCACTCAACCAGCGGGCAGCGCCGATGACCGCCGATACCACTGGCGACGAGCCAGCCGACGAGTCGTCAGTCCTCGGCACCTGTTCCGCCTGTGGCAACCCGACGACGATGACCGTCGTGCTCGGCCCCGGCAACGCCTACGTCAAGCCCTGCGGCTGTCGGGTCGCCCCCGAACTGCTGGTCGGGCCGGACCCAAACTCGTCGGGTACTGGCCACGAGTAACGCGGGTTCGAACTCGGACTCGAGTCCGTCGGCTCACGTAATCCAGTATTGTACAAACGCACTCAAGAAGGAATCCGAGACACTGTCGAAGGAGCCGAATCGTTGGGCCGTACAGAGAAGCTATTGGATCTCGGATTTACGGCGAGCGAGTGCAACACCGAGCAAGACGACGCTTGCCCCAATGAACGCGATTGGAACGCCTTGCTCGAGGCTAGCTGTCGTCACACCGATGAAATCGACCGGAACGCCGCCGTTGAGCGGGCCAAAATACCACAGGAGCAGGTAGGTAAGTTCGAACATTCGAGGCGTTCGACTCCAGATACCTGCCGCAATGGCCAGCGACGGGGCAAACAGGATGGCACTCGCGAATCCGAGAGCCAGTGCTGTCTCGCCCGCTGCGAGGAACGCGACAAGCAACCCACTCCCGATACCGATGGCCACGAGAACGCCAGCAATCCACTCCGAGAGCAGTTGACCGACCGGTCGTTGAGACGACCACACGAGTTCTGTCATCTGGTGTTGGCTCGGACGAACGCCCATCGCGGACCAGATGAATATCGGCCACACGTACGCGAGCGGAAGAGCTAGTTGCCGGAAGGTATCGACCGGGACGTCTGCCGAACCAGCGGTGACGAGGCTGAAAAGCGGAACGAAAACGAATCCAAGCGCACCGGCGTACCACCACCGTTGCCGTCCCCGAAGCGCCAATCGAAGCTCTGCATCGACGAGTCGTCCAAATCCACTCGCATCGCGCGTTTCCACGCTCGTCAACGACGAAACGTCGATCGTTGACGACTCACCTGCATCCGGATGGACACCACCGGAATCCGATACAGCCATCCCACCGTCAGTGGGATTCTCGGATTCCTGTCCTGTGTTACTACCCGCAGAGCCGGTGGAAGGGATCCACGCCGTCAGTCCGGATCGATCCGGTGACGACGGACTCGAGCCCGAATCCACTCGAGTAAATGCGATCGTTGCGGCGAGGACGATCCCGGCCGAAACCGCGAGAAGACCGAGTCGCTGGAAGACCGCCCAAATCGGCCAGCTCTCGACCGTCATAGTGAACGCTTCGTCTCCACCGAATGTTCCCAAGGCTGGAAGGCCCCCATTGTATCCCGGGATCTCGTCCAGTGCTGCGCTAACAGTCACCTCGTAGACTGCAAGCAATCCAACGAGATCGAGCGCCATGAGCCAACGTGGAATATCCTCCGGGAGCGCCTCACTCGCAGGCGTGATACCGACCAGCGCGATCATCGCCAGGAAGAAGTACCCAATGTTTCCGAGCGTCCCGTCGAGTCGGTCGACCGTCTCGAACAGCAACGCTACCGCACCGACGAACGCACCCACCGGGAGCGCGAGCAGGAGTAGCGGGACCAGCAGCGCGATCGGATCCGTCGTCCCAACGCCGTTGACCAGATGGTAGGTTATCGCCACGAATCCGAGTGTCGCAACGACAACACCGGTGAGTGCAATATTACTCAGCCACTTGCCAAAGAGATACGTTCGATCGGACACCGGCATACTTGCGATCAACCGGTCGACATCGTGCAACCGGTCACGTTCGAGGGTGTTTTTCACGAGGAAAAAGCCCCCGAACAGGAGTATTACTGAACCGGTGAGACCCGCCTTGATTCCGATGACGTCTGCAGTGGGTTCACCATAATAGTTGACGTACGTATCACCGTCTTGGATTTGATAGGACAACTCGATCTGTCCGCTATTGACGATGTAGCCGAGATATGCGACCACCGCCAAAACAGCGACCAATCGACGCGAGCGGATTCGTTGCAGTAAATCCGCGCGGGCAACGGCGTAGATTTTCCGTCTGTTACTGACCATTGTCCACCGAAATCATGTCGAGATATGCATCCTCGAGCGAAGGAGTCACACGCTCGGCGTTATCGGTCGGAGGCGTTTCCGCAATGACTCGAACGTCCACTCCGTCAGCGTGTTGAACTGTATGACAGATCTGGTACCGATCCCTGAGCGACGGGAGTTCAGACCGTGAGACACAACATTCGTAGACAGATCCGGTCATTTGATCTACAATCGCTTCGGTTTCAGAGTGAGTAACAACGCGTCCAGAATCGAGAACCGCGACTGTCTTCGCGGTAGCCTCGATATCCGGCACAATGTGGGTTGAAAGAATTACCATCCGGTCAGCACCGGCATTGCCCAAGGCGTTCCGAAGTCGAACGCGTTCCGCTGGATCGAGTCCAACAGTCGGTTCGTCAACGATGAGTAACTCCGGATCGTTGAGTAACGCCTGCGCGATACCAGCCCGCTGACGCATGCCTCCAGAAAACGTTCTCAACTTTCGGGATCGAACAGCTGTCAGGTTGGTCAGTTCGAGCAATTCCCCTATTCGTGCGCTCGCAGTCTCCGAATCGAGTCCACGCAGTGCCGCAATGTACTCGAGAAATTCCTCGAGCGTGAGATCGGGATAGACACCGAACTCCTGCGGAAGATATCCGAGGACGTGACGGACTGTATCTGGTGACTCCACAATATCGGTTCCGTTCCAGTAGGCAGTGCCAGTCGTCGGTTTCAAAACGGTTGTGAGAATCCCCATCAATGTCGATTTTCCGGCACCGTTCGGTCCCAGAAGTCCGTGGATACCATCCTCGAACTCGAGCGTTACATCACGAATTCCCCAGGAACCGTTCCCGTAGTCTTTTCCGAGGGATTCGGTCTGTAGCTTCATAATTTGATTTCATTTTTATAGTATTAGTATTTTGTAGGTATCAAAGTCAGCCGATATTCTCTCCAAAAATAAGTTCGCGTTATAACCAAATAGGCTATCAGATAGTTCGGATAGCGAGAGCGCATAACCGATCGAATAGTTATACAACACTGGATCGATACGTGCACGAAAGATAACAACCACCTTGAGTGACGTTCTGTCCTCGAGGCACGGGCAGAATTTATCTCGCTTCGTCCCGTAGGAGAAAGTATGCGAGGAAACCCATTCGACGAAATCGAGGACATGCTCGACCGCGTCAGCCGACAGGTCGAAGAAGGCGTCGCAAGCGGCGGCCTACAGGTTCCTGGCTCCGTGGCAGTCGACGTCGCTGACACCGCAGACGAGTTCGTCGTCACGGCCGACCTCCCCGGCTACGAGACCGATGACATCGAACTGACGCTCTCGGAGGGCACGCTGCGTCTCGAGGCCAATCGGGAAGACGAACTCGAGTTCACCGACGGCGACTACATCCGTCGTGAGCGAAGTCGGAAGACGGCGAACCGTCGCATTCGCCTGCCCGAGCCGGTCGAAGAAGACGAGATTTCTGCGGGCTACGAAAACGGCGTCCTGACGGTGCGACTGCCGAAAGTCGTCGGTAGCGACGAGTCCAAAGAGATAGACATCGAATAGCGAAGCCCCGATTTTTGGGTCAGCAAATCAAGTCGACGACGAATTTCTCGAGGCGTTACGAACCCGACCACAATCATGAGAACGGAAGCCAGCGGATGGAAAGCTATAGGGAGACGACCCGCCCACTCGTATATAAGCAAATGAGCGACGCGGGATACGACCACGCGGCAGTCGAGCGGCGCTGGCAAGCGGCGTGGGACGACGCAGACGTGTATCGAACGTCCGACGACGTCGAGGAACCGACGTACGTGCTGGGAATGTACCCCTATCCGTCGGGCAAACTCCACATGGGCCACGTCCGAAACTACACGATTACGGACGCCTATGCCCGCTACCGCCGGATGTGTGGCGATAGCGTCCTCCACCCGATGGGCTGGGACGCCTTTGGCCTCCCCGCCGAAAACGCAGCCAAAGAGCGCGATACCAACCCGCGTGACTGGACGGTCGACTGCATCGATACGATGCGCGACCAGATGCACGCGATGGGCTTTGGCTACGACTGGGACCGCGAAATCGCAACCTGCAACCCGGAGTACTACCAGTGGAATCAGTGGCTCTTTACCCGCTTTCACGAGGAAGACCTCATCGAACGCCGCGACGCCGAAGTCAACTGGTGTCCCGAGTGCGAAACCGTCCTCGCCGACGAGCAGGTCGAAGGCGACGACGAACTCTGTTGGCGCTGTGATACCCCCGTCGAGCAGCGCGAACTCGAGCAGTGGTTCCTCAAAATCACCGAGTACGCGGACGAACTGCTCGAGGATATTGATGACTTAGAAGGGTGGCCGAACTCGGTGCGCCAGATGCAGCGCAACTGGATCGGCCGCCAGTACGGCGCTGAAGTCGACTTCGACATTTCGGGCCACGGCGCGGTGACGGCGTTTACGACGCGTCTCGATACGATTCACGGCGCGACCTTCTTCGCGCTCGCACCGGATCACCCAATCAGCGAGCAAGTCGCCGAGGAAGACGACGACGTTCGCCACTTCATCGATCACGAGGCCGATCCGGACGGCGACGAGCCAAACGGCGTCGCGACCGACCTGACGGCGACCAACCCCGCGACGGGCGAGGAGATTCCCGTCTACGTCGCAGACTTCGTCCTCTCGGACGTGGGTACCGGCGCGCTGATGGCCGTTCCCGGCCACGACGAGCGCGACCACGCCTTCGCACAGAAGATGGATGAGGAAATCGTCCCGGTCGTCGCCCCCGAACCCGATGAGGGCGAAGAGCCCGAAATTCCGGACATCAGTGAAGCGGCGTACACTGACGACGGCGTGCTCGTCAACTCCGGCGAGTACAACGGCACGGCAAGCGCCGAAGCCCGCGAGCGCCTGACTGCGGACATCGACAGCGCCGAAGAGGCGACTCAGTATCAACTGCGCGACTGGGGGATCTCCCGCCAGCGCTACTGGGGAACGCCGATTCCGGTCGTCCACTGTCACGACGACTGCGGTGCCGTGATGGTCCCCGACGAGGACCTGCCAGTCGAACTGCCAGAGTTCATCAACACGACCGGCAACCCGCTCGACGCTGCCGAGGAGTGGAAACAGACGACCTGTCCCGCCTGTGGCGGCGACGCCACCCGCGAGACGGACACGATGGACACCTTCGTCGACTCCTCGTGGTACTTCCTGCGGTACGTCTCGCCGGACCTCGAGGACGCGCCGTTCGATCTCGAGCGGGCAAACGACTGGATGCCGGTCGATCAGTACGTCGGCGGCATCGAACACGCCGTAATGCACCTGCTGTACTCGCGATTCTTCACCAAGGTCCTCGCAGACCACGAAGGCCTCGAGCATCGCGAACCCTTCACGAACCTGCTCGCACAGGGGATGGTCCAACTCGAGGGCGAGAAGATGTCCAAATCCGTTGGAAACACGGTCTCGCCCCAGCGGATCGTCGAGGAGTACGGCGCGGACACTGCTCGCCTGTTCATGATGCAGGCCGCCCAGCCAGAGCGCGATTTCGACTGGAGCGAGGAGGGCGTCCGCTCGACGAACGCCTTCCTGGGTCGACTCAAGGAGATGGTCGAAGCGTACGTTACCGACGAACCAGCCGGCGAGAAAGACGCCATCGCGAACTACGTCGACGCGGAGATCGACGCCACCATCGCCATCGCAGGCTCGGAGTACGACGACCTGCGATTTAACCGCGCACTGCGCGAGACCCAAGATCTCGTGCGCACGCTGCGCCAGTACGCCGACTACACTGAGCCACACGCCGACACCTACGAGCGTGGCCTCTCCGCAGTCGTTCGCCTGCTCGCCCCCGTCGCACCGCATCTCGCCGAAGAGCTGTACGAGACGCTTGGCCACGACGAGTTCGTCGTCGACGCCCCGTGGCCGGCCGCAACCGTCGACCGCGACCACGTCGCAAAGCGCCGTCGTCTCGTCACGAACACGCGCGAGGACGTTCGCGACATCATCGACGTCGCCGGCATCGAGGACCCGCAGGCAATCGACGTCGTCATCGCCCCCGACTGGAAGTACGACGCCCTCGAGATCGCCATCGAGAGCGACGCACCGAACCTGATCGGCGAACTCATGCAAGAGAGCCACATCCGCGAGCAAGGCGACGCCGCCGCGAACTACGGCCAGGACCTGCAGGCCGAACGCGAGGCGCTCGAGGTGACGCTCGGTCCTGACGCAGAGTACGACGCTTTGGAGTCTGCGGCATGGCTGCTCGAGCGCGAGTTCGACGCCAACGTCGCAGTCGTCACCGCTAACGAGGTCGACGACAGCGTCCTGAAAAACGCCGCGCCGGGTCGACCGGCGATTGAGATTGAAGACTAAGACTACCCGCGATCCACTACCACGACGCTCTTTTCAGCCGAACCGTCTGCGGGCGACGTACTCGAGGCCGCCACAGAGAAGCGCGATCACCAGAATGAGTGGCGACCAAAACGCATAGAGTGACAGGTGACTCGGCGAGATGCCGGCACCCGCGCCCGGGACTGACTCGAGCGAGCGGAGCCACGTCTGGTAGGTCGCCCAACCAAATGCGATAGCGACGAACCCAAGCGGAGTCACAAGTCGCCATCGCAAGGCGAGGACGGCCGGAATCGCCCCAAGGAGAATCATGCCGGCGACGGACACGACGAACATGAGTATCCCGTATTGATCTGCAGCGAGGAGTTCGTTCGGTGTCGGACCAAACGGGTCGCCTTCGAGAACAGCGGTCACGCCGACGAGAGCCAGCAGGTGGCCAACACCGACCGCAAGCGCGATGGCTTTGATTCGAGTTGGAATAACTCGAGTTCGGTCGTTCGACCCATCGTTCGTGGTATCCGTCTCACCCATACTTAGCCCCCAATTCGGAGCCATCCGACGAATATCAGCACCATTGCGAAGGGGTGGCACAACACGAGGAGAGCCACTCGCGTCGAGATGGGCGGCCCCCGACCTCGCCACGTGGCGACAGCACGTCCGAGCAGATAGGCACTCGAGCCGATCGCTGTTCCAATGAGTGCGATCAGGGCGAGGCTAATACCAATCAGCAGGGGGTCGAAGCCACTGCGTGCAAGCGACCCCCCAAGCAGATAGCCACCGATGCCAGCGAACGGCGCACTCGCAGCCAGCCAACTGACGAGAAGGCCATCGTTCACCGCGGCCAGTATCACCGCACCGAGGACGCCGGCCGGAATCGCCAGTTGAACCACCAGCCAGCCCGCCATCGCGAGACGCTGTCCCGTGCCAGTCGCGACGAGGTCGAGTGCGAGAAATGTCCCGAGCGCGAGGGCGAGACTCGAGAAAACACCCAGTCGCGTCAGTCGGTACTGAGCGCCACACCACACTCGCCCAGTGCCGCTGCGTCGGTCGTCGGGTTCGCGAGACCGCTCGAGAACACCCAGTCGATCCGCAGCGAGGACAGCGGCCAGCCCGACCAGAAACGTCGTCGTCGCGACCACGAGTGCGGGCGAGACGGTCGTGGTCGTCGTTGTCGTCGCAGCGGCCCCAGCATCGTCACTACCGAGCATCCCAATTGGCGCAGGTCCGCGAGCGAGAACGCCGGCGACCATCGAGAGTAGGCCCACGATCACCACCGGCGCGAACAGGCGCTCGAGTGCGTCGGCGAGTCGTTCGACGAGTCCGGGTTCGCCCGCCGCCACGACGACCGCGCGCTTCGACGGCTCGTACACCGTTACCTCCCGGCCGTTCTCGCCGTAGCGCGTCTCGACCGCCTCGAGCAAGCCCGCAGACTCGAGTTTGTCGACGTGGTAGCCGACGTTCTGGATGCTCGTCTCGAGGTCGTCAGCCAACTCAGAGCGGGTCCGGCCCTCCTCGTAGCACGCCTGCAGCACGGCTCGGGAGGTTTCGGAGCCGAGCGCGTCGAAGAACTGGTCTGCGTCCTCGCCCTCGAGGCCGACGACGGCTGGTTCGTCAGGATCACCATCGCGAAGGCGCTTCACGAGGCGGCCGGCGAGTCGGTCCATGTCAGTGGCCTCTCACTCGAGGGTAAAAGCCTGTCCGGGAACTCAAATGGTTGTTTGAGTCGTCAATCACCAAATCGTGTTCGGATAGTAGACCGAGAGCAGCATGGCAACAGAATTATTTTCTGGTTCGGAGACAATACACCACCTATGAGTGCGTCGGTCACCATCACGGACACGACGAAATCCCAACTCGAAGAACTGCAGGCGGAGATCCGTCTCGAGACGGGACAAACGGTGACCCAACAGGAACTACTCGAACAAATCGTGTTGAGCGTGGAAAAACGCGACGTGATCGACTCGTTTCGCGACTAATTCAAGCCAGATATCGCGCCAGTACCCTGCGGTTGCTTCAGGAAACAGTTACGGCAGATCGTATCAGTTCGCAGCGACCTCGAGACCCGCCGTCTCCTCCTGTCCGATGGCTTCGACGATCAGCTCTGCGATATCGACGATTTCGATCTCGTCTTCGAAGTCACCGGTTTTACGCCCGTCTTCGTACATCGTCATGCACATCGGGCAGGCGACGACGAACTTTTCGACTGCGGAGCCGGCCGAAGTGTCCTCGAGTGCTTCCCGGAGTCGTTCCTCGCTTGGCTTTGGCTCTTCCTCGAAGTCCATCCAGAGACCGCCACCGCCGCCACCGCAGCAGAACGAATCGGCGCGGTTGCGTGGCATCTCCTGGAGGTCACAGCCAGTTGCCTCGATGAGGTCACGCGGCGCTTCGTACTCGTCGTTGTACCGGCCCAGATGACACGGGTCGTGGTAGGTAACGGTGTACTCGAGTTCCGTCCCATGGAGATCGAGTGCGCCGTCGGTGACGAGTTCTTCGACGGCCTGTGTCCAGTGGAGGACGTCGACCTCGCCGTCTGCGTTCCACTGCTCGTCGTAGTCAAAGGGCATCAGTTCGTCGTCGGCGTGCTCGTCGAAGTTGACCTCGGGGTACTCGTTTGTGAACGTATTGTAGGAGTGTGGGTCCGTACAGACGATTTTCTCGAACTCGCACTCGTCCCACGTCTCGACGTGGTGGCCGGCCAGTTCGACGTAGAGCAGTTCCTCGCCGACCCGGCGGATGTCGTTGCCGTCGGACTTCTCGTCCTCGAAGAGAATGCCGAAGCTCACGTCGGCTTCCTGCAGGATCGTGGCGAGTGAGCGCGCGACTCGCTTGTTTCGCTCATCGTAGCTTGGATAGTCGCCGACGTACCAGAGATACTCGACTTCTTCCTCGCGGGCGTCAGTGAGGTCGAACCCGAGGTCCTCGCTCCAGTCACCACGATTACGCGCCGAGTCGCCGAACGTGTTGCCGTTTTGCATCACGTTCTGGAAAACGTCCTGCATACTCGAGTCGACGTCACCCTGATCGGTCAGCTGGCGGTTGAGTCGCGTAAAGGACTGGAGGTGCTCGATTTCGACCGGGCAGGCGTCCATACAGGCCATACAGGCCATGCAGGACTCCATCGTCTCCGTGTCGATGACTGAGGTGCCTCCATGGGCGATGATCGGCTGCTCGTCGGCACCGGCCTCGAGTGATTCCCGGTACTTCTTCAAGTCGAGGATGACGTTACGCGGGTCGAGCGGGCGGTCGGAAGCTTTGGCGGGACACACTGAGGAGCAGCGTCCGCATTTGGTACAGGCGTCCTGGTCGAGCAGTTCCTTCCAAGTGAAATCGTCAATAGAGTCGGCGTTGGTCGCGTCCAGATCGGCGGGGACGTTCGGGAGTCGCTGGCCCGCCTTCTCGTCGCGGGTGACGACGTTGGCGAACGACGAGAGCATGTGGAAGGGCTTGGCGTAGGGAATCCACGCAATGAAGAAAAAGGCAAGCAGGGAGTGAGACCACCACGAGAGCCAGTGGAGGTTTTCGGCGGTAACCAGCCCCGAGGCGGTGCTGACGCCGGGTTCACCCGCAAGCGGGAGGCCAATCGCACCAAAGAGCAGGCCGAGGCCGTAGCCGACGAAACTGACGACCTCGTGTTCTGGCATGCCCGTCGCGTAGATGCGCAGTCCCTGCAAGATGAAGCCGCCAACGCCGAGCCCAAAGAGCGTCCAGATGAAGATATCGTCCTCGCTCGAGGTGTGGCGACCCCAGAGGCGCTCGTTACGGACCCAGTAGCGCCGATACATCGCCATCCCGATACCGACGACGAACAACAGCCCCATCGCGTCGACCATGAACTGGTAGGCCAGATAGAAGTCACCCTCCCAGAAGTTCCCCTGCACGATGGGTTCGTAGACGTAGCCATCGATAGCGAGAATCGAGGTCGCGATAAACAGGGTCAGAAAGCCCCAGAAGATAAACGCGTGCATCAGGCCGCCGTACAGATCGCGGTTAAATTGTTTCTCGTTTGAGAGTGCAATCTTGGCCGCGCTGAGGACGCGCGCCGGCAGGTCGTTCACTCGAGCGAACGGATCATCGTCGCCCTCGGTATACCGGCTGAATCGGCGGTAAACACCATAGAGAAAGACTGCAATCGTAATCGCCGCCAGGAGATAGAACACCGCGAAGCCGGTGGAACTGATCCCCCAGTAGGTCTCTCGAGACACATCTGCCTGGGCTACAACGTTCATGTTCAACCACGCGGAAGGCGTGACCTTAATTCTTGCCCCCTGATGACATACCATACCCCGACGCAGTCTTGCGAAAATAGAAAACTAAGTTCTCGTTTACTGTCGTTCACGGAGACTCCCAGAACTCCCAACGTTAGCTGGCAACAGGCTTAAATAGCCACCCATCGGGAGTGTCCACTCATGAACGAAAAAACCGAGGAGCTTCGGGATATCTTCACCGACGTCACCGACGGCGAGGAAACCGTCACCCAGTCACAGGAAGACACGCGCGGATCACTCGAGCGCGATGACCGGACGGTCAAGGAACGCCTCGAGAACGTGATCACGCAGATGCAAGAGCGCTACGAATTCGAGACGGACCTTTCGACTGACGAGCTCAGCATTGTCGCAGAGTCGTTCTACGAAGACGAATACGACGAGGAAATCGCAGCCGATCTCGGTGTCGAACCCGACGAGGTCTTTGAGGCCCGCATGTCGTTACACCTCGTTAGTAACGATGACGCCGACGAGGTCGACCTCGCGGCGATCCGCAACCGCGAGGAAGACAACGCGACGCTCGCGACGGAGTACGACGTGAGCGAAGCCGACATTCGGCGCTACCGCCGTGTCGCCGTCGCCGAGGACGAATCCCGAACCGCAAACGACCGCTACCGCGACGAGTTCGACAGCATCCTCGCGGACGCCGACCTCTCCGCGCAGATGACGACTGACGTTCGCGAGGACGGCCTCGAGGACGCGACCGAAGGGATGGAGACTGACGTCGACTTCTAGGTTGAGGGAGCCGAGACTTCTTATCGGAAGGCGCGGCCAACCACGGCATGTCTCGCCAACTGGTTGCGTTCAGCGACCTGCGAACTGCCGCCTACTGTCCGCGTAAGTGCTACTATCAGCGCCGACAGGATCAGGACGACCGCGAGCCACCGCCATCGGTTGAGTCCATCCGTGCACTCTCGAGTCGCTATGCCGATCTCCTCGAGGCCGACCTCGAGACGCTTGCCGAGGAACCGTTCGCGCTCGAGCCAGCCGCCTATCAGCGCCGACTCGAGACGACGCGCGACCGGCTGCAAGCGGATGGACAGTGGGAACGACTCTGTGATCCAGAAGTGCGAAACACGCTGCTCACCGGCCGCGACTGCCGTGGCATCGTCCACAAGGTCCTTGCAGACCCACTCGAGCCGGTGCTCGTCTCGACAGGGAAACCGCCGGAACAGGGCGTCTGGGAGCCCCAGTCAGTACAGGCCGTCGCGGCCGCGAAGGCACTCGGCTGGGAACACGAGACGCCCATCGAACGCGCCTGGCTCGAGTATCCGGCCTACGGCGTGATTCGCTCGATTACGTTGACGACACGGCGGAAAGCTCGCTACCGGCGGGCGCTCCGAACGGTACGCGGGATGGATGGCCCGCCGGCTCGCACCAGCAACCGCTCGAAATGTGAACACTGCGAGTTTGCGGACGAATGTGGCGTGCGGACGCGAACGCTTCGCTCACTGCTTGGATTCGGCTGAGGTGCCTAATCCGAAAAGAGACTCGTGTGGACTGGCGCGAACGAGTCCGTATCGTCTTCGTCGTCAGTGTCCGTGATGAGGCGTCCCGTGAGGCCCTCCTCGAGCAGTGCTGACAGCGGCGGGCCGACCTTTTCGGGTTCGACGAGGAATGCGTCGTGGCCGTGGTCGGAGTCGACAATGTGGTGGGCAACGTCGACGTTGGCTTCGCGGGCAGCCTCGGCAAGCGCCTCGGACTGCTCGACGGTAAAGTGCCAGTCGCCGGTAAACGAGAGGAGCAGGAGGTCGCCCTCGAAGGCGGCAAGCGCGTCGGCGTCGCCCTCGTAGCCCGCCGAGAGGTCGAAGTCGTCCATCGCGCGGGTCATGTAGAGGTAGCTGTTGGCGTCGAAGCGGTCGACGAACTTGTCGGCCTGATAGTCGAGATACGATTCGACCTCCCTGTAGGGGAAGAAGGCGGCTGCGGGGTCCGGCGAGGTCTCATGCACTGTTTCGCGGCCCGCCGAGCGACGGCCGAACTTGCGGCTCATCGAGGCCTTCGAGAGGTACATGATGTGGCCGATCTGGCGGGCTCGAGCGAGGCCGTCTTCGGGTTCGGGGCCGCCGTAGTAGTGGCCGCCGTTCCAGTTCGGATCGCTCGTGATCGCTCGCCGGGCGACCGTATCGAGTGCAAGCACCTGTGCGTCGAGTCGGCCAGCAGCGGCGACGACGCCCGCCCGCCCGATGTCGTCGGGATAGCGGCGCAACCAGTCTAAGACGTTCATCCCGCCGACGCTGCCGCCGATGAGTGCGTGCAGACGCCCGACACCGAGTTCGTCGAGCAGTTTCCGCTGGGCGCGGGTCCAATCGCCGACGGTGACGGGTGGGAAATCCGTCCCGTAAGGCTCGCCAGTCTCGGGGTTCTCGCTCGAGGGACCCGTGGTTCCGTAGCAAGAGCCGGGGACGTTCGCACAGACGACGTAATACTCGGTGGTGTCGATGGCTTTCCCAGGGCCGACGACGTCGCCCCACCATGCGCGGGCCTGACCCGCTGTTTCGTCGCCTGCGTCGGGTCGGCGCGCCACGTGGGAACTGCCAGTCAACGCGTGACAGATGAGGACGGCATTATCGCCCGTAAAGTCGCCGTAGGTCTCGTAGGCGACCTCGAGGCTCGGAATGGTCTCTCCGGAGAGAAACTGAAACTCGCCGAGGTCGGCTGTGTCCTGGGTCGTCATCGTGTCTCGCCCTCCCGACACGCGCGTGTCGCCGCGTCGATGGCTTGCTCGAGGTCGGCCAGAATGTCCGTGGGGTCTTCGATGCCGACGGACATCCGGATCAGATCCTCAGTCACACCGGCTTCTTCGCGCTCTGTAGGGGTAAGCTGTCCGTGGGTCGTACTCGCAGGGTGGATGACGAGCGTCTTTGCGTCGCCGATGTTCGCGAGGAACTGGGCGACCTCGACTTCCTCGCAGAAGGTCTTGCCCGCCTCGTACCCCCCTTTCAGGCCAAACGTAACCATTCCGCCGTAGTCCTCGAGATAGCGCGTCGCGTTCTCGTGGGTCGGATGGGACTCGAGGCCGGGGTTTGTGACCCAGGCAACGTCCTCGTGGTCCGTGAGGTAGTCGGCGACGATAGAGGCGTTCTCGCAGTGTTTGTCGACGCGAAGCGGCATTGACTCGAGGCCCTGCAGGGTTTGCCAGGCGTCGAACGGTGATTGCTGGTTGCCAAGACTGCGCAGCGAGCGAAAGCGAACGGTTGCAGCAAAGGGGGCGTCGGCAAAGTCTCGCGAGAAGTCAACATCGTGGTAGGCGTGGTTCGGGCCGGCGATTTCGTCGTATCCATGTGCGCCCCAGTCGAAGTCGCCGCCGTCGATGAGCACGCCGCCGACCGTCGTCCCAGAGCCGTGGAGCCACTTCGTCGTCGATTCCCAGACAATGTCGGCTCCGTGCTCGAGCGGGCGACAAAGCGCGGGTGTCGCGAACGTGTTGTCGACGACGAGCGGCACGCCGTTGTCGTGGGCGATCTCGGCGACGCGCTCGAAATCCGGCGTCACGAGCGAGGGGTTGCCAATCGTCTCAACGTGGACGAACGCGGTGTCCTCGTCGATAGCCTCGGCGTAGGCGTCGTACTCGAGTGTCGGCACAAATTTCGTCTCGATATCCCGTCGGCTCGCCGTTTTCGAGAAGTACGCGGTCGTCCCGCCGTAGGTGTCCGTCGAACAGACCACGTTGTCGCCCGCCTCGGCGAGGACGAGCGTTGCGGAGTCGAGTGCAGCCATCCCACTGGCCGTTGCGACCGCGCCCGCGCCGCCCTCGAGCGCGGCGAGGCGATCCTCGAGCGTGGTCACCGTCGGGTTCGCGATTCGAGAATAGATGTAGCCCTCAGCCTCGAGCGCGTAGAGATCCGCAGCCGTATCGGCGTCGTCGAACACGTAGGAGGTCGTCTGGTAGATCGGCGGGGCCATCGCGCCCGTCTCCGGGTCCGGCGATTGGCCGGCGTGGACGCTTCGTGTTCCGAGCCCGCGCTCGGAACAGTCCGACTCCTCGCTCGCGTCGCTCGCGTCGTCGCTCATGTTTAGTATGCATACTACTCGAGCCACATATGCGTCTCAGTAACGGCAAAAACCGCTAACCGTGCGTGAGACTAGCACTCGAAACGGTCGCTCAGACCGGGTCGTCTACTTCGAGCGCGGCCTCGAGTTGGGCACGTTCCTCGCGCAGCGCCTCGAGTTCGTCCGCAATTTGCCCACTGGCCAGTCGCTTGCGCTCTTCGGGTGTGAGTTGGGCAACTGCCTGGGCGGCCGTCTGGAGGCGGTCGTAATCAATATCTGGGTCGTCGATGAGCGCGCGGACGTTTCGGAGTGCAACAACCCCTTCTTCGCCAGCGATTCGCTCGACGAACGGGCGATACTCGCGGACGCGCTGTCGGAGTTCACCCGCCGGCCCCGGCGGCCACTCGAGCAGCAGCGCCTCAGCATCAATATTATCGAGATACGTTCGCTGGGTCGCCACACGGCGTTTCAGGAGGTCCGCATCGTCGACGTAGTGATCCAGTTTCGACCGGGAGTACTCAGCGTACTCGAGCAACTCGGGAATCGTGTACTCGCCTGCTGGGTCGTCGGTGACGTACGTTCGAAGGTCTTCGGGCGGCTGTTCGTAATTGATGAATGGGTACCACCGACTGCGCTCGAGCAGTGCGAACACCTCGCGGGCGGACGCCTCGAGTCGGTAGGTTTCGACGGCTTCGCGGATGGCGTCGTTGTACGCCTCGAGTGGCTCACGCAGGCGTTCAACTGGCGCATCGAGGTCCGCGTTCGCGAGCTCGAGCAGGCGTTCGTGGTCTGCGAGTTCGTCGTCGATCTCACGGAGTCGCGCTCCAGCCGCAGTCCGGGCGTTCTCGAGTTCCTCGCGTGCGTCTTCACGTTCGGTGAGTAAGTCGTCGTAGCGTTCTGCTGGCTCGAGTTTTGCGTGGGCCGTCTCGAAGTCGGATTCGCTGAGTCGGCGCTTGTCGATCGCGTCGAGGGCGTCCTCGAAGGCCTCGCGCTGGCGGAGGTCGTCAGGCAGGTTCTCGACGAGTGTGGCGAACTGCCCCTCGAGTTCGACGTAGGCCTTGAAGTTCTCCCGGCCGGTGCCGGTCGCTCGGTCGACGTACCGCTCGAGCAGTGTCGTTGCGTTGCGGTAGGCAGTAGCCGCCTGCTCGACGGTTTCTTCACCCTGCGCGTCGATGCGCTGTTGGGCCTGATCAAAGCGATCGCGGGCGGCCTCGAGTGCCTCGAGTGGCGATTGCGAGTGATCGTCAGCGGCGCTCGAGTGGGCAGAGTGACTCATTCGTCGTCGTAGACGGCATCAGGGTCGAACACTTGCTCGCCGACGTTCTCGCCCTCGAGCGTTCGGTAGAAACAGGACCGATGGCCCGTGTGGCAGGCGCCGGCCTCCTGCTCGACGACGTACAGCAGCGTGTCGGCGTCACAGTCGACTCGAATCTCCTCGACGGCCTGTGTATGGCCGCTGGTTGCGCCTTTCTCCCAGAGTTCGTCACGGCTTCGGGAGTAGTAGTGAGCGCGCCCGGTGTCGCGGGTCCGTTCTAAGGCCTCCGGTGAGACGTACGCGAGCATAAGGATGTCACCCGTCTGGGCGTCCTGTGCAACGGCGGGAACGAGTCCGTCCTCGCCGAAATCGACTGCAACGGCGTCGTCCATACCTGTGTGGTTGTCCGTCGGAGCGATAGGTCTTTTGCCGCAGTGTTGACGCAGCAATCGTCGACAACTCAACGTGGCCACATAATTGGATATCTGAGAAGAAATTGCACGAATGACAATCAACTTTTATTTAATTGTCGACGGAAAGTCGGAACTTCTATACAGAAACGGTGTCTGTCTTCGTTTGTGTCAGATGACGAGCCGGGGCGACCGTCGGAGTCGGGAGACGGCGACGGAGACACTGCCGACGAACTCGCTGGCGACGAGGTCGCCTCCCCGCTCGAGCCCCACGACAACGACGGGTTCTTTCGACGGCTTGTCGCAAACACCTCCGAGGGCGTGCTGACGATCGACGAAAACAGCACAATTGTCTTTGCGAACCCGGCGATCGAAGAACTGCTTGGCTACGCACCCGAAGAGTTGATTGGCAGTTCGAAACTCAGCCTGATCCCAAAGCGGCTCCGGCCAGCCCACGCTGCCGGCCTCGAGAAGTACCTTCGAACGGGAAACAAACACATCAACTGGGATGGGATCGAACTCCCCGCACTACACAAAGACGGCCACGAGGTTCCCGTGCTGGTCAGTCTCAGAGAACACCCAGATACAGCGGACAAACGACTGTTTACCGGGCTCTTTCGAGACATTTCTGAACAGAAACTCCGTGAACGGCGCTTCGAGGCCGTTTTCAACAACACCTACCAGTTCACCAGCCTCCTCGAGCCAGATGGCACGCTGATCGAGGCCAACGAAACGGCGCTGTCGTTTGCCGGCCTCGAGCGCGACGAAATTGTCGGCACGCCACTGTGGGAGGCGGTGTGGTTCCAGTCGAACGAGCGAGCGCAACAAATCGTTCAGGAGGGCGTCAAACGAGCCGCAAACGGTGGCTCGATTCGCGATGAAATCCGCGTGCAGGGCAACGATCGGACCGCAATTATCGACTTTTCGATTCGGCCAGTGACGGACCACCACGGCGACATCCGCTGGCTGCTCCCGGAGGGACGCGACATTACCGGGCTCAAGAACCGCGAGCAACACCTGCAGGTTCTCCACCGTATCCTTCGGCACAATCTCCGCAATGATCTCACTGTAATCGGCGGCTTCGCCGAAACCCTCGAGCGCGAACTCGAGGGCGAACACCTCGAGTACGCAGCCCATATCGTCGCGACCGTCGAGGAGTTAGCCGAACTCAACGAACGCGCGAAGGAGCTTGCTGATGCGACACTGCAAAACGAAGCCACCACGCGGCCGGTCGCGCTCTGGCCCGCCCTCGCTGCCGTTGCCGAGGACCTCCAAGCTGCGCACCCACAGAGCCAGCTCATCCTTCCCGACGCCGTCGACACGCAGGTTGCTGCTGATGACCGCCTCGAGACGGTCTTTCGCGAGGTTCTCGAGAACGCACTCGAGCACACAGATGCCCCCGAACCGATCGTCAAACTCGAAGTCGATGACTCGGGACCTGTCACCGTCCACGTCGTCGACAACGGCCCGGGAATTCCCGAGACGGAACAGACAGGCGTGTTCAACGAGCGGCCAGTCACGCAGGTCGACCACGGCAGTGGACTTGGCCTCTGGCTCGTCGAACTCATCCTCGAGGATTACGGTGGGAGCCTCGAGTATACTGCCTGTGCCGACCACGGCGGGCGCGTGACGATTTCATTGCCTCGAGCGAGTGAATGAGGAGAAACTGAATCAAGCGCGAGCCGCGAGCATGAGCGCTACCGAATCACTAATCGAAATTGTAACTCGGATTCGTCTCAATTACTCCAAACGTGTGTAGTTTTTGCCAGGCAGGGACACAACGGAAGGGTTTACCTACTCGACCTGATTGACTCGCGCATGAAGGTGCTGGTCACAGACCCAATCGCGGATGCGGGTCTTGACGTACTCAGAGACGCCGGCCACGAAGTCGAAACGGGCTATGAACTCGAGGGCGACGCACTCCTCGAGGCGGTTTCGGACGCGCACGGACTGATCGTCCGTTCGGGAACCGAAGTCACCGAAGAGGTGCTCGCAGCGGCCGAGGAACTGGTGATCGTCGGCCGAGCGGGTATCGGCGTCGACAACATCGATATCGACGCGGCGACCGACGAGGGCGTGATCGTCGCGAACGCACCCGAGGGTAACGTTCGCGCGGCCGCCGAACACACGGTTGCGATGACGTTCGCGACCGCCCGATCGATCCCGCAGGCACACATCCGCCTGAAAGACGGCGAGTGGGCCAAAAGCGAGTATCTCGGCGCAGAACTCAACGGCAAGACGCTTGGCGTCGTCGGCCTCGGCCGGGTCGGCCAGGAGGTCGCCAAGAAACTCGACGCGCTGGGCATGGATATCGTCGCCTACGATCCCTACATCAGCGAGGAGCGCGCCGACCGCCTCGGCGCGGAACTCGTCGAGTTCGAGGACTGTCTCGACGCCGCTGACTTCCTGACGATTCACACGCCACTGACTCCCGAAACCGAGGGCCTGATCGGCGCAGACGAACTCGACCTGCTCGAGGGCGGCTACATCGTCAACGTCGGCCGCGGTGGCATCATCCAAGAAGACGCGCTCGCGGCGAAAGTCGAGGACGGCACCGTCGCCGGCGCTGCACTGGACGTTTTCGCGGAGGAACCACTCGCTGAGGACTCCCCGCTGATCGGCCAAGACGACGTAATCGTCACACCTCACCTCGGCGCATCGACCGAAGCCGCCCAGGAGAACGTCGCGACCTCGACGGCCGAACAGGTCAACGCCGCACTCCTCGAGGAACCCGTCGCGAACGCACTCAACGCGCCGTCGATTGACGAGAGCGCGTTCCCACGTGTCGAACCCTACATCGAAATCGCAGATACCGCTGGCAAGGTCGCTGCCCAACTACTCGAGGGCCGCATCGAAGACGTCGAAGTCACCTATGAAGGTGACATCGTCGACGAGGACATCGAATTCGTCACCGCCTCGGCGCTCAAGGGCGTCTTCGAACCGCTCGAGTGGCAGGTCAACGCCGTCAACGCCCCGCAGATTGCAGAAGACCGCGGCGTCGACGTGACCGAATCGAAGACCCGTCAGGCAGAGGACTTCCAGAGCCTCATCTCGGTCACGGTGAGCAACGACGACGACGCCGTCACTGTCGAAGGAACACTCTTTGCGGGCGACGACCCACGAATCGTCCGCGTCGATGGCTACCGCGTCGATGCGATCCCGCACGGGAAGATGGTCGTCACGCGCAACACGGACGAGCCGGGCGTTATCGGTCTCATCGGGAGCGTCATGGGCAAACACGACGTCAACATCGCAGGGATGTTCAACGCCCGCGAGACCATCGGTGGAGAGGCACTGACCGTCTACAACGTCGACGGATTGGTCCCAGACGGCGCAAAAGCAGAACTCAACGACGACGACCGCATCATCGGCGTCGACTACATCACGCTGAACGGCCAGGACTGAGTCGGGACCGCGAACTGAGCCCGATTACGGAGTCTTTTTTGCCGAACTCGTCACGAGCGGAGATAGTTTCTACGAGCACCCCAGTGCGACCAACTGCAACTCACTCCGAGAGATCCGGCGGTGCGCCCGTCACGCGAACGACCTGCCCGTCGAGTTCGGACTCGGACACGTCACTCGAGATGTCTTCAAACGCCGAAACCATGTCATCGGTGACCTCAACGTCGTCCTCGAAAATGGCGACCCAAGTCATCGAGTCGGCCATCGGCTCTGGACTCGAGACGCCCCAGAGGATGATCTCTTCGGCGGCGATGTCGATGCCCGTTGGACTGCCGTACTGGCCGCTAATCGTATTCTCGTGGGGCAGTTCCGCAAAGAGTTGGGCGACCGTTTCGTCGGCCTCCTCGAGCCGTGCTTCCTCGCCGTAGCGAGCGTCGACGCGCTGTTCGTAGTCGGTGCCGATGACGATGGCGTTCGACCCGACTGCAGCCGATGGGCCGTCGCTCGTTGGCTCGAGGATGCCGTAGCCGCGGTACTCGTCGGTGACAGTGAAGCCATCGGCGGCCGCCGCGTCCTCGATCATCGCATCGACGTCGAACGCGCCGAAGAAGACCTGCGTTGACGATTGGGAGAGGTGGCTGTCGACGGTCGCTGCGGAGACGTCGAAAAACGACGGGAGGTCGTCACCGAATCCATCCGGAATCGTCTCAGTGTAATCGAAGCGCCGGCTGCCGGTTCCAGAATCGTCATCAAGCAGCCACGCGCGGAACTCGGCGTGATCCCACTCCGGCGGCGTCTCGGGGCCGGAAATCTCCGGTATGTCGTCTTCGCTCTGCACGCCTGACTCGCTGTCGTCCGAGTCGTTGGTGTCCGTTTCGCTACTGTTCGTCTCGGTCGATGGGCTCTCCTGGTCGTCACTGCTGCTCGCACAGCCAGCGAGGCCCGCAAGACCGGCCGCCGTCGCCGCCACGGCACCGCGACGTGTCAGGGTCGTCCTCGAGTCTGTCATACACTGGCCCACCACGAACGGATGCATAACTGCTCGTGACTGTCCGCTGTGTGAGAACGTCCGAAAGCAGTGTCGACGCCCGATGCTTCGATGGGCATTGTCCAGTCCGCGCAGGGGCAACACTGCCACACAAAACCTGAACTGGTTTATTGGGGGCCGCACAATCACCGGTCGATGACAGTCGTCGCCTTCGACTTCGATGGAACGCTTTCTGACTCCGAGATGACCGTCCTGCTCGGCGAACGCTGTGGCGTCGCCGACGACATGGCCGAAATTACCGAGGCCTCGATGAACGACGAAATCGACTACGCCGAGAGCCTGCGCAAGCGCGCCGCCCTGCTCGAGGGCCTCCCAGCCGAGGACGCCCAGGCCGCCTTCGAGAAGGTCGAACTCCGCGAGGGTGCAGCGGACCTGATCGCCGAACTGAACGAGGCCGGCGTCACGACCGCGATTCTGACCGGCGGCTTCGAACGCGGCGTCGCAACCGCACTCGAGCGCGAGGGCGTCTCGGTCGATCACATCGTCTCGAACCGACTGCCGATGAACGAGGCAGAGGACGAACTGACCGGCGACGTAACGGGCTCGCTCATCGAGGGCACCAAAGACACCGCCCTCGAGAACCTCGCAAGCGACGTCGACGCGTCCCTCGAGGACTGCGTCGCCATCGGTGACGGCGCGAACGATCTCCCGATGCTCGAGGTTGCCGGTCTCGCAATCGGCTTCGAGCCGAAACCGGCCGTCGAACCCCACTGTGACGTCGTTGTCACCTCGATGAGCGAGGCGCGCGAGGAACTGATCGCAGACGACGTGCTCGCGGCAAACTAACGCGAGCGCGACAACGCAGGAGCGCAGCGAGGCTGGCAGTTGGTATATGCCAACGTGACGTTGATACCGCCGTACCGCGTTGGGGTTTGTATGCGCGAATTCGCCTTTACCATCACCTACGAGCGGGGCGCGGACCACCTGATGGACACCTTCATCGACCATCCGGGGCTCTACGCGCGAACCGTCTCCTGTCACGCCACGTCGGAGACGATGTGGCGACTCGACGAGGTCACGGGGCCACGCGAGGCGCTTGCTGTCTACGACGACCGACTGGCGAATCTCACTCGCTGCTCGAGCGTGCGCGGGATGGGTGGCTGTCCAATCGACTGGACGTACGAAACCCTCGCCGAACGCCCGACGCGCCGACTCATTTACTCTCGCCAATCCGAAGGCGATGGCTGCCGATCAGTACCGTATCTCGCTGCCACGCATCTCGAGGATGGCGTTCTCTGTCGCGCCGAACAGCACGGCCACGAGTACAAGTGGCGGATTCTCGCCGAAGACGACGCGGCCGTGCGACCGATCTATGACGAACTCAAGGGGAACCTCCGCGAGGGACTCAGCCTCGAGTTCGAGCGCGTCAACGGCGCGAGCGAGTGGCCCGACGAGCACGCAACGCAGGCGGAGTTGCCCTACAAACAGCGCGACGCCCTCGAGTTGGCCGTCGAGTACGGCTACTACGACTCGCCGCGGCGTCACTCGATTCAGGAAATCGCCGAAGCAGAGGCAATTCCGACCTCGACGTTGCAGTACCGCCTGACGCAGGCCGAATCCTGGCTCGCGACGACGTTCGTCTCGAGCGAGACGGGCGATCCAGTTGTGCAGGCGCTGCAACTGACGGCTGGCGACTGATCGATGCGAGTGGCCACTGATCCAGCCCACGTACCGTTTTCTCGTCGGGTTCGCTTGTGGTTCGAGACGCCTCCGGCGTCTCGTCATCACGCGAAACCAAACGGTTTCGCGGACATCGCGAATCAGAGATTCGCTCAGTCACGAAAGACGTAAAACGTCTTTCGAACGACGTTGCTCGCTTACTGCTCGTTGGAAATTGATGACTCGATCTGAGATAACACCTTGAGTATCCACGCTAAGAGAATCACAATAACAGCAAGAAGCAGGCTCCCAGAGAGGACTCCATAAGCTAACACAGCCAATGCAAACGTAGGCATCAATACCACCATCCAGTCAGTCCCTTGTTCTCTCATACGATCCTATTACATTCAATCCATCATATATTTCTCTGAAAACCGTTACTGAGTACTGGTTTGACAGAATCAGTACTCAATACTCGAGCAGACAAACGCCGTCCAGGCCAGCGCCAGCACGCCGTAGACCAGATCAGCGCCGTACGCGGACGGGACGAATGTGATCCACAGCGCGCCGCCGGCAAGGATGGCGAGCAGTCCTGCCACGAGGGTGCGTCCGGACAGCCGAGGGTGGACGAATCCCTGGTCGCTGTCGGTCGAAGACCACCAGAACAGTACTCCCAAGCCACAGCCCGCGAGTATGAGGACTGGCGTTACCCACGTCATCGTCGGCACGACGAGTCCGGACTGCGTGCCGCCGACCAGCAATACGGCGGTGAGGATAGCGAGGGCAGCCGCCTCGAGTGCGAATCGAACGGGGGACGAAAGGGCAGCGTAAGCGGTCATCGTCAGTATATGTAACTTTATTGTGTTTTCCAATAATCGTTTTGGTCGGCAGACCACGCAGAATCCGGCCACTCGAGGCATCTGTCACGCGCCAGCGACGAGTTGGAATATACCGAACGAAATTCCAACTCCACTCAGGCGGTACAATTGGATGATGAACGAACCTGACACCGAAACCGACTCGAGCGTCTCGCGGCGGAACTACCTCGGACTCAGCGGCGGCGCACTGGCGGCGCTTTCCTTTGCCGGCATTGGCAGCGCCAACGAGGGCAATCCCGGGCGCGGACGCGGTCGTGGACAGGGATCGGGCCACGGAAACGGACTCGAGCACGGACGCCAGCTGATCGAAAACGGCACAATCGTCACCGTCGACGAGGAGTACGGCATTCTCGAGAACGCGAGCCTGTTGGTCGACAATGGCCGAATCGAGGAGATCGGTCACGATATCGACGCACCAGGCGCGGAGACCATCGACGCGAGCGACTCCATCGTCTTCCCCGGCTTCGTCAACTCCCACCACCACACCTGGCAGGCTGGCGTCCGCGGCGTCGCCGGCGACTGGTCGTTCATGGAGTACCTCGAGACGATGCTCGGCGAGATCAGCAGCCACTACACGCCCAACGACGTCTACCTGGGCAATCTCTTTGGCGCACTCGAGCAGTTGAACGCGGGGACAACGACCGTGATGGACTGGTTCCACGTCGCCAACTCGCCCGGCCACACGAACCGGGCAATCGACGCGCTTGAGGACGCGGGCATCCGTGCCGTCTTCGCCCACGGGACGCCAGGCGACGACAACGAGACGTGGTGGGACGAGAGCACGGAACCGCACCCAGACGATATCCGCCGCGTGCACGACGAGCGATTCGCCGACGCCGATGACGACGACCTGCTCACGCTCGCGATGGGGATTCGTGGCCCCGACTACTCGAGCGACGAGGTCGTCACTCACGATATCGAACTCGCGCGCGAACTCGATATCCCCGCCTCGATGCACATCGGCTCGCTCGGTCCCGGCGGCGTCGAGACGCTCGCGGAACTCGATCTCTTGGGCGACGATCTGAACTACGTCCACGGCAACCGCCTCACTGACGAGGAGTTCGAACTGATCGGCGACTCCGGTGGCTCCGTCTCGATCACGCCCGAAGTCGAGATGCAGATGGGGATGGGCATGCCCCCGCTCCGAGAGACGCTCGAGGGCGGCGCAATCCCGTCGATTGGCGTCGACATCGTCTCGAACGTCAGCGGCGACATGTTCACCCAGACCCGCACGGCGCTCCAGACCCAGCGCGCACTCGACAACCAGCCGACCGTCGAAGCCGGCGAACAGGTCATGGAACTCTCGCTGACCGCTCACGACGCCCTCGAGTTCGCGACGATTGAGGGTGCCCGCGCGCTCGGCCTCGCGGACGAGGTCGGCTCGCTAACGCCCGGAAAGCGTGCGGATATCGCCATGATTCGAACGGACGACATCAACACGGTGCCGTCTCACAACCCAGTCGAGACGATTGTCTTCCAGTCCGGCGTCGAGAACATCGACACCGTGCTGGTCGACGGAGAGATCGTCAAACGCGATGGCGACCTCCACAACCAGACCGGCCGACGACACCAGCACCAACTCATCCAGTCCGGCCGCCGCGTCCTCGAGCAAAGCGGCCTCCTCGAGAACGAATAAGCGACTGAGCGGGACGACCGTGGGCACGACGGCCCGTTCAGTGCGAGTTCGACCGAGCAGTAGTGGTCTTTTTCTGACTATTATCCTGTTGCATCGTCTGCAACGCGTCGGATTTGAAAGTGGTCGTAATCAGTGAGTATACGGCCTCCAAACCGATTTCAACACCGAGAGAGTTATTAACTCGTGATCGAGTAAGTGGTTTTGATGATGTGGCAAGACCTCGTCTTCATGTTCGGAAGTGGCCTCTCGATTGTCTTTCTCGCCCCGACGCTTCGCAACGCGAGTGCGAACGTGCCGTTAGGAACGAGTCTGCCGTCAATGGGGATTGGATTCGTCTATGGGTTTACGTTCTTCACGCTTGGGATGACCCTCTCTGCGGCCGGAGCCATCGCCTCGGGCACGATGTGGTCACTGATCGCACTCTTTCGCTCGCCGGCCTCCCAGCGCGTTCGAACCACCACAACGCTGTTCGCGAACGACCTCTCGCGCTGGTACGACCGTCACCGATCTGAACGCGTCGTTGCTGACCAGTACGTTCTCGAATAACGCCGTCCGCCGCTCCTTTTACCGTCCTTCGCCGTCTTCACCCTCGAGCCACGTCTCAATTTCGTCAGCGAGCGCGCCGCGACGGTGAATCGTCTCGCTCGAGAGGTCGACAACCGTACTCTCAGTACCCGGCGTTTCACCGCCGTCGAGGACGACCGCCTCGTCCCGGACTCGCTCGTCGATTTCGTCGACCGTCCGTGCACTTGGCTGGCCGCTGACGTTGGCGCTCGTCGACGTGATCGGACAGTCTGCGGCCTCGAGCAGAGCAAGTGCTGGCTCGCAGTCCGGCACGCGAATCCCGACTCGCTCTCGGCCGGCGGTCAGCACATCGGGGACGACAGTTGTCCGTTCACAGAGGAGCGTGACTGGACCCGGAAGAAACCGGTCGGCGAAGGCCCGCTCGCGCTCAGTTGCCTCGATATAGCCCGCCTCGAGCGCCGTCTCGAACGTCGGGACGGCGAGCGAGACCGGTTTGTCCCAGTCCCGACCTTTCACCTCGAAGACCCGTTCGACGGCCGCCGACTCGAGTGCGTTCGCGGCGAGGCCGTAGACGGTTTCGGTCGGGTAGACAACGAGGTCGCCATCGTCGAGTGCATCCGCTGCGCGCGCAATCGCGCGGTCGTCACTGGCGTCGTTCGCGTTCATACCTGTCACTCGCGGCGGAATCGGCAAAAGAATACCGTCCTCGAGTCAGTGCGTTAGCTGCGGTCTCGAACCGACTGACGGTTCTCCCTACTCGAGATCGAGATTCAGTTCAGACTCGAGTGCGTCGTAGTCGGGAAACTCCGGCCACTCCTCTGCGGCCCAGGCGTGCTCGACGGTGCCGTCCGAATCGAGCGCGATGATCGCGGGTCGCGGCTCGCTAATTCCCGCCATGCCGTCGACATCGTGTTCGACGCCGTAGGCGCGTGCCACGTCGTTCGCCGGGTCCGCGAAGAGCCGCACCTCGAGGTCATTGTCCTCGAGAAATCGTGTGACGGTGTAGGGGTTCGCAGCCGAGACGCCGACGAGTTGAGTTCCGTCAGCGCCGCTCCAGCCCCGCTCGCGCAGTTCATCCCAAATGTAGGTCGCGAGAAACGAGCCGATCATCGGCGTGAAGACGAGAATTGTCCGCTCAGACTCGGTGACTACCGACGACAGCGAGCGGTCCTCCCAGAACTCGTCGGTCACGAGCGGTCGGGTGAACGCAGGTGCGTCCTCGCCGGGTTCGGGGTGAGACGCCGGCTCGAGGTCGACGACGTCGAATTCCGGCATTAGTCGTCACCTCCGGCGGCTGCCGCCTCGGAGTCGGCGTCCGAATCGCCGCCGTAGGTCGCCTCGAGATAGTCGACGATGTTTCCGCTTTCGGCCATCGTGACGCCGGTGTTCTCGTCGACGATTACCGGCACCGTTCGTACGCCAGCGACGCGCTTGACGGCGTTGCGTTTCGAGTGCAACGGCTCGACGAAACGCGACTGAGAGGCGAGGTCCAACTCGCCGAGCAGGCGGGCAACTCGCTCACAGTACGGACACCCTTGCAGCCGATAGAACGTGATCGAAGTCTCGGCATCTCCCATAGACGTTCGTTCGATAACGACCCGGGTAAACGTGTCGTCAGCGGTGATTTACCCTGAAATGGAAAACGGTTAACCGATACGGGCCCAATCGTCTCCATCAATGGCGTTATCTCTGCTGTTCGAGGCCGTGCTTGCTGCTCCCGAGCTATCAGTAGTCGGGCTCGAACTCGAGGATTCGACGATCACGATCCTCGGCGTAGTCGCAGTTACCGTTCTCATCTTGCTGTCTGGCTTCTTCTCCTCGTCAGAAATTGCGATGTTCAACCTCCCGAAACACCGACTCGAGGGGATGGTCGAGGAGGGACTCAAAGATGCCACCCTCGTCAAGGAACTCAAAGACGACCCACACCGACTGCTTGTGACGATTTTGGTTGGGAATAACATCGTCAATATTGCGATGTCCTCGATTGCAACCGCCCTGCTTGGCCTCTACTTCGGCGGGCTGACGGCCGTCGTGCTGGCAACCTTTGGTATCACTGCCGTTGTCCTCCTGTTCGGTGAAAGCGTCCCAAAATCCTACGCGGTCGAAAACACCGATTCGTGGTCCCGTCGGATTGCAAAGCCGCTGAAAGCGACAGAGTACCTGCTCTACCCGCTGATCGTGCTCTTTGATTATCTTACCAGGCAGGTAAATCGGCTCATCGGGTCCTCGGGGGCGATTGAGTCACCCTACGTCACCCGCGACGAAATTCAGGAGATGATCGAATCCGGGGAGCGAGAGGGCGTCCTCGAGGAAGAAGAACACGAGATGCTGACCCGCATCTTTCGGTTCAACAACACCATCGTCAAGGAGGTCATGACGCCGCGACTCGACATGACCGCGGTGCCAAAAGACGCGAGTATCGACGAGGCCATCGAGACCTGTATCCAGAGCGGCCACGCCCGCATTCCGGTCTACGAGGGCAGCCTCGACAACGTGCAGGGCGTCGTCCATATCCGCGATCTCGTCCGTGATCTCAACTACGGCGAAACCGAAGCCGAAGACCTCGACCTCGCAGATCTCATCCAGCCGACGCTGCACGTCCCCGAATCGAAAAACGTCGACGAACTCCTGACGGAGATGCGCGAAAACCGGATGCACATGGCCATCGTTATCGACGAATTCGGCACCACGGAGGGACTCGTGACGATGGAGGACATGGTCGAAGAGATCATCGGCGAGATCCTCGAGGGCGGCGAGGAACAGCCCATCGAGGAAATCGACGACCGCACCGTCCTCGTCCGCGGCGAGGTCAACATCGAAGACGTCAACGAGGCCATGGAGATCGACCTTCCAGAAGGCGAGGAGTTCGAAACGCTCGCCGGCTTCATCTTCAATCGTGCTGGCCGCCTCGTCGAAGAGGGTGAAGAGATCACCTACGACGGCGTCCGGATCAGCGTCGAAGATGTCGAAAACACGCGAATCATGATGGCCAGATTGCGAAAACTCGAGGACGATCTCACGGCTGAGGCGGACGACACTGATTCGGAAAGTGACGATACTGCGGATCAGACGCGTCGGTAGTCACGAACGGCCGACTACAACGAGCGGAATCGAGACGGGAGTCGGTTACGAATGCGCTGGTCAATTTTCTCCGTCAATCACTGTCGGCGCACGCCGACTGTCGAGTGAACGTCGTCGGCAACCTCGGGCGGGACGACAATCCGCCGGGGGCCGGCAATGTACTGGCCGTCGGGTTGGGCGTACTCGAGCGTGAGTATAGTGGCGTCACCGATCGTCCGAGCCGAGACAGCGTTGATGTTGGAAAGATCGATCGCCTGATCGGGATCGTAGAGATAGATCGTCTTGTCTTTGCGATCGAAAGCACCAACAGAGTGTAAAAATGACGCCAGCGCAAGCCCGACTACTGCGAGCGGAATCGTCGCCGCAGCGATGCCGGTAAAGGGACTCTCACCGCCCTCGCCGAGCAGTTCCGGCTGGGCGGCGATGCGCCCCAGAACCATTAGTGTCGTAATGAATACGCTCATAACCACAGTCCCGAGTGCGGCATCCATCACCCGACCAAGCCCGGTGCGAGACGGCATTGGGATCGGGAGTGGCGCAAGCAATCGCTCGAGTTGACGAGCCGAGTTGCTGCTGAGGGCGACCGCAAGAATAGTAACGATCGTCGCGGCGACGGCTGCAAGGATCACTGTCTGTATGAACTGGCTAGCCTGGCCGGCGATGTCGTACACTCGCCAGACGGCGATGATCAACACCGCAGCGAAGAGGGTACCGACGCCGAGTGACCACAACAATCGAATCGTTCTCGAGGTCGTGGCATCACGTCGCCACTGGACCGTTCCGGGGTCGTCCGGGTCGACGGGCGAATCCGCGTCCATAGGAGAACCTGACTGCCCAGTCGGTAAAGCCCGTTCGGTCTGGGACCATGTTCATGCCCACGTTCACGCCCACACACGTGTACGTTCAATCATCGCTCGAGTGAGGCGTTGAGTGTAAATCCTGCTACAACAAGAGCATATCGAGTCCGTAGAACCCGACGAACGAGATGATGATCGAGCCGGCGAGCGAGCCGATCCACGCGAGGACGGTGTAGCCCATTTTGCGGGCGCTGACGCCGCCACCGGCACCGGCCGCCGCATAGCCGCTGCCGATGATCGAACTGACGATAATCTCGTTAAAGGAGACGGGAATGCCGTAAAGAACGGCCGTCTGGGCGATGAGAAACGACGGAATGAGCGCGGCGATAGAGCGGCGCGGTCCGAGCGAGGAGTAGTCCTGCGAGATTGCCTTGATCATCCGTGGCGCGCCGGTCCACGAACCAAGGAGGAGTCCGAATCCGCCACCAAACAACAGTGCGAGCAGTGGAATCTCGAGGTCACCGGAGAGCGGGATCAGCGGCCCAATCGCCAGTCCGACCTGGCTCCCGCCGGCGGAGAACGCGACCAGTGCGCCGAGAATCAACAGAAAATGTCGCTCGCCGCGTTCAGTACCGACGCGAAGGTCGAGGCCAATCGCCCCGGCCCAGGCAGCGGCCATCACTGCGGTGACGGCGACGATGCCGGCGAGTTCGGGAATCGGGAGGGGCTCGCTGATTGCCTGGGCAATCGACGCGCCCCCGGCATCGGCGGAGCCCAGGATGGCAAACTCGATGTTTGCGATGAGCACACCGACGAAGGCAGCGAGAATCATGATCAGCGCCTCTTCGGAAATTGGTTCCGTTCGTAACAGTCGGGCAATTGCGTAGGCGAGTCCGCCGCCGACAAACGGCGTCAGAATCCATAACGTGGCGATTTCGATGTACTTCGGCCACGCTGGATCACCACCCATTGCGAGGCCAACGCCGATCACTGCACCGGTGACTGTAAACGCCGTTGCGATCGGGTAGCCCGCGAACACCCCAATCGCAACCAGTGCCGCCGCGATGACGAGTGCAATCGTCGCCGCCGGTGCCGACAGCACGACGCCACCGATCAGGTCGTTTCCGACCGCCTCGGAGACGTTCGCACCCTGTAACACTGCCCCCGCAAACCCGAGGAGTCCGACAAGAAAACCGGCTCGCATCACCGAAATCGCATTCGCCCCGACAGCCGGTGCAAACGGAGTCGAGCCACTCGAGCCAGCGCCGATTGCCCAGGCCATAAAGAGGCTGGCGAGCGCGGCTACGAGAAACGTTGCAATCGTCGCGGGATCGACCATCTACACGGCAGTTACTACTGGACCCTACAAGTGTGTGCCGACCTGTGGTTGTCAGAACAGCGCTCGAGGGCGTCGATGTTGGCAACTGACGGCGACTCGAGTCGAATCGCCTCCTCGACGGTCGAGTATCTGCCGATAGACACGCGTCTCGCACTGGTGGATAGTGGGTTCGTCCTCTCGGCAACCTCGCTGATGGACCGCATTGAACAACGCGTCGCCGTGCCTGGTATCGGCGCCGCAGCGGGTCAACAGCAGGGAACAGCGGAATAATCCATCTTAGTTCGTCGTCGACTGCGACTCTTCGTCGGGCTCTGGCGGCGGCTCCGCGCCTTCGATTGCTTCGGCTGCGTCAGTGTCCTTCTCGACGGCAACGTGCCAGCGATCGATCTCGTCGTCGTACTCGCTGAGTCGATCGGAGACGTGGTCTTTCAGTTCGTCGTCGTTGACGTTGACCTCGAAGACAAACTGCTCGCCGTTGTCGAACCCGCGAGCCGATTGCTGGATATTCGCACTGACCAACTCGTTATCGAAATAGTAGGGTGCGAGTTGGGTCATCACGTTCTGATACACCGTGTCCTCGACGCGCCGGAGCGCCTTGCGACTGGCCGAGTCGGCCGCGCGCGCGACGTAATCGATTGACTCTTTCCAGTTATCCATAGCCGCATTCGGGTCGTCCCCCTCGAGTTGTTCGTACGACTCTGAAAGCTTCTCACCAGCTGTCTTGATGTCCTCGTCCGGGTTCTTGCCAGCTTTTTCGCCTTTTCCTTCCTCGACGCTGGCTTGCTCTGACGTCTTCTCGCTGACATCGCTCTCGAGGGTTTCGTGTGCCTTCGGTCGCCATTCGTCCCACTCCTCGTAGGCGTCAACGAGGGACGCATCCTCGAGAGCGGCCTCATCGTGGGTCCCAGCGTCCCGAAGGGCATGTGTGATACGTTCGCCGTGTTCGACGACGTCACCCCAGTCACCGCGGACCTTGAATCCCGAGATACTCTCTTCCATTCGACGTGGCTGTGGTATGGTTCGGACTGTTATAAACCTCTTCGCCGGAGTGCGACTGCCGTGTCCATCACGCCTGAAATTCACACACAAAGCCAGCCAACGCACTGCAATAGCACCAAATCGTGTGGAACGAACCCATCACACATCACCCAGTGGTGATCGATACCGTAAAAGTCCCGGCGCGTGCGAATAGATGTATGACCATCGAAGACCGGGATGACGCGTATCTGGTCACGCACGCGCTCGCAAAACACACGCTCTCGCAGCTTCGCGATGTCGAGACCGAGCAGGTGAGCTTCCGCAAGGGCCTCGTCAAACTCGGGCGCATCTGTGGCTACGAAATCATCGACGGCCGCATGGAAACCGAATACGTCGAGATCGACACCCCACTCGAGCCCACGATGGGCGAGCAGGTCCGCGGACTCGACGACGTCGTAATCATCAATGTCTTGCGCGCGGCGACGCCGTTCGTCGAAGGACTGTTGAAGGCGTTCCCACGCGCCCGCCAGGGTGTCATCAGCGCGAGCCGCAACGAAGAAGCCGGCCGCGAAGAGGATGGCTCGTTCCCGATCACTGTCGACTACGTGAAACTGCCCGAGATCACCGAAGACGACACCGTCATCATCGCCGATCCGATGCTCGCGACCGGCTCAACGATGTGTACCGTCCTCGAGCACGTCATCGAGAACTCGCCCGATCCGGAGAACATGATCGTCCTCTCGGCGGTCTCGGCACCCGAGGGCCTGCTTCGCGTCGACAGCGAGTTCAGCGACGTCGACCTGCTGACGGTCTCGATTGACGACCGACTCGACGACGACGGCTTCATCGTGCCGGGGCTGGGCGACGCTGGCGACCGAGCGTTCCGGACGACCTGAATTCTTTCTCGTTCCCCTCAACCTTCGTCCGATCTGCACACTCTCGTCTGAGACGTGACTGTTGTCTGTTCGTACGCGTTTCAGTCGGACCAGACTGTCTCGAGGCGCTGTTCGATTGCAGTAAGGACTGTCGAGTACACCTCGAGTGGGTGGAGTGACGGAAGGTCGAGATCAGTGACCTGGGTTGCAGTTGGTGGCTGATGGAAATGCAATCGGGAATTGTGCGTGTTGGGGTGGCGATCCCAGCGGCATTCCCACTGGCTTCCATCGTCGTGGGCCTCGATATAGTGGACTGTAAAATCAGCCGTCGTGAACCACCGGATGTCGACTCGAGCCGCTGGTATCGACTCCGGATACCGGTCCCGTTCGAGTGACGCACTGAGGAGCCGTGGTTCGTACGAATCTGGGTCGAAGGCAGTCGTCGAAACAAGTGGGTCTGACGCAAGCTGACGCTCGAGCAATTGCAACGTTTGGCGATCCGGCGGCCCTGTCGAGTCAGGTGGAGACTCCGAGTCGGACGGCGTCATTCAGGCTGGAAGCAAATGCCCGTCGTTCTCTGCGAGCTGTCGAGCGAGTTCGTACAGCCGGATCTCACGAATAATTCCCTGCCACTCGGAGATCGCCGTCATTCGCTCGTGGACGGCGTGGTGATCGTGGTCGTCGTGGTCGTGGTCGTCGTCGTCGAACACGGAGACCGTCGTCGGGTCGGTCGTTCCAAACTGGTCCTCGTACGCCGCACGTTCCGCTTCCAGCGTCGCCACGCGATCAATGATCTCGTCTGTCGTGAGTTCGTCGGCAATCCGGCTGGCATCTTGCCACTCGAGATAGCCGTCATTGCGTTCGTACTGGGCAGGGCGACTGTCGCTATCTGCGCGAACGATCCCCATCTCGGCCAACCGCTCGAGATGCTTCTTGGCAGCGTTTGGAGAGCAGTCTGCGAGAGTGGCGACCTCGGTGTACGCGGTAGGTGAGGTAACGCCGAGCGCGACATTGTAGACCCGACCGAACGTATCCGTGCCCGTTTGCCACCGCTGTGTGGCAGCGTCGGATTCTGGAGCGGGATCGAACCCAGTCATAACTGACTGTACGCAACCGCGCTCAATATATCTTCGCACCTTGCAAATATGTGCAAGTTTGGAGTCGCCACAGCAAAAAGGCGATTAGAGTATTTTCGACACGTGACAGGGTCGAACTGCGCTACTCGAGCAGGCCCTTAATGTACCCAATTGAGAACAGGCGGCCCATGTCGGTGTAGCCGGACATGGCGTCCTCGCGGTCGTCCTCGCCGACCATCCGTGGGACGTGGTCGGGTCGAATCGGGCCGTCGAAGCCAGCGTCCTGATAGGCGTCCATCGCGGCGCGCATGTCCGTTGGGCCGTCGTCGTGCCACGTTTCAACGAACGAGTCGGCGTCGCCTTCGACATCGCGGAAGTGGATGAAGTGGATGCGGTCGCCGAACTCGCGGATCGTCTCGGGGATGTCCGCACCCATCGCGGCGAAGTTACCCTGACAGAAGGTCACGCCGTGGCGTGGGCTGTCGTGGAGGTCGAGAATCCGGCGGTAGTCCTCAACAGATTTGACGATACGCGGGACGCCACGAACCGGCGAGCGTGGCGGGTCGTCAGGGTGCAGCGCGAGGTTAACGCCGTACTCTTCTGCGACGGGCATCACTTCGTTGAGGAAGTACTCGAGGTTGTTCCAGAGTTCTTCTTCGGTGATGTCGGCTGCGGGATGGTCGGGTGCGCGGTCCATCCACTCGTTGTCGTAGCCGATACGCTGGGAGCCGCCGCGGCCGGGCATCGAATCGGAGGTGCGGATGACGCCGACTGGGTTCTCGGTCCAGACCCAGCAGTAGGTGTCGATGCCGAGTCGGCCCATGTTCTCGATGAGCGTTTTGACGGTCTCGATCTCCTCGTCGCGACCCTCCTCACCGAGTACTGTCTTGTTCATCGGCGGGCGATCCTCGACGACATCGAGTGAGAAGCCGTGGTCGGCAAATCGCGTCGTCGTCTGCATGAGTGTCTCGTAGTCCCACCACTCGCCGTCGTGCCCCCAAAAGCGGACGACGGCCGTCTCGAGGCCGAGTTGCTTGGCAATCGTCCAGCGCTCGTCCGGCTTTGGCGGCAGCATTACGGTTGGATCCATAGCCGACTGGTCTTGCGCGGGAGGTATCGGTGTTTCGAAACGGCACTCGAGGCGGTTTCTCGTCTGAACAGGAGGGATACGGGTTCGGTGTTCACCAGAGGGTCTGACACTCGAGGTCAAGAGAGGAAACAACAATCGACACCAGAACAACTATGATTGAGTTCTGATACCATGTGATTGATGAGAATTCAGACAGAACCAGTATTTATTGTACTGCCAATTTTGGCCATGGTGTTTGTTGGTGTGGTTTCTGGCGGGCTTGTCGGTTCAATAGTTGGGATGACGTTCGGACTATTCAGTAGTTTATGTATTATAATATATGAGTTAGGGGAGCGCTTAGAAGCTGTAGAAAGTCAGTTAGATGTACAAAATTCAGACTGACGGACAATCAGCTCCGTTCCGTGTACTGCTTGCCGTAGTTTCAAGTGCACTCTGGAACACAGAAGTCGCGCTACTCTCTACTGCTACTCCTCGCCGCAGGTGTCGATCCCGAACAGCGCGTTCAACGGACACCGCTGGATGATCGCAGTCGCGAAAATGTCGCTCCCGGCGACGAACGCGAGCGTCCCAATCGTCCGATCTCGGTTCTGATAGCCGTACGTAAGCAACGCCGCGCCGAGGAGAAATCGCAGCGGCCGGTCGTAGCCGCCGACGTTTTTGTCCATACCAACAATAGCTGCCTCGAGACCGTAGTTGTTACCCCGTTGTGGATGACTCGGGACGTGGAGAGACGTGGAACTGGACAGCTACTCGCTCGAGTCGCTATCGTCACCCGCATCGCCGCCATCGCTGTCCGCTGCTGAAAGCCCCTCGTCTCGACCACGCTCGAGGGCTGGCGGCGTGTCGCTGTACTCGGAGTAGCCGTCGAACCAGCGGACGATGCGCTCGAGGCGGTCGACGACGTGAGCGGGTTCGCCCGAGCGAGAGAGTTCGTGGCCTTCTCGAGGATACCGGACCATACGGGTGTCGACGCCGTGTTTCTTGAGGCCGAGATAGAACAGTTCGGCCGTGTTGGCGGGCGTGCGGAAATCCTGATCGGAGTGCATCACAAGCGTCGGCGTGTCGACCTCGGGTACATGGGAAACGGGCGAGCGCTCCCAGAGGAAGTCGGGTTCCTCCCAGGGCGTGGTTCCGAAGTCGCCCTCGACCAGTTTGAACGCATCCGTCGAGCCGTAAAAACTGGTCAGATCGTAGACGCCGCGCTGGGAGACAGCAGCGGTAAAGCGGTCGGTGTTGCCAACCGCCCAGGCCGTCATGAACCCGCCGAAGCTACCGCCGGTGACGAACACCTCCTCGTCGTCGACGTACTCTCGTTCGCAGACGACATCAACGCCGGCGAGCACATCCTCGAGCGTGACGTCGCCCCAGTCACGCTCGATTGCCATCGCGTGGTCCTCGCCGTAGCCCGTCGACCCCCGTGGGTTACACCAGAAGACGACGTAGCCCGCTGCTGCGAGGGCTTGGAACTCGTGCCACATCGTCCCCGAGGTTGTCCAGTGAGCGTGAGGACCGCCGTGGATTTCGACCACCAGCGGGTAGGTCTCACCGGGCGAGGCGTCGGCATCGAACGCGGGTGGCGTGAGCACCCAGCCCTGAATTTCGGTGCCATCATCGCTCTCGAACCAGATCTCCTCTGGCTGGCGAACTGCCCGATCTGCAAGATACTCGTCGTTGACCCGGGTCAGCCGGTGGGTTTCTGCACCGGCGCGGGTCGTCACGAACACGTCGCCGGGATGGTCCCACTCGCTCTGGACGAACGCGACCGCGTCGGTTCCGACCGAGAAATCCGTGATAGTGGCGTCGGCGTGGACTTTCGTTGGGTCGTCGCCACCGTCGCCCGCGACCGACCAGAGGGTGAACGTCCCCTCATCAGGCGTCGTAAAATAGAGGCGGTCGCCGTCCGGGGCCCACTCGAAGCCACACCCGTACCCAACGTCCCGATCGAGTGAGTCCGTCAGCGTCGTCTCCGTCCCGTCCACGCGCTTGTGGACTCGAATCTCCGTCTGACGCATCGACGCTTGCTCCTCGGGCGTGAACGCGAACGCGACGCGGCCGTCCTCCGTCGCATCGATCGCTCCGGACCCGAGCCAGCCTGTCGTCTCCGTAAACACCTGTTCGTCCCCGTCCTCGAGGTCGTACTCGAGCAGTGCATAGCGAAGCGAATCATCTGGATCGACAGCGTCGTCTTCGGTGACTTTGCGCGCGTAGTAGACGGTTTTGCCGTCGCCCCACGTCGGCGTGATGTGATCGCGGTCGCCGTGGGTGAGCCGGGTAACGGCGTCGTCGTCGGCGCTCCCCTCGAGTGCGGTCTCGAGGTCCAGTACGTAGACGTGGCTGCGCCGTCCGTCGAAATACTCGGTGCCGGCGCGGTAGATGGGGCGGTCGATCACCCGTGGATCGGATTCCTCGGGCTCGTAGTCGGGATCGACCACTCGGTCGCGGTCGGCCTCGCGATCTGCAGCGGTGACTTGCTGACTGAAGAGCAGTTGAGAGCCGTCCGGACTCCACTCGAGGTCGCCGATACCACCGACGACGCTCGTCACGCGCCGGGCTTCACCGCCGTCTGTGGGCAAGACCCAGAGCTGCTGGCGGTCCCCATCACCGCGGGTGCTGGCAAACGCCAGGTACGAGCCGTCGGGGCTCCAGCGGGGAGAGCTATCGACGCCGTCACTGGCGGTGAACTGGCTCGGATTGTCGCCGCCAATGGGGACCGCAAAAATCGTTGCAGTGTCTGATTCGTCATCGTCAGCTGTTCGACGGACGTAGGCGACACGCTCGCCATCCGGCGACAGTTGCGGTTCTTCGGCGTGGACGAGATCGTGATAATCGGCTGCAGCAATGGCGTTCATACGTGCTGTGAATAGATACCATGAGAAAGACGTTCGGGTCAGCGAACCCCACGCTGGAGACGTCATCCACCGATATTTCAGCTCCATCACAGTTTTGATGCAGGCCAGTGAAACAGGGCCTATGCCTCGTGCTCGGTCTGGTCCCTCCCTCGAGAACGCCACTAACCTGTCGGACGAGACAGTTCGACGCGCCGTCGCCGGCTACGTGGGCGTGGTTGTCGCAGCACTCGCGCTGACAGCAGCCTTCACAGCGGATGCGTCCGGACTCGTTCTTATTGGCGTGACACTCACCGGGTTCGCACTCGGTGCCGCCGCAGGTAGCGTCGCCTCGAGTCGATTTCCCACACTCCCAATTCAGATCGGCCGCACGCGATACCGTCGGGCATCGGTTATCGGCCTCGCAGCACCGTTTATGGCCGTCACGCTCGCTGCGATTTTCGGCACTATCGGCAGTCACCTCGGGCTTGCCGCGCTCGCATCAGCCACCGTCATCATCATCGCTGGCCACTGGCTCTCGAGTGTGTCCCAGACTCGTGTTGTCGCGGCGACCGTGAGCGGTGAGCCGATCTCGACCGCCCGGTGGCAGCCGCCACGTTCGCCAGTAATCGACCGGGTACTGCTCGTTCTGTGGCCACTGATCGCCTTGCTATACGCCTCCGCTGGGGACTGGCTCAGTGCGGTTCTCTGGGGTTCGCTCGCAGCACTGTGGGTCACAAGCGGCCTCATCGAGGGACGATTTCGTCTCAGCGACACCGGCGTCGACCCCGAAATTCGAATTTACGAGGCGGGACTCGTCAAACAGCGACCCTACAGCGCCACCCTCATCTCGTGGGACGAGGTCGATCACGTCCGCCTGCGCGAGGGCGAACTCGTCCTCGAGCGTGGCTTTTTCGACGTGCGATTCGATGAGAATTCCCTCGAGAACCCGAAAAACGTGCTCTCGGTGATCGACGGACAACTCTCTCGAGACGTGCGCGTGGTGTAACACAGTAACTCATCACTCGAGGTCAACGCGCCCGCTCGTGGCGCTTCGGAGCCGATCACGGAGCGTTTCAGCATCGGCAATCGGCACGCGGACGTCGAAGGAAACGTCGGCCTCGTAGGCAGCGTCAAACTCGTAGCCCTCGCTCTCGAGAATCCCGCGAACGGTCCCTGAATCGTCGTACTCGACAGTTGCCTGGATTCGCTCGTGGGGACGTTCCTCGACGACGCCGGCCGCGTCGACCGCATCTTTGACTGCCTGCGAGTACGCCCGGACGAGACCGCCAACGCCGAGGTTCGTACCGCCATAATAGCGCGTGACGACGACGGCACAGTTCTCAATACTCTGTTGCTCAAGGACGTTCAGTGCCGGCTTCCCTGCCGATCCGGAGGGTTCGCCGTCGTCGCTCGAGTACTCGCGCAGAAACTCGCCGTCGGGATCGGCCCGAACCCGGTAGGCGGGAACGTTGTGGGTCGCATCGGCGTACTCCTCGCTGACGTGGTCGACGAACGCTTCGGCAGCCTCGACGGACTCAACGGGGCGTGCGTGACCGATAAACTCCGAGCCTTGGACAACGAACTCTGCGGTAGCAGGTTCGGCAATCGTCTCGAACGTCTGACTCACGGTCGCACACCTCTCGCGTCGACCCACGCGATGACCATATCAACCCTACGGAGGGTCGCGAAAAGAGACCGTCGGTCCCGGCGGTGTGATAGACCCACACATTATTATCACACGATACGATAACATACATCATGGACGGCGACGCAATTGACTCCGAACTCGCTGACGAACTGCAGTCGGTCTGTCGGACCACAGTCGGCGACGAACTGCGCAGTATGACGTATTTTACCGAAGACGACGTCGAACAGCTCTATCTTCGGTCTGACCTCGATCAAACAGCAGATCTTGTCGGATTCGCAGAACACGAGCGCCGTGGATTTCACTCACAATCAGCCTATAGAAAGACCCAACTCGGTGACTACGAGGCGACGGTTCGGATGTTCGAAAACGGCTATCTCTCTCGCGTGATCCGGGGCGATCACGGCGTCTGGGTGACGACAGACAGTATGTCGATGGACTGATTCGAGGAACTCACAAGCGCGCTTATGGCCGTACTCGAGGAGGCCTAACTATTGAATTTCGATTTTACGGACGAACTCAATGTCTCGAAGCGCGGTGATAACGTCACCCGAGAGATCCTGGTCAGTCACCAAATAGAGTCGTGGTTCGTCGGTAAACTCCGGGTCCTCGCTGATCGTCTGGCGGATCGAGACGCCGTTGTCCGCGAGCGTACCGGTCACCTTCGAGACGATGCCCTCGCGCTCTGCATCGTCGACCGCAATCGACAGCACTGTCAGATCCAACACCGGTGCCAGATCCATCAGACTCGGCACCTGCGAGATGTTCTGGAAGATCCGGCGTAGTTCTGGATCCTCGAGAATCGCGTCGGTCGTCGAATCGACGACCCGCCGGTCGACGTCGATCTCGCGTGCGATGCCGGTGTTCGGAATCTCGATTCCGCCCGATACGACCCGTCCGTCGTCGTTGACGGAGAAGCCCCGCTCTAAGAGCAGGCGAATGACTGCCTGCTGGCTCGGCGAGCCCTCAAACTTCTCCATAATTTCGTCGAACATTCGCGATTCGCTGGCGGATATACGACTGCGGGGGTATAATTATCGGTGGTTGTCAGTCCGTCACCGTCTCCCCTGTCTGACGTGCGTTTTTACTGTCCGACGTGATATCACCAGCCATGCGCGCACTCCGGACCTGTGAATTCTGTGAGACAACCGCAGTCGGCACGTTCGAACTCCTCCCACCCGAACTCAAGCCCACCGAGGCCGAACAGCGCCGCGTCGTCCTCTGTTCGGATTGTAAAGACCACCTCGAGCACCTCCTCGAGCCGTTGCTCGCCCGTGCTGGAAGCGAGAGACCCGCCGAAACGCACGAGGCGGACTTGGAACCGGAACCCGAACAGCGTCGTGACAACGCCAGCGAGGAGTCCGACTCCGACTCAAGTACGACGGACACAGCGACGACGCCAGCGCAGACGGACTCGAGTAACGAATTAGACGATGGCATCACGTTCACTGCTGCTGGCGATGCCGCGACCGAAAACGCGGCTGTGGACGCTGCAACCGCTGATTCGGCCACCTCCACGGCGAACGACTCGGTGTCGTCGGTCGACACCGGTGCAACCGACGCCGATCAAACCAGCGACTCCGACGAGCCAACCGAGTCGGACTCACGTACCAACGAGGACGACAAATCCAAGCCGAACACGACCGAACCCCGCCCGCCACAGGCCTACAGCAAGGTCATTCGACTCCTTCGCAACCGTGACCTGCCGATGGAGCGGACAGCCGTCGAGGCACTTGCTAGTGGTGCCTACGACCTCGAGTCGGACGACGTCGCCGAAATCCTCGATCACGCTGTCGAAAATGGGGAGTTCCACGAGGAAAACGGGGAGTTACGACGCCCCTGAAACAGCCGGAAAACCAGGTGTTAGCCGTTAAGCGTCCCCTTCGTACTCGGCGTCCCCTCACGCCGGTCGTCGAGTCGTGTTGCGTCGTCGAGCGTCCGCGCGAGTGTCTTGAACAGCGCCTCGACCTCGTGGTGGGCGTTTTCACCGTCGACGTCAACATGGAGCGTAATTCCGGCGTTCATCGCCAGCGACTCACAGAAGTGGCGCGCCATATCGCTCGTAAAGCCGCCAATGGACTCCTGAGAGAACTCTCCGTCGAAATAAAATCGTGGGCGACCGCTGAGATCGACGACCGCACCGGCAACAGCCTCGTCTAAGGGCACCTGTCGGTCCGCATAGCGGACGATTCCCGACCGGTCACCGAGTGCCTCATCGAGTGCCGTCCCGAGAACGATCGCGACATCCTCGACCGTGTGATGATCGTCAATCTCGAGATCGCCGTCACACTCAATCTCGAGGTCGAACAGGCCGTGTTTGGCGAGTGCCTCAAGCATGTGATCGAAGAAGCCGATGCCGGTATCAATGGCGGCAGATCCGGTGCCGTCGACGCCGATCGTACACTCGATCGTCGTTTCGGCGGTTTCACGGGTTGCCGTCGCCGTTCGCTCGCTCATGTGCCATCGATTGCAGCGACAGTACAAGGGGATTGCGCTCGCCGCTGCGGGACCCAAACGGGTCAATAGCACCGTGATTCGGCCGACCTGTTGTCATCTATGCGGGTAACTGGTGCGTACGCAGTCACTGAACGGCGGTATGGTCTCCAAACCGTCGCTCGAGCGCTGAGTACCAGCAGAATCGATCAGCGGAGGTGAGGCGAGCATGAGAATAATTGGCCGGCCCTGACGACGGTCACCTGAATTCGAAGAGACGCCCTTAGAGGCTGTTTTAAAATTTTAAACGCGATCTCAGACTGTTTCAAAACAGACAGAGATCCTGACTAACAGGGTGAAATGACCCGAAACAAGGCCAATGTTCTGCCCCTTATATGATGTCCACAGTGAATGTCGTGAATACGCAAAGGTGAACCGTCCACGATGTCGAACCACTCCCCGCTCTCGAACGAATCGATCGGTCCGTCCAGCGCTGAAGCGGACCGCAACCAGGGACGCCCTCTCGTCCGCACGCTCAAAGGTCCAGCACAGTTCCTCTCGTTCTGGATCGCGATCGCCTTGCCGTTTATCCACCTGCCACTCCTCATGCAGGGCCTTGGCGATCCGAGTGTCACACTCACGTTCCTCTCACTGCTCGCGATCAACGTCTTCGCGCTGTACGCTGGCCACGGCCACAACCAGCAGTAAGCAGACGCCGCCTCGAGGCCGAGCCACGGTTCATCTCGCGTGTTCCTCCACTGCGCGGGTGGCTGTGACTGGGCACTCACTCGAGTGCCGTATGTACAGTCCCCAGCGCTGTTTTTGACGACAAAGCTCTCACAGCCCGAAACAGATGGGCAGGCTTCGAATCCATTATAATCCCGCCTCTCGCAGATGGGGACCAGATGAGGATTCGTGTCGAGTGGCGAGCAAGCTGTAGCCTCACCGGAACGGTACTCAAGTGGCTCGCCGTCCCGTTGACTGCGCCGCTGTTGCTCGCGCTGTTCGACGGCGACGACCCACTGCCGTTTCTCGTCGCGATTGCCGTTACCATCAGCGTCGGGTTGGCACTCGAGCAGATCACCGACGAGCGCGAACTCGGCCAGCGAGAGTCGTTCCTGGTCGTTGCGCTCATCTGGTTTAGTATCGGCCTCGTCGGTGCGATTCCGTTCGTCGTTGCCGGTGTTGGGTCGGTCGCACACCCGATCAACGCGCTCTTCGAGAGCGTCAGCGGACTCACGACGACGGGTGCGACCGTCATGGAGGACTTTTCGGCACACTCGAGAGCGATCATGCTGTGGCGACAGCTCATCCAGTGGCTCGGCGGGCTGGGGATTCTGATCGTCGCCATCGGCTTGCTCTCGCATCTGATGGTCGGTGGTGCCCAACTGATGGAGACCGAAAGTCAGACGCGAAACGTCACGAAACTCCGGCCGCATATCTCCGAGACGGCACGGCTAATCTGGGGGCTGTACGTCGGACTCACCGTGCTCGCAATCTGTGTCTTCTACGGGCTGCATCTGCTGGGGTTCGCGGACAACATGGACCTGTTTAACGCCGTCTCGCATGCCTTCACGAGCGTTGCGACCGCCGGTTTCTCGCCCGAACCCGACAGTATTGGGGCGTTTTCGCCGATCATCCAGTGGTCAGTGATGCCGTTCATGATCCTCGGCTCGACCAACTTCGTGCTACTGTACTACATCACGCAGGGTGACTTTGAACGGCCGCTACAATCCGAGGAACTGCGATTCTATCTCGGCTCGATGGTATTCTTCGGGTCTATCGTCGTTGCTATCCTTCTTCTCGAGTCAAACCCGGGACTCGACGGCGATCTCGAGGCGACGGTTCGCCACGGGCTATTCAACGTCGTCTCGCTGATTACGACGACGGGCTATGCCTCAACCGACTTCGACACCTGGACTGTCGGTGCAAAGCACATGCTGTTTCTGTGTATGTTTCTGGGCGGGATGGCCGGGAGTACGACCTGTTCGATCAAATCGCTGCGCTGGCTGCTCGTGCTCAAGGCGTTCCGTCGGAACCTGTTTACATCGGTCCATCCCGAAGCGATTCGCCCGCTCCGACTCGGCAACAGCGTCGTCGACGAGGATACAGTCAATGACGTCTTCTCCTACGTGCTGTTGGCCATTGTCATCTTTTTCCTCCTGACGGTCTTTCTCGTCGTCGACGCAACCCGTGCTGGGACGGGTGATTTCAACGAGTTCGCCGCACTTGGTGCAGCAGCATCGATCTTCCTGAATATCGGCCCCGCGTTCGAACTCGCCGGGCCGATGGACAACTACGCCGGCTTCCCGACGTCCTCGAGAGCGGTCATGATCGTCATGATGTGGATCGGCCGCATTGAGATCATCCCCGTGCTCGTGTTGCTGACGCCGGCGTACTGGCGATCGTAAGTTCGTCACAACCGACCCTTGAGTTTACACCGCCTGCGGTCGTCGGGTAAACTATGACGCGGCAGGTGCTCGTTCCGATGGACGACTCCGAACCCGCTCGAGCGGCCCTCGAGCACGCGCTCACCGTGTTCGGATCGGAAACAGCGGTGTCGGTGATTCACGTCGTAGATGACCTCGAGAGTGGCTACGGCGGCGAGCCGACGGCCGATGATCACGAGCCGGCGTTCTTTGAGGACGTTGAGACGCGCGCTGCGGACCGCCACCTCGAGACGCAGGTCGTCGAAGGAACACCGGCGGACGCGATTCTCGAGTACGCCGATGAGCATGGTATCGATCAGATCGTGATGGGCAGCGAAGGCCGTGCTGGTGTCTCGCGGATGCTTCTTGGAAGCGTCGCCGAGAACGTAACACGGCGCGCGTCAGTGCCGGTGACAATCGTTCCGGCCGAGCGCTAATGCTGACGACGGAAACCTCGAGCACACGACCGATCGGCAACCGAACCAGCGCGGTTTTCCCGCCCGAGCGGAACCATCTTGTATGGACGACCGAACGGGAACAACGCTGCACACCGGCGTTCTCATCTCGACAACTGCCACACTGGCCTGGCTGTCGGGACTGCCAATGTTGTTTCCGAGTCTCGGTCCCTCAGCGTTCGTTCTTGCCCTCTTTCAGGACAGCAACGCGACCGCACCGCGGCGGGTGATTGGTGGCCACACGATTGGCGTCGTCGCCGGACTCGCCGCCTACCTGCTGTTTGCGACTGGTATCAGTATGACAGGGACGACCGACCCTGGCTCACTCGAGGGCCTGCGCCTCGCTGCAAGCGGTGTTGTCGCGACGACGCTTACGGCGGGTGGGATGCTCGCGACCGATACGCGTCATCCACCAGCGTGTGCAACAACGCTAATCGTCTCGCTCGGCCTGCTCTCGACGCTGCTCGAGGGCGCAATAATCATCCTCGCAGTCGTACTTCTCGTCGTGACACACCGACTCTTGCTTGCGACGGAACGGCTTGGCGTTCGCTACACGAAAGAGTGGCAGTCCAAACGATAGAAACAGTAGTTCAGGTATCCGCGCGTGCGTTCTCGAGGGTTTCGCCGAGTTCTTCGACCAGTTCCTGTGCGCGGGCTTCGTCGCGGGCTTCGGCGTAGACCCGAACGAGTGGCTCGGTTCCCGAGGGCCGTGCGAGCACCCAGGCGTCGCCGTAATCCAGCCGGTAGCCGTCTCGCGTGTTGAGTTCGGCATCAGCGGCCTGGGCGTGGTTGGCCGCTGCGTCAAGCATCGCGTCGCGTTCTGCGGTCGACTCGTACTCGAGATTGCGCCGAACGTTCGCGTACCCGTCGTAGGGGCCGACGATCTCGCTGACGGGATGATCGGCAACTAACTCGAGGAATTTAGCGGCGGTGAATGCGCCATCTCGCGAGAGTCGATATTCGGGGAAGAAGATGCCGCCGTTGCCCTCACCAGCGACTGGGACGCGGTTGTCGTTTGCCTCGAGTTCCTCGATGCGAGTGATGATGTTCGTCGAACCAATGGGCGTCAACTCGAGCGTCGCGCCGACGTCCGTGACGACGTCAACGAGACGTTGTGAGACGTTGACCGCCGAGACGCTCGTGTCGCCGGCCTCGAGTTTTGCTGCGGCGAGTGCAGCGAGAGCCGCATCGCCCTGAACGTACGTGCCGTCTTCGTCGTAGAAAATGGCGCGGTCGCCGTCACCGTCGTGAGCGATGCCAACATCGGCGTCGGTTGCGCGGACGAGGCGACCGAGATCGGTGAGATTGTCGGGGACCGGTTCCGGGTCACGCCCGGGGAAGCGACCGTCAGGCTGGGCGTTGACCGTGACGACACGACAGCCGAGTTTGCGGAAGAAATCCGGGCTTGTCACTGCACCCGCGCCGTGGCCGGGGTCCAGTGCCACGGTCAGTTCGGCGTCAGCGATACGCTCGTGGTCGACGTTTGCGAGCAAATCGTCGACGTAGTCGTCGGTGGCGTCGTCGATCTCCCGAACGCGGCCGGTTTCGTCCCAGGAGGCGACGGTGAATCGCTCCGTGAGAAGCGTTTCCTCGATCTCCTCGAGGTCGGCAACAGCGAGTTCGACGCCGTCGCTGCCGACGAGTTTCACGCCGTTGTACTGCGGTGGATTGTGCGAGGCAGTGATGACCATGACGGGCACCCCCTCGCGTTCGGCGTACGCCTGCGCGCCCGGCGTCGGAATAACACCCAGTCGATCAACATCCGTTCCCGTACTCGTGAGTCCGCTGACCGCCGCATCGGCGAGCATTCGGCCGGTATAGCGGGTATCTCGAGCGATGGCGACCCGGCCGACCCCCCAAGCCGTCGCTGCCGCCTTCGCGACGCGCAACACGAACGCGGGCGTCAGTTCCTCGTTTGCAACCCCGCGTGTCCCACTCGATCCGAACACTTCCATTGCGCGTTAGTCACACCGGATACCTCAAAGGGATTCCGGAGCCGTTCGAAACCTGATGGGCCAGCCCAATCGAATCCACCAGCCCGTAGTGATCTGGAGAGACAGAACGCTTTCAACCGACGACACCGACTACTCCGTATGGATTCGATCGAAGAGAAACGTGTCTACGGCGACCGCGAGGGCGCACTCGAGGCCTACGTCGCAAGCGCGTTGGGTGTCGTTCGCGTCCGCGTCGCTGGCGACACGGTCGGTGAATTCGACCTCTGTGCGCGCTGTACCACACGCGACCTCGCAGCGACGACAGACGGTGTCGTCGTCGCGACCGACGAAGACGTCATCATCCTCGAGCGCGAGGCAGACACCGACCACACGACGACGGAGACCGGCTTCGGCCCGGCCGTCGCTGTTGGCGTTGCGGGTGACACGCTGCTTGCGGCCGCCCCCGACGGAACGGTCGCACACCGACCCGCTGTCGGCGGTGACTGGGCGCCACTCGCAGACCAGTCAATTGCAACAGTTCGCGCAATCGATGGCGAGTTGATCGGCACCGACAGCGGCGTTTACCGCGTGCACGACGGCGGGCTGGATCACGTTGGCCTGACGGACGTCCAGGACGTTTCCGCGGCCGGCGTTCCACTCGCAGCCACCGACGACGGCCTGTTCAAACTCGGCAACGGCTGGATGGACTGTGTCGAGGCGCCGATGGCAGTCGTCGGCGCTGATCCGGCGACCGAGTCGGGAACGCTGACTCGAGCACACGCAGTCACAGCCGACGGCAGGCTATTGGCACTCGGCACCGACGACAAGTGGGGTGAGATGATCTCGCCGGCAGATGGACCGGTCGTCGCGCTCGAGTACGGCGAGACAGTCTATGCAGTCACCGAGCAGGGGACGTTCTGTGTGCTGGCTGTGGACGATGACCCAAACGGTGACAGGCCCGACCAGAACGGCCTCGAGTGGCGGTCTCGCTCACTTGGCGTCCCAGATGTGACCGGTTTTGCCGTCGTTCCGTTTTCGTCTGCGACCGACGAGTGACCAGCCGCGGTGTCTGCCGAGCGTCTGACGGGAAGTTATCTGGTCGGCATCCCTGCATCGGAATAGATGACTGGGATATCACGACGCCGGCTCCTTGCCGGTGGTGGGGCAACGCTGGCGGTGACAGTCGCAGGCTGTGCCGGCGGTGCAGACGACGACTCCGAACCAGCCGATGAATCCGATGGCAGCGACGACGCTGAGGATGACCCAGCCGAGTCAGAAACGAACGCATCGACTGAAACTGCCGACGACGACGCTGAGAGTGATGACACGGCGGACGACGCCGGTGACTCGGAAACTGTCTTGGGTGGAATCAGTATCGAAAACGTTCACAGTGAGGCCCATACGGTCGACATCATCGTCGAATTCGACGACGAAATCGAACACTGGACGACCCACGAACTCGAGGCCGGCGACGGGACGACCCTCGAGCAGGAGTGGCCGAGCGATCCCGGCTCATTCCGCGTGCTGGCACGTCTCGACGACGACGAACTCACGCAGGTTGAACCAGCCCAGTGGAACGGGCAGGACTGTCTCAGCCTCTTTGCACTGGTCGACCGAGACGGTGGGCTGACCATGCTCGGTGACACCGACGGCGGCCACTGTGGCGACGGTGACGCCGCGTTCGACGAGCCAGACGAGTGAGTGACTGGCACAAGCGGGTACGCGATTGACACACTATGGCTGCGAGACATGGACTCGAGCGGAACGGAGAACGAAAACGGGTTTACCCCACAGGCTGTCCCCTCGAGTATGATCGTTAGCGGATCCACCTCACAGACGCTTGCTGCGGCGCTCTCGGCCGAACTCGAGGAGCCACTCGCCGCCGTCGAGTACGACCGGTTTCCCGACGGCGAACTGCTCGCTGCCGTTCCTGACTTTCCAGCCGATGCCGAGCGGGCCGTCATCGTTGCCTCGACCATCTCGAGCGACGCCCATCTCGAGGTGTTGCAGCTACAAGACGCCGCTCGAGAGGCGGGTGCCGAGGAAGTGATTACGGTACTGCCGTACATGGGCTATGGCCGGCAGGACGCAGCTTTCGAGTCGGGCCACCCAATTTCTGCCCGCGCGGTCGCGAAGGCGATTTCGACTGGTACGGACCGCGTGCTGACGGTAAACCCACACGAAGCAGCTGTTTGTGACTTCTTCGAGCCGACGGCGACGGCTGTCGATGCGGCAGGTCGCCTTGCCGAACCCCTACCCGACAAACTCACAGATCCCGTCTTCCTCTCGCCGGATGCCGGCGCAATCGACCTTGCAGAGACCGTTCGCGACCACTACGGCACGGGCGATACCGACTACTTCGAGAAGGTTCGTCACTCGGGCACCGAGGTCGAAATCACCCCGAGCGATGTCGACGTCGCTGGGCGCGACGTCGTTGTCACGGACGACATCATCGCAACCGGCTCGACGATGAGCGAGGCAATCGGCGTCCTCGGCGATCGGGACGTGGGTCGGGTCTTCGTCACCTGCGTCCACCCGCTGCTCGCACGCAACGCATCGACGAAACTCGCTCGAGCGGGCGTCGAAGCGGTCTACGGGACGGATACGATCGAGCGTGAGGCGAGTGCGGTCTCGGTCGCACCGGTGTTGGCCGACGCGCTCTAAGCACATCCGAAACAGTATAGAAGTCAATGCACTAACACCGACATGACAGTCACTGTGGCCGAGAGGCCGACAGAACGAAGCGGACTGACGCGAAACGACTAGAATCGGCGGCGACCACTGACCACCAGCCAAGTACCGGCCTCGGTGTGCCGGTGGCGGCGTGAGGAGAACATCATGCACGGCATCCTCCACAAAACCCTCGAGGAATACATCGTCGACCGCACCGACGAGGAAACGTGGGAAACGATCCGCGAACGAGCAGGCGTCGAGCCCACGCTATATCTGCAGGTCTCACACTACGACGACGACGAATTCGAAGCCATCCTCGAGACACTGGCGTCGATGGCGACACAGGACCGGGCCGCGATCGAACGGGATTTCGGACGCACGCTCGCGCCGGCGATTCGCTCGACGTTCGGCGCGTACAGTAAAGCCGACTGGGGCATCCTCGAGTTGCTCGCGAATCTCGAGGCCATCTACGGGGAAATCGCAGCTGGCAACGACAACCTAACGCTGCCGGAGGTGTCGACCGAACGCGATGGCGAGACGGTACAGCTGACCTATCGGACGCCGCGGGACAGACACTACTGTCACCTCGCACATGGCATCCTCGAGGGGCTCGTCACTGACTTCGACGCCGACGCTGCCGTCGAAAAACAGGCGTGTTACCACGACGGCAACGACTGCTGTGAGTTTACAGTGACGCTCGAGTAACAAGGCGCAAACGTGGGCAGCACTGTTTTAGTGGCGATCTGGCTGGCGGAGATACAGCACCAGCGCAGCCAGTGCGCCCGCGACGATGGCAATAGGCGCGCTAAAGCCGGGCACGCTCTCGAGTTCTGCGGGTGGGTTGTGACCGACGGTCACCGTCGCGGATTCCTCGCCCGCAGCGACCTCGTACTGGCCGTCCTCGGCAAACGTGTGTTCGTGGGACACAGTAGTCGTGTCGCCAGCAGGGACGACAGCGGGGACGTACTCCGTTCCGGATGTTGTTCGGAACGGCAAGAGCGCCGCGCCGGGCCGGTCGTCTGTCGCGTCGACGGTCGCCGTCGCCGTTACCGGTTCGTCCGCCTCGAGCGTCTCAGGCTCGAGTGAGAGGTCGGTCACGGCCACGCTCGAGGGTGCGCGAACAACGACGGTGAGCGTCTCGTCGCCGACGCGAACGGTGTACTCGCCTGGTGTTTTCGGTGTCCACGTCAGCCGCTCAGTGATCGTCTCACCGGCAGGAACGGAGCCACGTTCGTGAGCCACAGTGTCGCCGTTGGCCTGCAGCGCCACATCAGCGGCGCGTTCGGCGTCGCCCTCGTTGGAGACGGTGACCGGAACTGTCACCTGCTCCTCGGCTGGGACAGCCAGTACTGAGTCAGCAGTGTCGTCAGTCACATCGCCATCCGCTGCATCGACGAGCGGCCACTCGCGGTCATCGACTGTAATCGACGACGCCTCGAGTTCGAAACTCATCGGCTGACTCGAGTGCTCGTACGCGGCCTCATGTGCATCCTGGTCCCACACCTCCGGCGTAGCTGCCGTCTGCGTGTAGCGTTCAGCCGCCGCTCGGACATCCTGGCCGCCGGCTGCCTCGAGCGAGTCGAGGAAGGCAGATTCCCCGAGCGGTGGCTCCGTCGACGCATGTTTGGAAAAGAGGCCCTCGAGCGAGTGCTTGCCGTCAGTTTCCGTCCGAAACTGACGGTCGAGTTCGCCGTAGACGAGTCGGCCCTTGACGTAGTCCGTACGATCATCCGCCCACGTCGTCTGGTCAACAAGAACGCCTTCAGCATACGGCGCGCGCTCGCCACCGGCCAGGAAGCGACTGAACGCTGCATACTCGATCAGCCCCTTCTCGAGGCCGAGTCGAGCGGCTTCGTACTCGGCCTGTGCTTCGACGAGCCAGGCCGTTTCGGCCGTCGTGCCGTCCGCCGACTGGGCAAACTCCTGTCGGGTATGAACGTACTCGTGAAGCCAGACCGAGCCGGGGTCAGACAGCGACGCGTCGGCGCTGACCCAGGCGTCGGACGCTCCATACTGCACGCCTTCAGGCCCCAGGCCGGCGTCAGCCGGCACCGCGACAACGAACGTCTCGTCGTTTCGGGCCCCAATCTCGAGGCGCTCGCTGGCTCCTGCGAGCGTTTCGAGTATGTCGTCTGGGTCCTCGCGTAAGGCTACGTCGTCGGGAACAGCAAGTCGGATTGTTTCGCCGCTGACGCTGCGTTCATGTTCAGTGACTGGCCCAAAGTACGCGATATCGCCGCCGGTTGCGCCGGGGCCATCGACAGTGACAGTCTCTTCGACGCCAACCGGTTCAGTGCGCTGGAACGAGAACCCGAGCCCCGGCACCTGCACGATACCCCACTCGCCCGTCTCGAGGAAGGCGTCGCCGTCCCCCCGCTCGTGTGCGTGGTGCCCACCGCTTTGGTTCGCTGGCATCGTGGTCCGAATCGTCGCAACGTCGCTTGACTCGGTCCAGCGGTAGTGGCCCTCGTCAGTTTCTTCGAACCCGTCTGTTTCCTCAACAGTTGCCGCCGACTCGAGGTCAATCTCGAGTGAGTCCACGCTGTCAGGGACTGCAATTCGGTACTCGGCTTCGAACTCGCCGGGCGAATCGGGACGCTGTCTGAGCGTCGTTTCGTACTCGAGGGTGTCGCTGACGGCTGTCGTCGGCCACGCTTCGTCTGACTCAATCTCGGGTGGCTGGTCCCCATCGGCGTCGAATTCGGCTGTGGCGACCGACGGTACCGTGGCTGTCGCGACCGCAACACCGGCGACGAGCGCGGCGGCGAGCACAGCAATCCCGAACACGAGGCCGACGAATCGAGCATCCACAAACTGGCGCTCGAAACAAACAGTCAAGTCTTTTGTGGTATCCTATAGTAACAACTGCAACGAGTTACACACTGATCGCCAGACAGCGCGGCGATCAGGTGTGGACTGACTTGCAGTGGCTACTATAACTCGAGTCTGGCTACGATTTGAACCCGGGGTGGAACACGCGATAGACCTCGTCGTAGCTGAGACAGTCATCGAGTCGGTCGAACACGCCGTCGGTGTACTCCTCGATGCGCTCGAGGACGGCCGGGTCGGGTTCGTGCTCGAGGCCCTCATAAAACGGCGACTCGACACCCAACCCGTGCAAGACGAGATAGTACAGGTAGTAGTTGTTCAGGTCTGTTCGCGTCCGCGTGAGACCGGCCCGTGTTTCGGGTGCGCAAAAGCCCGAGGCACGGTAGGTCTCGACGTGTTGGATCGGCTCGGGATGGACCTCTCGAGCGTCCTCCCAGAACGGTGTCGTCCCTGAGTTGTACTTGTAGTAGAGGCTGACGAAGTCATAGACCTCCTCCCAGGTTGCATGCGTCGTCTCGTTGTACAGGTCGCGTACGCCTTGATGGTTGACGCGGCCGTGCATCCCAAGGAACATCGCGAGTCGATCCGCCAGTCTCGCTGAGGTCGTCAGCGCAGTCGACTGCAGCGGTTCGACGAACCCGACTGCGTTCCCGATTGCAACGCAGTTGCCAGTCCAGGGCGTCTCGAGGACGCCCGAATCGAAGCGATACTGTTGCACCTCATCGGGGTCAATCGGCTCGTCGCGTGTCTCGATGAACTCCGCGAGCGCATCCTCGTCGGAGATGTGCTCCGAGGAGTAGACGTAGCCCAGATCCCGGAGTTCAATCGTATCGATCTGCCAGAACCAGCCCGCATCGCCCGAGGTGACGACCGTTGCAGAGGTGACGTCCGACATGTCGATATCAGTCGTCGCGACAAGTGCCGAATCGACCGGCAGATCGAACGCCTGCAGTGGATTATCGAGTTCGCTCATTAACAGCCGGCGAAAGCCCGAGGCGTCGACGTAGAGGTCAGCCTCGTAGCTCGCATCGTCGCTCTCGAGGCGTTCGATCTGCCCATCCGACGTCGGAATCTCGGTGAGGCGGTCGTCGATCAGGTCGATGCCGCGCTCCTCACAGATAGTGCGCAGGAACTGGTTCAATCCTGTAGCGTCAAAGTGATACGCGGCATCAGGCAACCCCTTCTGGATGTTCGAAATATTCTGTGGGTCGATCACCATCGGGGACTTTCCGGGTGTCTCAGCGAGTTCGTTATACAGCGTTGTGAACTCATCTTCGTGATACCGGTAATAGAACTCGTCAAACACCGCCTCGTTCGTCTTGGTCAGCGTCTCCTGGTGAACTGTTGGTTCGATTGCCGGCGAGAGGTCGGCCTGTTGGACCGTCGGAATCGGCTTCCCGAGTGGGCTATGAAACTCCTGGCCACACCAATCCTTCAAATACACCGTCGTCTTGAAGGCCAGTTTCACCTCCTCTAACAGCCGCGGCTGACTAATCTCGAGTCGATCGTGTAAAAACGTGAGTACGTATCGAAGCGTACTCTTCCCCACCTGCGGCACTGGTTGACTAAAATCGTCGACGATGAATACGTCTACGTCCTCGAGACCTTTCTCGAGGGCGAGCGCAGCGAACAACCCAGCATCGCCTGCACCGACGATACCGATTGAATCGATTTGTGCTGTATCTTGATAATTATTCATGCAATCCCGTGTGATGGGATGTAGTAGCATGGCATAAGCACATCGAATGTGAGATTTGACTGACTAGTCAGTATTCAAATGGTAGAACAGAAAGAACACCCACTCGGAAAGACAAACACAGATACAGAATCGACAGTCCCGTCTGATCGAAAATGGCCGTGCAGCGTTAGTCGGACGCTTCAGTCGCCGCCAGCGGCTCGAGTGCAATCGTCATCGCCACACCCTCGACGTCCCACTCCTTGCGACTCCCATCGGCGACCTCGAGGTCGCCGAGTTCGTCGGCCCGAACTTCCTCGCGGATCAGGTCCTCGCGTTGGGTGACGAGGTCAGCGACGCGGTCGTCGTCGATGGCGAGTTCGAGAGCAATTCGCTCTTCCACCTCGAGGTCGAGATCCTTACGCATCTCCTGGACGCGGCGGATGACCTCGCGGGCGTAGCCCTCGCTTTCGATATCCTCGGTGAGCGACGCATCGACGTAGGCAACACCGTGGTCGTCGCCGTCGACACCGAACGCGGTGCCAGCGATGTCATCAGGCGTCTCCGTGACGAAACTCACCATCGACTCTGCGATTGACTCGTCGTCTTCGAGTACGTCCGACACGGCATCCTCGAGTGCCTCGAGGGACGGTTCGTCGATTCGGGCCTCGTTGAGCGCGTTCATGACTTGGCCAGCGCGGCCGCCGAAGGCTGGTCCGAGTTCGCTCATGTCGGCTTCGGCGCTGTAAGCAAGTTCCTCCCAGCGGTTTTCGGCGGAGACGAGTTCGATTTCGCGGGCGTTGAGCCGGTCTGCAAGCAGCTCCGTATGGCGTTCGACCGCTGCGGCGACGCGGTCATCGTCCGCGGCGACGACAACACGTGGGACCGGCCAGCGCAGTTTGCGACCAGCCTGCTGGCGGGCGTGCGCGCCGGCTTCCTCGATGGCGCGAAGGAAGGCAACGTCGGCCTCGAGTTGGTCGTCCTGCCAGTACTCGTCGACGTCCGGCCAGTCTTCCATGTGGACGGTGCGGAAGCCGTCCTCGTCGGTGAGCGTGTCGTAGATCGTCTCCGAGATGAACGGCGCGTAGGGCGCAAGCAGCGTGACCGTCTCGCGCAGGACGCGATAGATGGTCGCGTAGGCAGCCGTTTTCGAGGCGCTGTCGTCTTCGTCCCACATGCGCTCGCGGACTGCCTGGACGTAGAATCTCGAGACGTCCTCGACGACGAACTCGATGAGCGCATCGATGGCCTTGTCCTGCCGGCGGTCCTCGAAGTGCTCGGTCATCTCCGCTTTGGTCGATTGGAGGCGAGCGAGCACCCACTCGTCGATCAGCTCGAGGTCCTCGTCGACATCGTCTACGGTTGTCTCCTGCGGATCGAACCCGTCTAAGCGCATGTACGGCAGCGGGAACCGGAAGACGTTCCACAGCGTCCGGAGGTGGTTTTCCATCGTTTGCATGCCGTCCCACGAGAAGCGCATGTCGTCGCCCTGCGGGTTGTTCGACAGGAGGAACAGGCGCATGGTGTCCCGGCCGTGGCGCTCGATGGCCTCGTGTGGGTCGACCAGAATGTCCTTCGACTTGGACATTGCACGTCCGTCGGGCATGAGCGCGTGGCCGTGCATCAGGACCTCTGTGTAGGGACTCTCGCCGAGTGCGGCCGTTCCCATCCCAAGTTGGGACCAGAACCAGCCACGGGTCTGATCGTGGGCCTCGAGGATGAAGTCGGCGGGCCAGAGTTCGTCGAAGCGGCTGTCATCTTCGGGGAAGTTGAGCGTCCCCCACGACGCCACGGAGGAGTCGAGCCAGACGTCGAACACGTCGGGAACGCGCGTGTAGGTCGTCCCATCCTCGGTGATGGTGAGGTCGTCGACGGTGTCTTTATGCAGGTCCACATCCTCGGGGTCGATCTCCTGATCGACGCGCTCGGCGAGTTCCTCGCGGTCGCTGATGACGAGACGATCCTGGTCGTCCTCACGGTCTTGGGCCGTCCAGACAGGCAGCGGGATACCCCAGTAGCGCTGGCGGGAGACGTTCCAGTCCGGTGCCTCCTCGACGAAGTCACGGAAGCGATTGTCGCGCGCCCAATCGGGGTTCCACTGGCTGTCCTCGATATTGTCCAGCAACTCGTCTTTGACGTCCGTGATCGTGATGAACCACTGGTCGGTGACGATCTGGATGATGCCGCGATCACAACGCCAACAGTGGCCGTAGCTGTGATTGACGGTTCCAGAGGCGAGCAGCGCGCCATTGTCCTCGAGATCTGCGGTAATGTCCTCGTCGGCTTCCTTGACGAACTGGCCTTCGTACTTCCCTGCTTCTTCGGTGTAGACGCCGTCGCCGCCGACCGGACAGAAGATCGGGAACTCGAGTTCGCGCCCGCGCTCGAAGTCCTCCTCACCGTGGCCGGGTGCGGAGTGGACGAGGCCGGTGCCGTCGCCGTGGGTGTCGACGTAGTCGGCAGCGTAGACCTCGTGCGTGCCGTCGGCGTCGACGTGGTCTGGAACTTCCTCGCTGAGTGGATGCTCATAGGCCCAGCCGATCAGATCCTCGCCGGTCAACTCTTCGACGACCTCGTACTCGTCGTAGCGACCCTCCCGAAGGACCGCCTCGTGTTTGGCCTCGGCGAGATAGAGCAGTTCCTCCTGCCCGTCTTTTTCGGCGCGAACACCGACGTAGTCGCCCTCCTCGTCGACGGCGACGAACGTGTTTGCGGGAATCGTCCACGGCGTTGTCGTCCAGATGACGATTGCGCCCTCTCGATCCTCGAGGTCAAATTTGACGTAGACCGACGGATCGTCGACGTCCTCGTACTCGACTTCGTTGTTCGCAATCGCAGTTTCACACCGCGGACACTGTGAAATCGAGCGATGACCTTTTTCAACGAGGCCGCGTTCGGCAGCCTTCGAAAAGCCCCACCAAGCGGCCTCCATGTACTCCGGTGTCAACGTCCGGTAGGGATCGTCCCAGTCCATCCAGACGCCGAAATCCTGAAAGTCTGATTGGAGCCCCTCGAGTTGTTCGTTGGCGTAGTCTTTGCACTCCTGGATGAAGTTCTCCTCGCCGAACTCCTCGATGTCTTTCTTGTTCTCGAAGCCGAGACGTTCCTCGACGCGCGTTTCGATCGGCAGGCCGTGCATGTCGTAGCCCGGGCGATCCGTCACGTCGTAGCCCTGCATCCGCCAGAAGCGCAGGTAGACGTCTTTCAGCGTCTTGTTCCAGGTCGTTCCCATGTGGGCCGACCCCGACGTGTACGGTGGGCCATCGACAAAGAAGAACGACTCACCGTCGGATCGATGCTCCACCGTCCGCTCGTAGGCGTCGACGTCATCCCAGTACTCGAACACCCGCTGCTCGAGCTCGTGGGGATCGTACTGATCGTCGACCTCACCAAACCGGCTCATACCTGCAGTGATTCGCTCCGAGAGTAAAGGAGAATCGGTCCTGTGTGGCGGTGTTTCATCCACCACGAGACAGCCGAAACGGACGAATTCGTTACTGGGAGTCGCTCGAGGCTGCTGTACGCGCGAGGAGTTTCTTGTAGGCGATGCCGTACGCGCCCGCATAGAGCATTACAGCGCCAATCGCGGCGAGCCAGAGTGCGGCCGTTAGTTCGCCAGCGCCGAAGTGCTGGAGACTGGCATACTCAACAGCGAGCCCCCCAACGGTCAACACGGCCGCGACGAGCAGATAAAAGAGAAACAACACTGATTCAGCGAGCAACTCCGGTGTGAGCGATGTCATTACCAGCGAGAAGACAGCCAATGAAGGTAAACTTGTCCCTGCTCGCGGGACAGATCGCAAATAGCCGGGCAGCATATATCGCTCGACCGCCGACCCTCGAGCGTGTCCCCACCCACGTCAACTGACACCGATTCCGAGCCAGAACCTGTGTTCCCTGACTCGCGACACGTCTTCGAGTCCGACTGCACGCGCTGTCCCGCCCTCGCCGAAACCCGCGAGTGTATCTCGTGGAGGACTGGCTCACTCGAGGCCAGCGTCTTCGTCGTCGGCGAGGCACCCGGCGCTGGCAACACCGATGCCGAACGCTGGCAGGGCGGCAACTGGACTGGGAAGGCCTACACCTCGAGACATTCGGGCCGGCGCATCCGCCGGATGGTCGCCGACGTCGGCTATGGCGACGACGCCTACTATACAAATGCGGTCAAGTGCTTTCCAGCAGACCTCGAGGACCCCTCGAGCAATCGTGAGCCAACCCCCGAGGAGCGCGCGAACTGCCGGACGCATCTGCTCGCCGAACTCGAGGCGGTCAATCCGGATGTCATCCTCGCGACCGGCAAGCACGCGACGAAAACGGTGCTCGCCGCCGAAGGCGAATCGCTCGAGGGATTCATCGACACCGTTCTCGAACCGATTCGCTGTCGCGGGCTGGAAACGTGGCTGCTACCGATACTTCATCCTTCGTATCAAGACGTCTGGATCGGCCGACTCGGCTACGAACCCGCCGAGTACCTCGCGGCGCTCGAGGAGACACTCGAAGACCTATGCGATGGAACTGGGAGTCGAGAGTAAGACTCGAGGTCGTTGACGGTCGTGAAAATGATGGGGCGATGGCGGGAGCGGTAAGCGATGTGATGGTGGTGGTGTGGGTGTGGTGTGTCGCTTGCGTGAGAGTATCTCCGCCACCGCGACACGGTCAGCCCATGTGGGCAATTGACTCGAGTGGAGGGAGCATAATCAACGCAGCGACGGTGCACCCAAATTGCGGATAGTTTACCAGAATTATCCGGAAAAAGTGGACGAAAACGATTACAACTGGGCACAAAATCGCGATACACAGCCACGCAGGCACCCACCGGTGCGAGTAAGCTTCTTACGTCGAGCCGACACACACTCGCGTATGAGCACGATCTTCACCCAGATCGTCGAGGGAGAGATTCCAGCCCGCATCGTGTACGAAGACGAGACGACGGTTGCATTTCTCGATGCGAACCCGCTCGCGCCGGGACACACACTCGTCATCCCGAAAGACGAGTACGAGCGACTGAACGACGTTCCCGATGACGTCTCGAGTGATCTCTACGAGACGATTCACCGGCTTGTCCCCGCCGTCGAGGAAAGCGTCGACGCCGACGCGACGACAGTCGCCTTTAATAACGGCGAGGAAGCCGGCCAGGAAGTGCCACACGTCCACTGCCATATCGTCCCGCGCTTCGAGGGCGACGGCGGTGGCCCCATCCACGCCGTTGCGGGCGAGCCACCGGAACTCTCAGACGACGAACTCGACGACATTGCCGCCGATATCGACTCACAGGTCTGATCGCCATTCCAGCGCCGTGACCGTTTTGACGGTTCAGTGTGAGTCTCGAGTATGCCTCCCGCCAGCATCGTCGCCCAGTTTCGCGCCCATCCAATCGCGACCACACTCGAGGTCGGCAGCGTACTCGTCTGCATATTTCTGTTCATCGCGACGTTCGCGCTCCTCGCGAGTGGCCCGCCGGTCGGCGCGGGAACACCGTGGCTGGTAGTCATCGGAATCGGGGCCGTGTTCGTCGTCTTCTGGACGGCGCTGGTGCCGTTGTACGAGCGATTCGTCGGGTTTGACTAATTATAGCAACGCGCCGATCAGAACGTCTCCGTACACGAGCGCGATCACCAGTCCAACGAATACAGGGACGAGAAACGGCGTGCCCGGCGAAATCCAGACAGTGTCTTTTTCCACGGCGGCGTCGAGTCCCTCGCGTAGCTCCGTCGGCGTCGTTCCGTAGGCCGAGCCCTCGATATCCTCGAGAAACGCCGCTGCGCCCCACGGGTCGTCGGACGGTGCGTCAGTGTCTCCCTCACCCTCGAGCGTCTCGGCGTCGACAGTGCCACCGTCTTCGACCGGAACGTCAGCCGTTACAGCGCCATCTGTCGGCGGATTGGGCTCGTCGGGAAGTGTCTCAGGATTGCGGTAGTAGTCGGGGTTGTCCCGAACAGCAGTCAGCGTGAGGCCACGCCAGCGCAGGTACATTCGCAAGGCATCGAGGTCGAGGCCGCCTCGAGCGCCGCCGGATGGTGTGCCGAGCAGGCGGCCGTGGTGGTCCTCGAGTTGGTCCCAACTGATCGGCCAGCCGATGAACATCACCGGTGCGATGCGCCCGGCGAGGGCGTTGCGGACCGCGAGTGCGACCGGAATCGTGATCGCGACCAGAACCGCGTTGGTCAGAATCGTAAACGAGAGCGCGCCAACTGGCGTCTCCGTGAGCGGGAACGTCCACGAGCCGACCGTGTAGGCTGGAAACGTCGGAAACAACAGCGCGAGGACGAGCAACGCCTTCGCGTCTGCGCCGCCGAACCCGCCGATCCACCAGAACAGATACGCAATCGGGACGACGAATCCAAGACTCACCGCCGCTGGGATGAGAAACTCATGCGCCCAGACGAGCGAGTCGGCGTTCCAGGCGAGCCACCCCTCCCAGGCGAGCAACAGCGCGCCCAACAGTGCGAGTGGAATCCAGACCTGACTCGAGATGCGTCTGGTCTTGATATCTCGAATGGCAGCCCAGGTGAACACGGGGACGGCAACGAGTCGCAGGAGGTCCGGTCCCGTCGCCGAGACGACAGCGAGTGTCACAGTGGTCACTCTCGAGCGAGGGGGTGTTATCCTTTCGGCTCGTGTGGACGGTCGAGCCAGCGGCTATGCGATGGTGACGCCGCGAAAAATCCCCGAATGGGGTGATTGAACCGCTGGTACTGCAGTGCGTTTAAATGACGCGGTTCTGCAGGTAGTCGAGATGCTTTGCGTTGTAGACGATTTTGACCTCGTCGGTCTCAGCGGAGCCGATGCAGGTCAGGCGGACGTTTTTCTCCTCGACTTCCTCGTCGGAGAGGATTTGCTGCATGTCCATGTCGATTTCGCCTTCGACAACGATTGCAGCACAGTTTGCACACGCACCAGCACGGCACGAGAAGGGCCAGTCGTAGCCCTGTGCCTCAGCGGCCTCGAGGATGTACTCGCCCTCGTTGACATCGAGAGACCCGTAGTCTTCCTCGTCGAGGCCGGCGTCGGCGGCCTCCGAGAAGATGTCGTCGTCGTAAATGTCCCAGCCGTTGTCGTCCACTACTTCGTAGTTGAGGTATTCTACCGTGGGCATCACTTGGTGATTCACGTCCCGCACTGGTATAGCTTGCTGTTCAGTCCTAAATTGTCTTTACCGCTTAATTGAGCCGTTTGAAGAGAAGAATGTCGACAAATGTCGGAAAAATCGTTCAGAACGAGGTTCGTAAGCGACAAGTGTCCAGCAATTGTCGAAATAGATAGCGGCGGTTCACTAGTGGCGAATGTCACAGTCTAACGACCCGCAGACTGCCGAACACGGCAAAGAACTGGTTCCGACGAAAGGGCAAGTTTTTGTTTGGTGGTTGAAAATTTCCCGCTCGAGGAACAGGCCCCCAATTACAGTCCGAAGATGGGGATGAATCGGAAGGTGATGAACGCGCCGACGGTCGAGATGAGCGGGACGACGTTCTGCATGAGGATGACACGAGCGGTCGTCGACGGATCGAACAGATCCGAGGCTTTAGGGATGTCTTCGGGCTCTTCTTCGCCGATTTCTGGCGAGGGTTCGCCTTCCTCATCGGCGGTCAACGCACCGACAGACACCCGCGTCTCCTCGCCCTGCCGGGCGTCCGAAATCGTCGTTGTCCGGGTTGCGCGACCCCAGCCAAGTCCAATGATGCTCATCGTCGCGATGACGACGAAACTCGCCGGAATGCCGATCCAGGAGAGTCCGATAACGATCCCCGACGCGATGACGGCGACAACGATTGCGGCCGTCAGCGGCAGGTTCGTGATGTCGTTGCCGAGCGTATCGAGCGTTCGCCGCGCAATCGTGAAACAGCCGATTGCAACGGCAATAGAGCCAACGACGATCAGCAACAGCATGTCGGCCTCAACGCCCGCAATCGTCCCGGGGTCGCCGAGCCCGAAGACCTCGAGGATGTCGACGTCAGCGCCGTAGATCGGTGCGATGGCGTTTGCGATGTTGCTTGTTCCCGACGAGAAGGCCATCAGACAGCCGATACCGACGACGACGAACGCGCCTGTGATTTCACGGCGGGTTGCGTCGTCGCCGAACTGGAGTCGCGGCGCAACACCCGAACGGTCGACCGTGATCATCTGTCTGCCCCCGCTCGTGCCTTCGATGGCGACCCACTCGTTGATCCGGGTGTAGAAGTATCGGCCAATAATCCCACCGACCCAGAAGCCGATAATTGGTGCAACAATCCACCAGACGGCGATCTCGCCGAGTACGTCCCATGCGAGTTCGCCTGTTGCAAACCCGAGTGCGGCGATCGCACCGACGGCAGTCATCGATGTCGATGCGGGGACACCGGCGTAGTTTCCAATAAACAGCGCGGTGCCGATGAAAAAGAGAACCGCGACGTTGGCCTGCAGCGTGAATATCTCGGTCGTATGAACGAGCTCTTCGCCAAGTGTCGTGACGACGTTCGGGCCAATCGTCACCGCGCCCAGAAAGAAGAAAATAGACATCAGCGCAGCCGCCATCAGCTTGGTGATGACGTTTGCACCGACGGCTGGCCCGAATGCCGGCCCCGTCGTTGCGCCGCCGATGTTGTACCCGACGAACACAGCAACCAGTAACCCGACAAAAAGCAATACTTCAGTCACACTGTGAACTCAAGTGCGCTGATCCTAAAAAGGACCCTATTTGAATCATTAGTTGACGGTGGGCCAACGAGACACGACGTTGTCACAAGTACAGAGGCGACGGAAAACGTTTCAATTACGACTACCGTACGGTCGAACACGATGTATGTTGCGTGGGCGGATGTCCTTCGATGGCGAGGCGAGCGAACCGAACAGCACCGACAGACTCGAGCGGAATCCACCCTCGAAGGTGTGCGAGCACAACTGGCGGGTGACAGCGACCGATGCTGAATCCGGTCCGTGTCGATGCGGCAGTTGATATCGCGTATGGGGCGTTGATTGCGCTCTCAATCGTTTTAATCGTCGTGCTCGACACCACAAACGCTGGACTCGCGTTCGGGATTGGGGTCTTTATTTCGTACGTGATCCACGTCGTCTGGAAGATGGCACGGTTCGATCCGAACTGGATGACACAGGCAGTCGAGGAGACAGTCGGTGAAACCGTCGAAAAGCAAGTCGACGACGTCCAGGCGAAAGTCGAGGAAACAGTTGAGACTGCCGTTGGCGAAACCGTCGAGAAACAGGTTGGTGAAGTCCAGACACAGGTCGAAGATGTTGTCGAGGAATCCGTCGGCGAGGCAGTCGACAAGTCCGTCGAAGAGACAGTAAACGAAACTGTCGAGGAAACCGTGAGCGAAACCGTCGAAGAATCTGTCGGCGAAGCAGTCGATAAATCCGTCGAGGAAACAGTCAGCGAAACCGTCGAAGAGACAGTGAACGAAACTGTTGAGGAAACGGTCAGTGAAACTGTCGAAGAAACCGTCAGCGAAACCGTCGAGGAAACAGTCAGCGAAACGGTTGAAGAAACGGTGAACGAAACCGTCGAGGAAACAGTCAGTGAAACTGTTGAAGAAACCGTTGGAAAACAGGTCGGCGAAGTGCAGGCGCAACTCGACGCTGGCGACGACCACCAACAGCCACGCGAAGAAGATGCTGAAGAGGTTGACGAATCCGTTGAGGAGGAGTCAGAGTCCTAACGGCTGCCCTATCTAACTATCGTCACCGGAACTGGAGCCCGTTTTGAGACCGTCTCTGCGACGTTCCCAACGAGAAAGCGATGTGTCGCACGGCTCCAGTCTTCGCCGTGACTCCCAAGAATAATCGCATCGTAATCATCAGCACGGTCGATAATGTTCCGTGCCGGATGCCCGATACCGACAACCGTCTCGAGGTCTCGGTTCCGTTCCTCGGTGCATTCACGCGCGCGATCGAACACCGCTTGTGCACGGTCTGTTGCAGCCGCATCGAGATCGTCCTCGAGTGTCAATCCGACTGCTTCACCCATCATCATCGAGGGGACGCCAACGACGTGCAAGACGGTGATTTCGGCGTCTGGGTGATTCTCGAGGGCGTACTCGAGGGCGTGTTCGGCGTGGTCGGAGTCGTCCATCGGGACGAGAACGCGTGAGGTCATAAGGAGTGCTACGACAGCCAGCCCCAAAGTTCCACCTTAGGCGAACCCGGGGAATGCGGTGAAGAAGCCGTAGGCGAGAATCGTCGACATCGAGGGACCAATGACCCACATCGAGACGTACTTGATGATCGCGCGCGGGTTGAACAGATCCTCGCCGCGGAGGACGTCTTCGGCTTCGGGTTCACCAATCTGTGGGGCGGTCTCGCCGACTTTCTCCTCAGCGACGATTGCACCGAGTTCTATCTCCGATGGCTCGGGATCGCGAGAAACTGCTTCGCGAACGGTGATGGGGCGGGTTGCTCGGCCCCAACCGATGCCGACGATGGTCATCACGGTCGCCATCACGAGGCTGATCGGAATGCCCGCCCACGAAAGCAGTGTGGTGATCGTCGAGGCGGTCACCATGACGAACAGCGCCGCGAGCAGCGGAATGTCGCTCAGTTCCCCGCCGACGGAGTCCATCGTTCGTCGGGCAATGGTAAAGCCACCGAGACTGATCGCGAGTGTCGCAATGATAATCGCCGTATCGTCTGGCAGGCCGTCAGCGGTCCCCACAAGCGGGGCCGCAGCGTTCGGGACGTTGCTCGCACCAGCACTGAACGCCATGTAACAACCAATCGCGAGGACGGCAACCGTCGTCGCGAGTTCCGTTTGGGTCGTGTTCGGACCGAGAGTCGGTCGTGGAACGGTAGCATCACGCTCGAGTGCCAGTAACGGCCCCTCGGATTTTGTGATCGTCACTCGGTTGTTGACCCACGGGTAGATGTACCGCCCGATCAACACGCCAATCCAGAGGCCGATGATTGGTGTGACGATCCACCAGGTAATGATGCCGGCAATGGTCTCGTAGTTCAGCGTGTCAGTCGCCAGCCCGAGACCAGCGATTGCGCCGACTGTGGTCATCGACGTCGGGACGGGAACACCGAAGATGTTGGCGATGAGCATCCCCAGGCCGATGAAAAAGAGGACGGCGACGCCTGCCGCCAGCGTGAGTTCGACATCGATGAGTCCCTCGCTGAGCGTATCCATCACGTTCCGGCCGACGGTCATCCCACCGAGGAAGACGAACACCGTCATCACGGCCGCAGCTGTCGTCTTCGAAACGATTCCAGCCCCGACCGACGGTCCCCACGTAATCCCCGTCGAGGAGCCACCGATGTTGAACCCGACGAAAATCGAGGCGACAACACCAACCAACAGCACGGTTTCGACCATCGATCACACATACACGAATACCGATAAAATAAGTACTGGACGCACTCTCCGAGTGCTGTCCGTTGATTTCACCGACCTGACTCGAGTCGGCGAGTTGTCGATCAGTTGAGGGCGCAGTGTCTCGAGTCAACTCAAATCCCCCAGAAGTAAGCGATGCCGAGGACGGTGACAACCGAGAGAATCAGTTGCAACGGCGCGCCAATCCGGAAGTAGTCGCTAAAGCGGTAGCCACCGGGACCGTAGACGAACAGGTTCGTCTGGTAGCCAATCGGCCCCAGAAATGCCGTGCTGGCGGCGAACGTGACGGCCATCACGAACGCGAACGGATTCGACCCAATCGCTGCCGCTGACGCCGCTGCGACGGGAACGAGCAAGACGACGCTCGCATTGTTGCTGATCATCTCCGTGATGAGCCCCGTGACGATATAAAACAGCCACAGTACGACCAACGTTGGGAGAAAGCCGGCCGTCGAGACGACCAACCAAGCGAGATAGGCCGCCCCGCCGGATTGCTCGAGTGCAATCCCAAGCGGAATCACACCCGCGAGCAAGAAGATGATGTCCCACTCGACCGCGTCGTACAGCTCGTTCGGCTTGAGCACGCCTGTGACGACCATTGCAACGACGCCCGCCAGCGCCGAAATCAGGATCGGGTAGAGTTCGAGCGCAGCGACTGCGACGACACCGAGCATGATCGCGAGCGCAATCGGTGCCTTATCCGCGCGATACTCCGGCTGAGGCGGTTCGCGAGCGACGATCACGTCATCGCGTCTCGAGAGGCGATCCAGGGTTTCGGGTGGCGCTTGAACGAGCAGCGTATCGCCGACCTCGAGACGCTTGCCGACGAGGCGGTCGGCGACGAGTTCGCCGCGCTGACGCAGGCCAAGAACAGCCGCGTTGAACTCCTCGCGGAACCGTTCCGGATTCAGTCGCTCGCCGACGAGTCGGGAATCGAGCGAGACGACCAGTTCGGTGATGATCCCCTCGTTGCCCGACTCGAGGTCGGCATCCGAACGCGGGTCGCCGACGAGTTCGACGCCGGTCACGTCCTCGAGCATAGTGATCGCGTCGCGATCAGTGCGAACAACCAGCGTATCGCCCTCCTGAAGCGGCGTCTCACGGCGCGGTGCGATAGAGCGGTCGCCAGCCCGAACGATCTGGACGATGTCGATGTCGGTCCCAAACGCTGCCGTTGCCTCGCTGACTGAACCGCCAGCGAGCGGTGAGCCTGGCACGACCGCGACTTCGACAATGTAGTCGCCAACGTCGTACGTCTCGAGGTAGTCCGCACGCGGGGGCACGCGCTCGGGGAGGAGGTAGTGGCCGACGAAGATCAGGTACAGCGCGCCGACGATGACGACGATCGCACCCAGTTGGGTGAACTCGAACATCGAGAAACGATGGAGTTCGGCGTACTCCTCGCCGAGGCGGGCGCTAATGTCGCTCGCAAGGATGTTCGTCGAGGTGCCGATAAGCGTGAGCATACCGCCGACCTGTGAGGCATACGACAGCGGAATCAGCAGTTTCGATGGCGACGTATTCCCTCGATTCGCGACGTCGGTGACGACCGGCACGAGCAGGGCGACGACCGGCGTATTGTTGAGAAACCCAGAGACAGGGCTCGTCGCGACGATCGTCGCAAGCAGTTGCTTTTGAATGTTGTCACCCGCGAAAGCCGCCATTCGCCGGCCAAGCTCCTGTACGACGCCTGTCCGCGCAACGCCGCCGCTCAGGATCAACATTGCGAGCACAGTAATCGTCGCATCGTTTGCAAACCCCGAAATGCCGGTCGACGGGTCGATACCCGTCCATGGCTCTAAGAGAACCAGTACAACGATCAACAAAATCGCAGTCACGTCGATTGGCAGCCGCTCAGTGAGAAAAAGCACGAGCGCGAGGGCGACGACACCGAAGACGACGAGGATGTCCGTCGTCAGATCGGGCTGGGCTGCTGTCTGTGCAATCGACGCGAGAATCGCCATACGACGAGCCACATCGACCAAACATGTAACAATTCTGTACGGAAAGTAAACTGTCTTGAGGCGATGGTAGTGCGATACGAGGGCCGAGAAACAAACACGAAATCGTCGCCTTTACTCGAGTTGGTCGCGCCCACACGCGTATGAACCAAACTGAAGAGGCCAGCGAGTTCGCCGAGTTCGAGGTTATTCCAGCGGTCGACATTCAAGATGGCGAGGTCGTCCAGCTCGTTCAGGGCGAACGCGGCACAGAGACAACCTACGGCGAGCCAGTCGAGGCCGCCGAACGATGGATCGACGCCGGTGCGGAGTCACTTCACCTGGTCGACTTAGACGGCGCGTTCGACGGCGAGCGCGCAAACAGCGACGCACTCGAGAGCGTCCTCGAGGCCGTCGACGTGCCAACCCAGCTTGGCGGTGGCATCCGAACCGTCGATGACGCGGCGGCGCTGCTCGAGCGCGGACTCGACCGTGTCATTCTCGGCACGGCAGCAGTCGAAGAGCCCGACATCGTCGGCGAGATCAGCGCGGAGTACCCTGACAGCGTCGTCGTCAGTCTCGACGCGAAAGACGGCGAGGTCGTCGTCGAGGGCTGGACCGAAGGTGCAGGTATCTCGCCAGTCGAAGCCGCAGAACGGTACGAGGACCTCGGAGCCGCAGCGATTCTCTTTACGAACGTCGACGTCGAAGGCCAACTCGAGGGTGTCGCCACCGAGCCAGTTCGCGAACTCGTCGAGGCGACTGATATTCCGGTGATCGCAAGCGGCGGCGTCGCCACGCTCGAGGACGTCCGGGCGCTCGAGTCAACGGGTGCGGCCGCAGTCGTCGTCGGCAGCGCACTGTATGAAGGGAACTTCACGCTCGCAGAAGCACAGGCCGCTGTCTCGGAGTAAGGCGGCCGAGAGACGCCCACTGGTGAGTCGAAGTCGGGCGCTTGATAGGACTCCGACCCGTAGTGGCCGACGTGCACTCGAGTGACCGCGATCGACTGGTCCTCGCAGCGGTCGTCTTCGCCGTCCTGTTCTCGCAGTTGTTGCTCTATCCCGGCATCGCGACGTTAGTCGAAACGCTCGGTGCCGATGCGACCGCCTCGCCGTTCGCCCAGACAGCCCTCGATGCGAGCATGTGGTTTCTCGTGAGCGAATTCGCCGCCTATGTCGCGTTCGTCGGCGTCTGGGGGATGCTAAGCGATGTGACCGGACGCCGAACGCCGTTCATTGTCGTCAGCGCACTCGCCGGTGCGGCCAGCTACGCGGCACTTGCACTCATCCCGACCATCGGTTCGATTTCGTTCGAAGGCGTCCTCCTGTTGCGCGTTCTGCAGGGCGCGATGACCATCGGCGCGCTCTCGCTGACGATGACGATGCTGATGGATCTCGAGGGTGGCCACGGCCGTAACATGGGCGCGGCCGGCATTGCAATCGGACTCGGCGCTGCGATGGGTGCGCCAATTGGCGGCCAACTCACCGAAGTCGACCCGCTCGCGCCGCTTGCCGTCGCCAGCGGTTTGCTCGTCGTCGTCGGCGTGCTGGTGTCGTTCGTTCCGGATCGCACGCCGACACAAACCCGGACTGCACGCGCGCTCCTCGAGGGGATTAGCCGTCGACCCACGCTGTCGATTCCGTACGCCTTCGGCTTCGTTGACCGGATGACGGCGGGCTTTTTTGCGCTCGTCGGCACACTGTACTTTCAGGAAACGTTCGCCATTGGTGCCGGAACGACCGGACTCCTACTGGCGTGCTTTTTCGCACCCTTTGCCTTGCTGCAGTATCCGATGGGGACGCTCTCAGATCGCATCGGCCGCACGGCACCGATTGTTATCGGCTCGATCTGTTACGGTGTCGGCATCTTACTCGTCGGCGCTGCACCCACCGTTTCAACCGCCGCTGTCGCGATGATTACCATCGGCATCCTCGGCGCACTCGTCTCACCGACGACGATGGCACTCGTGACCGACCTCGCCGACGAGAGCGAACGCGGCCTGGCGATGGCTGGCTTCAACCTCGCCGGGAACCTCGGCTTCCTCGGTGGCTTTCTCATCGGCGGCACCGTCGCCAGCAGCTACGGGTACGACCTCGCCTTCCTCACCGTAGGCGGCCTCGAGATTGCAATCGCGCTCGTCGCCGTCCCGACTTTCCTGCGACTCTCGCTCGAGGAAGACGGGCTATTCGGACGAGACAGACGCGAATCTGCTGACTAACGGGAGAAGACCGGCCATTGAGCACGAATTGCGTAGTACACTCTCCAGTGAGTGTGCGATGGCGTCTCGTTCACGACAAAATATACGGATTCCCAAAAACCGCGAGCATAATTGTGGCATGTGAACGCATGTCTGTGAAGGAATGGAGGGTGTTAATTTTTATGTACTCAGCCCTAACTCACAGCTGATGACACGAGACAAATCGGTCTCTCGCCGAACCGCTATGAAGCTCACCGGTGCGGCTGCTGCGACGGCACTTGTCGCTGGCTGTAGCGATGACGACGACGGCAACGGAAACGGAAACGGCAATGGAAACGGGAACGGCGAGGATGACGGTGACGAGGCCGAAGCAATCGAGCCTGGCACCGAAATCGAATTCGACGGCCAGACGCCTGGATGGGTCGGCATCGCCCCCGACTCCATTGACGGCGACGAAAACCCAACGCTCGTCCTCGAAGAGGGCGAAACCTACGAAATCGGCTGGACCGAAGGCGACGGTGCCGACCACAACATCGAGATTCGAGACGACGGCGGCGACGTTGTCGACGACCTCCAGACTGACGAAGTCAGTGACCCAGACGACGACCAATGGCTCGAGTTCGAAGCCAGCTCCGACATGGCCGAGTACGTCTGTGACCCACACGAGACGACGATGGTCGGTTCGATCGACGTTCAGTAAATTCGACGAAACCTTCGCAGTTCTTTTTGCAGCACCAGCGTGTGAGAGAGCAATCCTAGTCCGAACTGGACAGGGCCAGAGTCACAAACAGTAACACATCGATATCTCGATTTCGGAAGGGCATCAAAAGTACCATACTGGTTGGCGCTCCAGTACACCGTATCAGGTGATTTCGTGACGCAAAAACGCGAGTATACCGGCGACTATCCCGACAAGACGCTGTACATTCCGGGGCCAACCGAAGTGCGCGAAGACGTCATCGAGGCCATGTGCGAGCCGATGTTCGGCCACCGAATGGACCGCATGACCGACCTCTATACGACTATCGTCGAGGACACCAAGGAGTTCCTCGGCACTGACAACGACGTCATCATCCTCACAGGGTCGGGAACCGAGTTCTGGGAGGCCTCGACGCTCAACCTCGTCGACGAGAACATCCTCGTGCCGACCTGTGGCAGCTTCAGCGAGCGCCACGCCAACGTCGCCGAGCGACTCGGGAAAAACGTTGATCGCCTCGAGTACGACTGGGGCCAGGCAATCAAACCCGAAGACATCCGCGACACGCTCGAGGAGAGCGACACGCACTACGACGTAGTTGCGACCGTCATGAACGAGTCCTCGACTGGCGTTCGCAACCCAATCGAGGAAATCGGTGACGTCATCGCCGAGTATCCGGACACGTACTTCGTCGTGGACGCCGTCTCCGCGCTGGGCGGTGACGCCGTCGATATCGACGAGCACAACATCGACGTGCTGTTCGCCTCGAGCCAGAAGGCGTTCGCGATGCCGCCAGGGCTTGCCATCTGTACGGTCAGTGAGGACGCCTACGAGCGCGAACTCGAGAAAGACTCGGCATCGTGGTACGGCGGCTTCCAGCGCACCATCGACTACTACGACCGGAAGGGCCAGACTCACTCGACGCCCGCCATCCCGATCATGCTCGCCTACCGCACGCAGATGAAACACATGCTTGAGGAGGGCCACGCTTCCCGCGACGAGCGCCACCGCGAGATGGCCGAGTACACCCAGGAATGGGCTCACAAGCACTTCGATATGTTCCCCGAGGAAGGCTACGAGTCCCAGACCGTCTCCTGTATCGAGAACACGCAAGGCATCGACGTCGCCGACACAATCGAAACCGTCAGCGAGGAGTACGACTTCGTCTTCTCGAACGGCTACGGCTCCCAACTCGGCGAGACAACGTTCCGCATCGGCCATATGGGCGAACACGACCTCGAGTCGATCAAGGCCCTGACCGATGCCATCGAAGACGTCGCGGGACTGTAGGCTGCGTTCGAGACAAACTCGTTTTCAGGTCGATTCTGTCGGTGGATTTCTCACGTGAACAGCCCGCGAATCCACTCGAGAAGGCCCGTAATCGCGTCCGAAACCCACTCGAGTGCCGAGCCAAGCCGACCGCTCTCAGTGAGGTCGCTTCCCTCTCTCCCATCCTCGAGCGAGTTGTCGCCGTCCGTCTCGCCCTCGAGTGCTGCGCGGGCGTCGACAAGGCCGTGACCTTCCTCGCAGGTCTCGAGGACTGGCTCCGCCGTTTCGGTAAGCCGTTCTCTCACGGCCTCGTTCGGCCCGGGACCGTCCGCATCCTGTTGTCCCCAGACCAGTGCCGCGACGCCGGTGACGAACGGACAGGCCATGCTCGTCCCGCTGGCTTCGGCGTACTCGTTGTCGACGACGCTCGAGACGATGTCCGTGCCGGGGGCCAGCAGGTCGATGGCCTCACCGACGCTGCTGTAGGATGCCAGCGTCTCATCTTCGTCCATCGCCGCGACTGCGAGAACCTTCTCGTGGGTTGCCGGATAGGACATCGTCTCCTCGCTGCAGGCACCGTTTTCGGCGTTCCCGGCGTTTCCGGCCGCGGTGAGCAGCAGATGGCCTGCGTCGTGTGCAGCTTCGACTGCGTCGTCGACTGCTCGGCTCTCTTCCTCACCGCCGAGGCTCATCGAGATAATCTCGACGTCGTTCGACATGCACCAGTCGATGCCCGCGATCAACTCGCTGTATCGGCCCCGGCCCTCGTCGTCGAGCACCTTCACGGCGTGGAGGGCCGCGTTCGGTGCCGTTCCGACCACGCCGAGGTCGTTCTCGAGCGCGCCCGCAATCCCGGCGACATGGGTGCCGTGGCCGTGGCGATCCTCGTAGTCGCCAGCCAGTCCGTCAGCCGTGAAATTCTGCCCGTCAGCGACCTCGAGACTACAGTGATCGGTTTGAATTCCCGTATCGAGAACGCCGATATCGACGTCCGCACCGTCCGCGTCGACCTCATCGGCTCCGATTCGCTCGAGGCCCCACGACGCCTGTTGGTCGGGATGGGTTGAACAGTCCGACCGATCCGGCGGCAACAGGAACTCGAGCAGGTTGGGCGACCAGTCGTCGGGAATGCCCGTTTCCTCGTCGTCTTCGACGTGGGCGATGCCCGAGGCACCAATAAGGTCATCCAAGCGGCTTTCCGGAACCTCCGCTGCAATGAACTCGAAGTGTTCGAACTCGAGGAGTGTCGTCCCGCCGAGTTGCTCAATAACGTCGATCAGCCCCCCAAGCAGTCCGTTGTCCGGGTGGACCAGCACGCGTTGCGTGTCGTCCCCAGACGGTGGTGTCGACGCGGCTGCCGGCGTCGACGCCGTGTTCCCGAGCACGCCGATGGAAACGCCGGCTCCGACACCCTGCAGGAGCTGGCGTCGACTAAGAGTCATGCCGGCTGGAAAGTCAAGGAAAGGAATAAGCTTTCTGTACGACGGTGCTGGACGTGTCTGCGTCTCACGATTGACGAGTAAATTCACTCAGATCGTGGCCGCGAGCGCGCTCCAAGCATCTCGAGGAGAGCACAAACCGGGGAAGGGGAGGCCCGTACACATGGTGGCAATAACTGGTGAAACAATCTACCCCCATAGCATCGGCGAGCGAGCGGTTTGAAAAACCCGAGCGAAGCCGTTCACCGCGAGCAGACGGTAGGCTGCGAGCGGGCCGACGACTGATGTGAACGAGCGAGGACGCGACGCTTTGCGTCGCTCCGCAGCAAGGAAACGGAAGGAGGAGCGCTTTTAATCGAATTTTTGCCGAGGGTCAGCTTTGCTGGCCCGCAGCGCAAAACTTCGTTTTACTGAATATGGCCTTCCTCGCGCAACTGGTCGGCGTCGCTCTTTTCGTAGCGCCACGTAATGTCGGCCTTCTCGTCCTGCCAGTCCCACGGCGAGACGAGGACAACATCGTCCTCGCGAATCCAGATGCGCTTTTGCATCTTGCCTGGAATGCGTGCCGTGCGTTCCTGGCCGTCTGCGCAGCGTACTTGGACTCGATTCGCCCCGAGCATATCGGTGACGGTCGCGAAGACCTCGTCGTCCTCTGGCATCCGGAGGTTCTTTCGACCGCCGTCTCCGTCGTCACTCATACCCTGAAATTCGCGGTGGAGGTGTTTAACCCTTTATCGATTTTCCTGCGCTATCCGACGGAATCTCGCCTCGAGTCGGACGACACCACGCAGAGTCGCGAAACCACGTCGTTTATTTCGGTCGACTGGCCACTCAGCGTATGATCGATAAAATTGGCCCGCTTGGATTCGTTGGAATCGTGGTATTGCTGGCTGGGATCGGACTGATCGCGTATGCGGACTGGATTATCGCGGCTGGGATCGCGCTCGTCCTTGCCGGCCTCGGCCTGGTCGTCAAGTCGCTCGTCTCGAGCGTGCTCCAGAGTTTCGGGATGTTCTGAGCGTTCTCCGATGATTACACTTCGTTATCGCCGGCACGGTGCTCGCTGATGAGTTGATCGACCATTTCGGCTTTCCGGTCGAGGCGGCGGTCTCGAGCGCGTTCGTGCCAGTCGTCGATGACAGCGTCGACGTCGTCCTCGCGGGCAACGGCGAGTTCGTCGACTTCCTGCATGGCGACATCGTCGGCAGGACCGACGGGAATGTCTTCGTCGAAGAGAATCTCGTCGGCGATCTCCGAAAGGCCACCTTTCTTCAGGACAACGCGTGGCTCGAAGCCAGCCAGTAACTCGGCGGTCGAGCGCCCCGCGCCGCTTGCATCGCGAACGAAGACAACGTCACTAGGGGCGATGCCGTACTGATCGTCGGCCTCCCGGATCGCGCCTTTGGTAAACTTCTCGATGACTTTGACGGGGACGAGCCCCTCTTTTTTCGCCGAGACATCGCTGAAGTTCGAGTGGTCGAGCTTCCAGAGGGCTTTCATCCGGTCGACTTTCGCCTCGAGTGCCTCGACTTCCTCGCGGGCCTCGTCGCGTTCGTACTCGAGGCGTTCTGCGGTACGGCGATGGCGGGTCACTTCGCGGTCGCGACGTACTTCCTTGCGCTCTTTGCGGCGTGCGGCTTCGAGATCGGACTCGAGCTCGTCAATTCGGTCGTCTTTCTGCTCGAGGCGGTCTTCTAACGTCCCGACGTGGGACTGGAGGCGTTCGACCTGGCGCTTGAGGTCTTTGATCTGGCGTTCTTCCTCGGTGAGTTCGCGGGGTTCGTGCTTGGTTTGATCCTCCTCGGAGTGATCATCGTCCTCGAGGTCAGTGAGGACAGCTTCGACGCTCTCTTCGCCGGCGACGACGCGAGCGGTGACCTCACCGCGGTCGAGTCCCGGCGGGAGCTTTCGCGCGATGCGCTCGAACTGGTCCTCGTGGGCGTCGAAGGCGTACAGCGCGGCCGCCATAGCGTCGCGCTGGTGGTCGTCATCGTATGGATCTTCGCGCGTGCGGTGTTGTTTCTCGTCGACGGGAAGGTCCGATTCGGGCGTCCAGCCTGCGGCGTCGAAACTGCGGCGGAATTTCTCGACCGTCTCGGGCATCGGCGTCACGTCCGCGGCGATAATGATCGGCCGGCCGCGCTCGACGATCCACTCGATGACGTCAGCGGTGTCGCTCATGCGGGAACTCCAGACGTCCAAGACCTCGCCTTCGAGCGAGGCGATGGCGACGGCGGTGGTCGTTCCGGGGTCGATGCCGACGATGACGTGATCCCGGCGTTTTGCGAGCGGGCGGAACTCGATGCCGTCGCGGCGTTCCCGTTCGATTTCGACGCGAACGTCGCCCGAACGATTTCGCGAGACGGGAATCTCGCTGGGTTTCGCCTCGACGGTGAAGATGGCGTTTGCGTAGCCGCCGTAGGACTCGCGGACGTCTTTCTCGTAGGCGAGATTTTCATCCTCGAGTTCGGATTCGACCTCTCGGGCGCGTGTGCGAACCGAGCCGTGGATGCGCCGCGTGTAGCGGTCCTCGCTCCAGCCACCGCTGCCGGTCGAGCGCCCGCGGGCGACTTTGACTTCCGTCGTATCAGTAAATGCGGAGACTTCGTGGCCGACGTTGTGGGCTGCGAGGCGGGCGGCGGCCTCAGCCTCTTTCATCGGCTCCTTCCCATAGGGAATTCCGTGGCGTTTCGCGACTCGAGAGAGCGGTTCGGGCTGTTCGGCACCCGTCACTTGGACGAGTTTCGTCCCGGTTGGCAGCGAACCAAGGAAGTGAATCAGCTGGTCTTTGTCGGCGGCCAGCTCGTACATGTTGTCCGTCGCGATAATCGCCGGCTCCTCGTCGTCGATCAGTCGTCGGAGCTTGCGGTGGGTGACGACATCCCGCTCGAGGTCCTCGCCGTCGTATCGGACCAGGGCATAGGAGGGGGCATCGCCGCGTACGTCACCACTCTGGATATCGACGCCGTAGACGACTGCATCGAGCGCACTCGTTCGCGTACTCACGGACGCCCCTAGGGGCGAACAAGGTATAAATGCGACGCGGGTTCGGGGGTCAGGTAACCGCGTAGCAGTGGCCGCCCGTCGTGGTGACGAACAGCGCGCCGTCGACGAGGGCGATGGTTCCGTTGCCGCCGTCGACCTCGAGGTCCCAGATGCGATCTGATCGCGGTTCGATACACGCGAGGTGGCCTCGAGAGGTTGCATAAACGCGTTGCTCGTCCGCGACGGGAAACACCGGTCTGCCAGGGGCACTGTCGCCAATCGGCACACCCCAGTTCGGTGTGCCGTCCTGCCGGTCGTACAGAAACACCGTCCCGTGCCACGACGGAACGGCAAGTTCAGTCATCGAGTCAGTGTCGACGACCGTCGGCGGGCCGGAAACTGACGGTGCCGACGTCTCCCAGCGTTCGTCTCCAGTTTCTCCCGAGACCTCGGCAAGCGTGTGTCCTGAACCGGTCATGCTGGCAGCGTAGACCGTTTGGTCGGTTGCCGCCGGCGTTTCTCGGACCTGGCCGATATCGATGCTCCAGTCCGCATCTCCGTCCGTCAAGAACGCGTGGAGTCCTGCATCGTCACCAACGTAGACACGACCGTCGTGTACTGCCGGCCCACCGATGATCGGCTCCTCGAGCGAGACGCACCAGCGTTCGTCGCCGTCGGTCGTATACGCACAGACCTCGCGTTCCTCGGCGGTACAGAAGTACACTGTGTCGTCGATGACAGCCGGGGATCGAAAGACGCCGCTGGAGCCGGGGTCCGAATCCACCTCGTGTGACCACTCGACATCGCCGTCTCTCTCGAGTGCGAACAGGCCGTGATGGGTGCCGACGAACACGTGGTCGTCGTCGGCGGCCGCGCTACAGTAGTAGCCACGACCATCGGCGGCAAGTTCCGCGTCGAAGAGTTCTGTCTGCCACGCCTGCGAGCCGTCCGCCTCGAGCGCGGTCACAGTCGAACCGCCGGCGACGACCACCGTCTCATCCACGACAAGCGTCGCAGGAACGTACCCATCGTCGACCGGGACCTCGACGTCCCATCGAATTGCTGGGTCCTCTACCGGACCGGTTACGTCTGGCTGCTGTCCGGTTGCGGCCGAGTCGTACTCGACTCGAGGCCACTCGGTTGAGACTTCGAATGAGTCGGTGCTTGAGGAGAACGGACGCGATCCGAGACAGCCAGCGAGGCTACCCGCGCAGAGAGTAGCGCTCCCAGCGAGAACCGAACGACGGGCGGGCATACGCGAACTTGCGGAAAGGGAAGGTATAGGATTTCTGAAGAGTCACGGGTGACGAGCAGATCGACGGGAGACGCGTGCTATCGGCGACTATCGATGGATCGAATCGATGAGAATGCACTCGAGTCGTTCTGGCGCCGTGGTCGATTTTCTTACAACCTCTCCTGGAGACATAATATTTAGTCTTCTAGAAGTAAATTTCATATCGTATCTCGAGTAAGTATGTCGAGAGGGTCGTTGACGGCCCTTTGCGTTCCGCGGCTCGAGGCGTTCGCAGCGGGATGCGATCAACTGACCATGACCGAGAACACGAATCCATCTGACCGAGCAGCACAGGCAACTGGCGGGCGTCGAGGAATCTCGACGTCACGGCGGTCTATTATGAAGGCAACTGGCGCAAGCGTCCTCGCAGTTGGTGGCCTTGGGGCGGTCGCCGGCAGTGCAGCGGGGCAGGCAGCCGATCTGCCGCCGCTTGCACGCGACGGAAACAAAATCGTCGACCCGAGCGGGAACGAGGTAATTCTCCGTGGCGTCAACATCGCCGACCCGGGCGAGCAGAGTCGTGACTGGCGCGGACAGACCGCACCCGAAACGTTCGAGTTGGCGACTGACGAGAGCGAAGGCTGGTACACGAACATCGTCCGCATCCCGGTTCAAGCTGAGTTCATCTCCGCCGGTACGCAGGCACCAGAACCGGGACAGATGCCACACGGCGACGACTGGGGACCGCTGCTCCCCGGCTCGTTCGATGCGAGCGACGTCGAGTGGTACTGCCAGACGTATCTCGACGAACTCGTCGACATGGGTGCCGAGCGCGGCGCTTACGTGATGATTGACTACCACCGCCACTATCCGGTTTTCCACCAGGAAGACCACGCAAACCACGATATTCCGTACGACATCTGGCAGTGTGACTCCGATGGCGGCGAAAGCTGGCGCAATTCGGAAGTCTGTGGCGAACGCGGCGTTCTCTGGCACGGCGAGGACCAGGTCGACGACATCTGGAGTCTTATCGACGACCAAAACATCGTTGAAGCGTTCGACCTCGACGAAGACGATATCTACCTCGAGCCGGCTGAAATTTCGAACGCGCTCGACGACGAACTGCACACGTTCTGGGAGGTCATCGCCGACCGGTATGCAGGCGACGACCACGTCATTTTCGACGTCTACAACGAGCCAACCGGCCCGTACGGCGGCGACTGGGGCGGCCCAGAGCGTCAGGCAGGTGAACTTTCCTTCCCAGAGCAAGCACCGGGCGAGGCCGAAGGCGACTACGACGTTCGACTCGACGAGATGAAAGGCTGGTACGACCTCTGGCGTGACCGTGCCCAGCCGTGGGTCGATACGGTCGAGGAGAACGCACCCGGCCACCTCATCACGATCGGCAGCCCACGCTGGAGCCAGTACGCCTACTGGGCACCGTACAACGAGTTCGACGCCGAGAACATGTGTTACACGGCCCACGTCTACACGCAAGAAGACATGCGGCCACTCGGCGACTACATCGGCGAGCCATCCGAGCACGTACCGATCTTCTTCAGTGAGTTCGGCTGGATCGAAGGCGGTGGCAAGGAAGTCGATACGCCGTGGATGGACTGTACGACCGATCCCGACCAGGATCCCGAAGACGCCGACTGTGAGCCGTTTATCGAGGGCTATGAGGAGTTCCTGCTCGAGTACGATGTCCACCCACTGGCGTGGTGTTTCGACCACAGCTGGGAGCCGCACATGTTCGAACACGGCGACCCTGGCCCAGATGGCGAATCCGGCGCACCCGATGCTGATGACTGGATGGACTACCTGAACGAGGACACACCCGGTGCCTGGTGGCACGAGTGGAACCAGGAAATGGCTGGCGACCGCGACGAGTTCGCCCCCGGTGACGAGCCGTATCCAGATGCTGACAACGAGAAGAACTCACTGCACATCGGCCCGGGTCCGATTGACGCCGATGACGACGGCATCCAGGTCGGCGACTACAACGCAGAAGACACCACCGACGACGGCCTGCACAACGACTTCACCGGCGATGGCGACACCACCCACGACGACGTGACCGCCTTCTTCGAGAACCTCGAGGACGAAAACGTACAGGGCAACCCTGATGCGTTCGACTTCGCCGGCGACGGCGAGGTCAGCTTTGCAGACGTCGTGGAACTGCTCAACGAAATCTAAGCACGCACTAACATACTCGAGATGGGGCCGGTCAGTATCGACCAGCCCCCATCATACTCCGAGAAATAGAGATAATATTAATTTATTCAGCCGATAAAAAATCTTATTATCTGTCGGAATAGAGCTGTAATATGTGTCCCTTCCATCGCTGGCGGGCACGAGCGAGAGAGCGAGCACCAGCATGGAATCGGAGACAGCAAGCGAGGAGACACCCACAATGAACGACGACACGACAACCCACGCGACAGACGAAAAGGACGCAGAAGATCGCACACCGACCTCACGCCGCACCTTCATCAAAGCTGCCGGCGCGAGCGCAGGCGCGCTCACACTCGGTGCCTCAGCGGCATCCGCACAGGACGTTCCAACCATCGTCACCGAACTGGCTGACGAACAAGTCGACCCCGGTGAAACGACAACGGCAACGGTTTCGCTCGAGGATGCCCCAGTCGGCTCGGCCGGCGTCAACGTCACGCTCGAGGTCGATCCCGATGTTGCACTGATTACTGAAGTCGACATCAATAACTCGTTGCTCGAAATCGAGCTGAACGACGAAATCGAGGAAGCAGGCGGCGGCGTCGACTCGATCTTGCTTCCACGGATCGCTGACATCGAGGAATCCGAAGTCGAAGTCGGAACCTATCACATCGAAGCCCAGGAGGAAGAGGGCGAAACGACCCTCGAACTCGACGAGTTCGCACTCACCGACCCGGACAGCGACGTCATCCGAGAAGCCAATTACGACGCTCCGACGCTGACCGTTGGCGAACCCGACGACGAGCCGTCGCCACCAAGTACGCCAACAGACCTCGAGGTCGTCTCGACGAGCGAGAGTTCCATCGAAGTCGACTGGAGCGCCGACGCGAACGCGGCCAGCTACAACGTCTATCTCGACGGCAGTCTCGAGGACGAAACCAGTTCCGCCGGCGCAACGTTAAGCGGTCTCGAGGCCGACACCGAGTACGAAATCGGTGTGAGCGCAGTCGGCGACGACGGCGACGAGACTGACACTGAGACGGTGACAGCAACGACGGACGAAGAAGACGACGAGCCGCCGGAAACGACGACGGTAACCGTCGATCTGGCAGACAACGAGATTGAATCTGGCGAGACGACGACTGTCGACCTCGGCCTCTCGGAGGCACCCGACGGCCTGCTCGGCTTTACCGTTGACCTCACCATCGATGACAGCGTCGTTTCGATCGCTGACGCTGACATCAGCGACACCTTCCCAGACACCTCCGAACCAATCAGCTACGTCGATATCGATGGCGACACTGTCCGTCTCAGTGCCATCGAACCGCTCGACCCCGGTACGACCGACATCGACTTCGGTCACGTCGAACTCGAGGGCGAAGACGCTGGCGAGACCGACATCGATGTCGAAATCGTCCGCATCGAGGATCTGGATGACGAAGATATTGAGGCAGACGTCGAGTCTGCAACGCTGTCCGTCGACGGTGAAGAGCCACCGGAAACGCCAACGATCACGGTCGATCCAGCTGACGACGAGATCGACACTGGCGACACGACGACCGTCGACCTCGGCCTCTCGGAGGCACCCGACGGCCTGCTCGGCTTTACGGTCGATCTCACCGTCGACGATAGCGTCGCCTCGATTGCAGACGCAGACATCAGCGAGCCGTTCCCAGACACCTCTGAACCGATCAGCTACGTCGATATCGATGGCGACACCGTCCGTCTCAGCGCTATTGAACCGCTCGACCCCGGCACGACCGACATCGACTTCGGCTACGTCGAACTCGAGGGCGAAGCCGGCGGCGAGACCGATCTCGACGTCGAAATCGTCCGCATCGAGGATCTGGATGACGAAGATATCGACGCAGACGTCGAATCCGCAACCCTGTCCGTCGACGGTGAACCAGTCGATGAGTCGCCAGTCGTCCCCGAAGACCTCGATGTCGCCGAAACAACCGAGAGTTCCATCGAGGTCTCTTGGAGCGCCGACGCAAACGCAGCCAGCTTCAACGTCTACGTTGATGGCACGCTCGACAGCGATACCACGACCTCGAGTGCGACGGTGACGGGTCTCGATGACGACACCGAGTATGAAGTCGGCGTCAGCGCCGTTGACGACGATGGCGACGAGACCGACACCGCAACGGTGACGGCGACGACCGACGAGGACGACCCTGACCCAGGCGAACCGGGCGATTACTCCGAATGGGAGTCCGACGTCCTTTACGAGGAAGGCGAGCGCGTCTCCTGGGAGGGCGAAGACTGGGAGGCCAAGTGGACGAACCAAGGCCAAGAGCCCGAGTACGACATCAACGGTGCCTGGGAACCACTCGACGGCGAGATTCCACTCGAGGACGATCTGGCCGAACTGGAGCCCTCGAGTACATCCGTCTCGGCTGGCGATCGACTCGAATTCAGCGTCACCGACACGTCACCGAACGACGCCTGGATTGCCTCACTCGAGTGGGACTTCGGCGACGGCACGACCGCCAGCGGCTGGTGGAACGACCACACGTACGACTCGAGTGGAACCTATACGGTGACACTGACGGCGACGGACCAACTCGATCGTCAGTCCACTGACGAAGTCGAGATCACCGTCTCCTAATCGGAAACACAGGGGTGCTGGCATCACACCCTGTCATCACACTCCCGATATGCACCCCGTTGGGTAGTTTTCGGGCGGACGCAATCGAGTGATGGTCGACCGACCCGATATTATATCCTATTTTTACTAGATAATATTTATAATTATCACTGTGTAATATACGTGAATAGCCGAGTGAGTCGATCACGGACGCGACTGGAGAGCACCCGGCAACCTGGAAACAACCGATAGACGTGGCCGATCACTCGAGCACTCAACTATGACATACGACAAGACCGATACGACGAGATCGGAGCAAGCGGACCGAACCGATGGCGACCAGCCAGTAACAGACAATGCAGAACGTGACGTCACAGCCGCACTCGAGCGTCGTGACTATCTGCGGAGCATAGGCATTGCAGGACTGGTCGGCGGGCTTTCCGGCCTCGGCGTTACGGCGGGCAGCACTGGAACCGTCGGTGCACAGGAATCCTGGGAAGCCGACGCGGACGAGCGTATCGAACAGTACCGAATGGGTGACCTCGAGGTCGTCGTCGAGACTGAGGACGGTTCGTCTGTCACGGACGCAACGGTCGAAATCGAACAGCAGGAACACGAGTTCGGCTTTGGGTGTATGGCCCACGCCGAGTTCCTCACGCGGGGCAGTGAGTGGGGCGAGGATATCTACACCGACGAAGATCAGGAGCGCTACGCCGAAACCCTCGAGGAGCACTTCAACATGATCGTCCTCGAGAATCTCCACAAGTGGAACATCTGGGAGGACGACACCGAGATTGCCGACGACGCGGTCGAGTGGGCGCGTGAGCGAGACATGGACGTGCGCGGTCACGTCGCACTGTGGGGGAATATCGACGCGCACGCGATTCCGCCGCGGGTCGTCGAGGCGATGGGCGAAGACTGGGAGGAAGCCGGTGAGCCGGATCACGACCCCGACTACGTCGTCTCCGAGTCAATGGATCACATCGAGACGATCATCGAACACTACGGCGACGACATCACGGAGTGGGAGATCGTCAACGAGGTCTTCCACGAGCCGGCGATGATCGAGGCCGTCGAGGGCGACAACGTTACGCCGGAGACCGCAGAAATCCTGGGCGACTGGTACGAGTTCGGTGAAGAGGTCGCCGACCGGTACGACATCGACATTGCGGTCAACGACTATAATACGCTCAACGGCGACCACGGCTACGCCCGCGACCAGTACCATGACCAGATCGACTATTTGATGAACGAGCGTGGGATTGATCTCGACGGCATCGGGATGCAGTCTCACCACTATGAGCACGAGCGCATCGATCCCGACACGATGATGACCCGGCTCGACGAGTACGCCGAGTACGGCGCCGGCCTCAAGGTCACCGAATTCGACATGTTCGGTGACGGCTGGGATCGACAGATGCAGGCCGAGTACCTCCACCAGTTCCTCAAGACGTTCTTCAGTCACCCCGAAGCCGAGGACTTCCTCATGTGGGGGCACTGGGACCCGGTCCACTGGGGCCCGGAAATGGGCGACGATCCGGACGCACCGCTGTACGAGGAGGACTGGACCGAAAAGCCGGCCTACGACGAGTACGTCGACCTCGTCTTCGATGAGTGGTGGACCGACGAGTCGGGGACGACCGACGCCAGCGGCGAGTTCGAGACCGCAGTGTTCCACGGCGACCACGAGGTTACGGTCACCGTCAACGGCGAATCGGCGACCCAAGAGGTCTCAGTCACTGACGCCACTTCCCCTGTCCAGTTGGAAATTACAGTCGATGGCGACGGAGAGGGCGACGATGACCCAGTCGTCGGCGACTACACGCCCGAGGATACGACTGGTGATGGCCTCCGGAACGACTTCACCGGTGACGGCCAGACCACCCACGACGACGTGACCGCCTTCTTCGAGAACCTCGAGGACGATGCGGTCCAGCAGAACGCGGAAGACTTCGATTTTGCCGGCAACGACGAAATCGGCTTCGCGGACGTCGTCGACCTGCTTCACGACGTCTAGGACGTGGTAGAACGGGAGCAACAGCGTAGCCTCCCCACATAATTATTTCACTTTATTAGTAGTTAGTTTTAATATAATCTATACTGTAATATTAGCTGTCTTCGCAGGAAACGCGGGACAAGAACACTGCGAGCAACTGACGAGGCGACAATGAGCAACAACAACAATAGCAGACGGCAGACGGGCGAATCGACGAATCAGAGCACAAAACGACGGGCATTAGACCGCGCGAGCGAACAGCCGACGATCAGGATGTCGCGCCGGTCGATGATGCGAGCAACAGCCGGTGCAAGCGCGGCCGCAATCGGGCTGGGCGCAGGCATTACTGGCAGCGTTGCGGGCAACATCAGCGAGTTTGAGGACCTGACGATTGATAGCCAGAACCGAATCGTCAACGAGTCGGGCGAACCGTTCAAGATGCGGGGGGTCAGCATCCCTGATCCGAAGCGACTCGACCGGACGAGCCAACTGCGAGGGAAAACCCCGCTACAGTTGCTCGACATGATGACCAACAACGACCGTGGCTGGTATCCACGCGCTATCCGCCTGCCTGCCCAGCCACAGGACATTGGCGAACACCCGATGGGCCACGCCGGTCCGGAGTACTTCGACGACGATGGCAACCTACGCCCGGAGGCTCCAGATATCGAGAATCCGGACGCAATTCGTGACAATCGACGGGCGATGCAGCCGCCACAGCCCGTCGCGTTCACCGAATCCGAACTCGAGGATTATCTCGAGAACTACTACGACCCACTCGTCGAGCGCTGTAAGGAACGCGGCGTCTACGCCATCGTCGACTTCCACCGTCACTGGCACGAACAGCCGCCGGGAACGGAAGACCCCGGCGCGGCAGAGAATCACCTGCCATACGACAGTCCGTACACGAACTACTGGGCGTACAACACGTACGAGGACCAGTACGTCTCCTTCGACGAGACAACGCCGGCATCGTGGGGTCACGTCGACTCGACGTACATCAACGAAGGCGACCACCAGTACCGAGACAATCCGGATGAAGACTGGGCTGGCATCGAAACCGATGCTGACATCCCTGGCACGCCGTACGAGTACGACAACTGGCAGGTCAACGAAGAACTGCTCGAGGAGGCGTTGCTGTTCTGGAGCGTCGTCGCCGACCGGTACGCCGACGAGCCACACGTGGTCTTTGAGCCGTACAACGAGCCAACGGCGCCAGGTATCTGGGGGCCAGTTGAGGGCTGTGGCGCGCTCAAACAGGAGCCGCTGTGGGAGACGTTCGTCGACGACTTCATGGGGCCGATCATCGACGAGATTCGACAGCACCAGCCCGAACAGGTGCTGCTGGTCGGCGTCCCCGGCTGGTGTCAGTCGCTGCAGGGACTGTACTGGTACGACTTCAACGACGCCGGCTACGACAATATCGCCGTCACCTGGCACAACTACGCCGGCCACGACGTGAGCCAACTCAACAACTGGTTCAACGATACGAACTACAGCTGGCACGAAGACATCGCTGCAGAGACAGACGGTGAGTTGACTGATCCATACATCGAGCCGGATCAGGATGTCTACGAAGACTCGTGTTACGGCTGGGAAGGCTACGAAGCCGCCGGCTTGCAGGATGCGATGGACTTCCATCACATCTCGATCAGTGAGTTCGGCTGGATCGACGATCCAGAAGTTGCCCACTGGCTGCGCGGGACGACCACTGGCCAGGGGACGCTACCAGAGTACGGCATTCCGTTCTTCGACCAGATCGAAGACGACGACCGCATCAGCTGGATCGCCTGGTGTGCCGACGTTCGCTGGTACCCAACGATGTTCGAGTTCCCAGAAGGGCCCGACGAAGGCGACCTCGTTGACGAGGTTCTCGTCAACGACAACTTCTACGACACCGACCTCGAGGACATCTGGGCAGCGCTGCCAGACGGCGCACCATGTCCCGATGTCGAAGACCAGCCTTGCGAGTGGGAACTGCTCGGCGGCGAAGACAGCGGCGAGTACATCAAAGAGCAACTCGAGGTTCACCGCGACGATCTGGTGCCGTTCGATCTGGGGACGACCGACCCCGGTTACGACGATCCGGACCTCTACAACGGCGAGCCCTCGGAGGGTATTCAGGTCGGCGAGTACACGGCCCAAGATACGACTGACGACGGCCTGCACAACGACTTCACCGGCGACGGTGAGACGACCCACGACGACGTGACCGCCTTCTTCGAGAACTTCGAAGACGATGGCGTCCAGGACAACCCCGAGGCGTTCGACTTCACCGACAGCGGTGACGTTACCTTCTCGGACGTCGCTGAACTGCTGCGTCAGCTGTAAGCCGCGGTCACAGCGACTCAGTATCGCATTCCAACCACACGCTGCTGACACACATTTTCACATATATTTGAAATCTGTCAGCACACAGAACGAGTAGTAAGAGGGTATGAAATACGCATCATCGACAGACGGGCAGACAGACGACCAGTCAGCAACTCGCCTCGAGAACGGAGTCACTAATGACCGACAGACAACGCGCCGGCGCTTCTTGCAGTCAACGGCTGTGACGGGAGCGCTCGCGGCAGGGTTCGCCACAGGGGCAACAACGTCGGCCGCAGCGGAGACGGGCCGTGGCATTCCAACGCCACGACTCCACGTTGAGGGAAACCTGATCAAAGATCCGCAGGGAAACACCGTCACGCTCCGCGGACTCAACATCGCTGATCCGAAGCGCCTGAACGTGACAGCACCGGCACGCGGAAAAGCCGCCGAACACGTCGTGGACCTCCTCACGGACGAGAGCCAGGGCTGGTATCCCAGAGTCATCCGCGTGCCCGCCCAGCCAGTCGATATCGGCGAGCACGAACCCGGCCACACCGGCGGCCCGCCCGACCCAGTCGCGTTCACCGAGGCCGAACTCGAGGAGTACCTCGAGACGCATTACGATCCGATTATCGAGCAGTTAGGCGACCTGGGCGTCTACGCCATCGTCGATTTCCACCGCCATTGGACGGATAACGACGCCGAGGACGGCTGGGACGGCATGTGGGGAGACAGTCAAGACGAGACGATCAACGAGGACCTGCAAGAAGAGGTCGACATGTTCTGGGAAATCGTCGCGCCGAGATACGCTGACGACGACCACGTCCTTTATGAGGTCTACAACGAGCCGACCGAACCCGGCATGTGGGCCGAGGTCGACCGCCAGTGGGTCAGAGACAACTGGCGACTGTGGAAGGAGTTAGCCCAGCCATGGGTGGATACGATCCGCGAGCACGCCGACAATATCGTCATCGTCGGCTCGCCAAGTTGGAGTCAGAACCCGGAGGGCTACTACATCGAGCCCTTCGAGGGCGACAACCTCGCCTACGCCTACCACATCTACTCGGGTCACGTCGTCAGCCAGGACGAAGCCTGGGACGAGGTCGGCATCGACGGCATGGGCACCGACGGCGTCTACGAGGAGGTGCCGGTGTTCGTCACCGAGTTCGGTTGGGAGGCAACCCACGCCGGCGCGACCGAACTCTACGGCCAGACGAGCGACTTTGCCGACCCCTTCTTCGAGTGGCTCGAGTCGAGCGACGCGATTCACTGGACGGCCTGGTGTGCCGATCCGATCTGGCGCCCAGTCATGTTCACGCGGTCGTTTCTCGACGAAGACCCGACACAGCCGGACGATACCGACTCCATTGGCCACCCCTACGAAGACGAGATTCCCGTCCACTGCGAGGACCTGCCCTGTGAGTGGGACTTGCTGGGCGGCGACGAGTTCGCCGGCGAGTACGTCAAAGCACAACTCGAGGCCTATCGCAACGATGGGCTTCCGGGCGATGGTGGCGACTCCGATCCGGAGCCAGAGCCGATTCAGGTCGGCGAGTACACACCTGCGGACACGACTGACGACGGCCTGCACAACGACTTCACCGGCGACGGTGAGACGACCCACGACGACGTGACCGCATTCTTCGAAAATCTCGAGGATGAGGGTATCCAGAACAATCCGGACGCGTTCGACTTCGCTGACGACGAGGATGTTGGCTTTGCAGACGTGGTCGAACTGCTTCGACGGGTCTGAGCATCGCACTCGAGCACCCTCCACGACAGACAGCCATGAATTCGAATCCACACGCGGACAACACAGACGGTGACCGAACCGAGACGACCGACCACCCACAGCGTGACCCGGACGCCGCGGCAAGTCACGACGACGGCGAAACCAGCCGCGCACTCTCGAGACGGCGGTTCGTCCAGGCAACGGGCGCAACGGCGGGCGCACTCGCACTCGGCGGGACCGCTGTTGCCGGCGCACAGCCACTCGAGGAAACCTGTGAGTCCTTCGGCGAGATCGACGTCGGTGACGGAGACTTCCTGTTGATCAACAACGATTGGGGGGAAAGCGTCGAAGACAGCGGCTTCGAGATGTGTAGCTGGCTTGCCGAGGACGGCAGCTACGGCTACGAGTGGACTACCCGCCCCGACGGTGGCGAACCGAACTACCCGCAGGTCTTACTCGGCACCAAACCCTGGGGCGACGACAGCGACGTCGGCTCGTTCCCGGTCCAGCGTGGCGATATTGACGAACTGACGCTCGAGGTCGACATCGATCTCAACGTCTCCGGCGGCGAGTGGAACCTCGCCGAGGAGTGGTGGCTGATGGAACAGCCGCCCGACCAGCAGATCGAGACGCACACCCATGAGATCATGCTCGTCCTCGAGTGGAGCGACGAGCACAGCCACGGTGGCGTCGACGAACCCGGAGTCTGGACCGATCAGTTCGGCAACGAAATCGACTACTGGACGGTCTACAGCGGTGGCGGCGGGACCGATGCTGCGTTTCATATCTTCCGCGTCAGTGGCGGCCTGACGACGGGACAGGTTGACCTGAGCGAAATTATCGACTTCATGAGCGAGCGCTACGGCCTCAGCGAGGACCTGTGGGTCAGCGGCATCGAAGTCGGAAATGAGTACTGGGGTGGCGTCCAGGGCGATGTGACCTACAACACGCTCGATGTGACGGTCAACGGGACGACCTACGAGAGCGGCAGCGATGCTGGAGACGGCTCGGATCCCGAACCAGAATCAATCGAGGTCGGCGAGTACGAAACCCAGGATAGCACCGACGACGGCCTCCACAACGATTTCACTGGTGATGGCGAGACCACCCACGATGATGTGACCGCCTTCTTCGAGAACCTCGAGGATGAAAGCGTCCAGAATAACCCAGAGGCGTTCGACTTCGCCGGCAATGACGAAGTCAGCTTTGCAGATGTGGTTGACCTGCTTCGCCAGGTCTAACAGCCACGGTTTCGGCGTCACCACCCTCAAGGACAATTTTTGTACGGATTCGAAGATTGGCGAGTAGTCACGAGTGCAACCAGTCTCTCGTTAGTTGTTTGTGAGCGGAAAGTGGTGGCTGTACTAAGAACACCGGTATTTGTAAGAGAACGAGAGAGCACGTTCCTGAAACGGAGCTAGAGGCATGTAGCGCTACGCCAACCGGCAGTCGGCTCGGGGGACGTGGATTTATTTCATTGCCATACTCCATTCATTTATACGATGGATCGAAGAAGCTTCTTGCATACTGTGGGAGCAGCGGGCCTTGGCGCAGCGACACTTGAAAACACGCAGACGATCACCGCTCAGGAGACGAGAGACAATCGTAAGGTCGTCACGATTGACAACATTGGGACAGAGTCACCGAGTTCGCCGATTGCACCCGACGACGGCTTCGCCGATCTGTCCTGGCTCGAGGAGGGGCCACTCGTCGTGGTCCGGGTAACGAACCTCGATGCGGCAGGCGAGGGGTCGTTCAAGTGGGCCTGCGAAGTGGGCTACGACGAGTTAGACGCCGAAGATGTCGGTCGGCGACTCATCGTCTTCGAGGTCGGCGGCGTCATTGATCTCGAGAATACGGATATACAAGCCGAGCGAACGAACATCTACGTCGCTGGACAGACCGCGCCGTCGCCCGGAATCACGCTCATCCGAGCGGATTCACCCGGCCTCGAGTTCGACGAGGAAAATCAGTTCGTCCAACACATCCGTTCGCGGCCGGGCGACGAGATTGACGGGCCGTCGGATTCGATGGTCGTCGGCGATAATGGCTTCAACGTCTGTTTTGACCACTGTTCTGTGAGTTGGGGCAGTGAGGAGTCGATGTCGGTCAATGCAAGCGAACACTCCGAAGACATCACGTTCAGTAACAACCTTATCGCGGAAGGGCTGTTCGACTCGCCGGCCCACGGCAGCGATAACCAGCGCGCCTACGGCAGCCTCGTCGGGAACGGGGCTGACCGAACGGCAATTCTGGGCAATCTCTATGCCCACACGTGGAGTCGCAACCCGCGTCTCAAGGGCGGCACAGAGGCCACCGTCGCGAACAACGTCTGGTACAATTTCGAACGTGGGATGCGGATCGGCGACGACGTAGACGAACCCACCTTCGTCAACGTCGTTGGCAACCACTATCGGACCGGACCCGACGCGGACACGGACCGACCGCTCATCTACACCAACCACGACGAGAACGATCCGACGATCTACCTCCACACGTCGAACAACGTCTCCGACGATGGGTATACACTGGTCGAACCCGACGCCCCGTGGGAGATTGAATCCGAGCCGATCGAGGAGTACTGGCCCGAGAACTTCACGCCGATCGACGACGATCCGTACGATCAGGTCCGCTCGCACGCCGGCGCTCGCCCCGCAGACAAGACCGACACCGATGAGCGGATCCTCGCTGATGTCGAGAATCGAACCGGCACGATCATCGATAGCCAGGACGACGTTGGCGGCTATCCTGAGCTCGAGTCGACGACGCGTGACCTCGAGGTTCCGGATGGCGACGTGACGGACTGGCTCGTCCAGCACACACGGGCCGTTGAACTCGGCGAGGCACCGCCGGGAGAAGGTGGTTCAAGGCCGCCCGAGATCGGCGGAACCCAACCGACCGATCCGAACGGTGATGGGGCGTATACCGACCTCACTGGCGACGGCCAGACAACTCACGACGACGTGACGGTCTTTTTCGAGCATCTCGAGGATGAGGGAGTCCAGAACAACCCTGAGGCGTTCGACTTCGCCGAAAACGACGAGGTCGGCTTTGCGGATGTCGTTGCCCTCCTCAGGCAGGTCTAAGAGAAGGACACCCCGTTTCACCAGCTACAGATCACCATCAAGTGCAAGCGCCTGTTCGTCGAACAGTTGTGCGAACAGTTGCTGTTGGCCAACCCGAAGATGGCGGTTGACCGTTGGCTGTGTCACCTCGAGCATCTCGGCGATTTCCTCGCCGGTGCTCTCGCGAGGCCACTCGAAAAAGCCGGCGAGATACGCCGTCCGAAGCACCTCGAGTTGGCGCTCGGTGAGCGATTCGAACAGCGACGTGACGAGTTCCTGGCGCGTTTGGGTTTCGCGCTCGACGTGGCGCTGTGCGTTGAGGTCGACGTTTGCGTAGTGATCGCGAAGCATGTCGACGAACTCGCGGACATCTGCACCGACCGGCACGTCAACGGTGACAGTCGTCGCCGAGCCATCCGCGCGAATCGAACGGGGGCTGCCACCGTGGCGAACCAGTCGTGAGGCGAGGACATCACCGGTGACCGTCGCTTCGAACAGCGTCCCCGCGTCCGTAGATCTGATCTGTCGATAGTCGATGACAGCGACGAGCGTTTCGAGGGTGGTCTCAATGGCGTCGCTGTCAGCATCGGCGACCTCGAAGAACAGAACCGTTCGGTCGGACGAGACCGTTCCAAGCCCCTCGTAGGTGACCGTTCCGCCGGTCGTTGCGGCAATCCGAGAAAGGATGTCGTCACCCGTTTCGGCCGCGATTTCGAGTGTGAGTTCGACGAATGTTTCCGCGTGCAAGGCCTCGCGCGTGGTGACTGCGTTGATCGCGTTGGCGATGCTTTCACCGAGTTCCGAAAGCACCGTTCGCTCGAGTGCGGTGAACGCGTCGGGTTCGGTCGCATAGACAGCGAGAACGCCGTCAGTGTAGTCACCAAAGGAAAGTGGGACAGCAATCGCCGACTGGAATCCGGCATCGACCGCGGTTCGCCGCCAGGGATCTTGCTGCAGCTGGTCGACGATATTCTCGACGAGTGTTGGCTGGTCCGTTTGTGCGGTTCGAACAGCAGGCTCGACCGCCATCGCATCCGCGGCCTCGTCGTTGAGGTCGAGCGACGCGGCGTCGAGATACGCATCATGTGGGCCAGCCCAGGTTCGAGCCTCGAGTGTTGTTCTGCCGGTGTCGACAGTGCCGATCCAGGCGAAGTCGATCACATCGGACTCGACGAGGCGTTTGGGGACTGTGCGTTCGATCTCGGTTCGACTCGCCGCCCCGATAAGCGACTGATCGATTCGCCTGATGAGGTCGTTAATCTCGATTTGGCGGCGTAATCGTCGATTTCGTGTCTCGAGTTCGGCGTCGCGCTCACGCAGACTCGCCTCGCTCTCGAGGCGGTCGAAGGCGGCTTCGGTCGTTGCGACGAGCGTTTCGAACAGTTGGCGGCTGCCGTCGTCGATGGTCGCAAGTGGCGTATCGAGGACGAAGACGCCGTGATCACCGATTGGGGCAACGAGTCCACCAGTGTCATCGTTGAACAACGGCGACTGGTCGTCTGTCGCACCGGCATCGATAACCGTCTGTGAGCCCGCGACGTATGCGTTCCAGAGTACGGAGTCGCTGTCGCCGACCGGAATCGACGGTAACTCATCGATCCCAGCAGCGAACTTCGACGTTCGTGCACTCGGCTCGAACTGATTCGTTTCTCCGTCCAAAACGTACACCGCAGCCCCGGCTGACTCTAAGACCTCGGTTGCGCTCTCAGCGACCAGTTCCGTGATCGCCTGTTCGGTCTCGGCGTTGAGCAATGCTCGAGCCGTCTCGGTGAGCGCTTCGAGTCCCTGTTCGCGCTCTTTTTGCTCGGTGATGTCCTGGACGGCACCTCGGAACGTCACGAGGTCGCCATCGTCGTCGTAAATCGGCTCCCCCATCGCTCGCACCCAGATCGTCCCGTGTGTCTCCGTCTGGAGTCTGGCCTCGAGTTCATAACTCGATTCGGTCGTGATCGCCGTCTCGAGTGTGTCGCGAACACGCGAACGGTCTTCGGGATGATAGCACGCGAGCGTCCGCTCTAAATTCGGCGTAGTGTCACGAGGCAGATCGTGAATCCGATACATCTCCTCAGTCCAGGTGGCGGTCCGAGGGTCGTCTTGCATATTGAGTTCCCAGCCACCGACGCCTGCCAGCCGTTGGGTGCGATCGAGTAGGTCTGTCGTTCGCTCGAGTTGCTGTTCGTACTCGATGCGCTCGGTAATGTCGATGACCACGCCTTCGATCAGGGTGACTGTGTCGTCATCGCCGGTATACACGCCGCTACCTTGCTCTTTGAGCCATCGTCGCTCGCCATCAGCAGTTTCGATTGGGTACACGATACTGAACGACTCGCGCTTCTCGAGTGCGGTCTGTACTGTCTCCCAGATTCCATCGCTCCGGTCGATATCGGCCCCCCAGAGTAACTCGCTGCGTTCGAACGCTTGCGCTTCGTAGCCCGTAATTTCCTCGACACCCTGACTCGCGTACTCGATCGGCCACCCGGGTTCGTTTCTCGAGCGGTAGACGAATCCCGGGACGTTGCTAATCAGCCGCGAGAGCTGTCGCTCCTTTTCGACCCGCTCGCTGATATCACGGCCAACACCCGCAATCACTGGCTCACCATCGGGATCAGAAAGCGGCGCGGCGACGAATTCGTATGGAATACGCGTACCATCTGCCGTAATAACATCCGCCTCGAGTGGTGCGCCCTTGCGATTATCGACCGTGTCGAGTCCCGTTCGGACTGCCTCGCGGTCATCCGGCGCGATGAACTCGAGTGCGTCTATCTCCTCGAGTTCGGTATCATCGTAGCCGGTGATCATCGAGAGACTCGAGTTCCAGCGCTGAAGTTCGTAGTCGTCGTTGAGGACGTACACGACGTCGTCGATCGCATCGAGAATGTCACTTGTGTAGGCTCTGTAGCGCTCGAGTTCGTGCTCTCGTTCACGGAGTTGACGCTCGTTGCGCTTGCGGGGCGTAATGTCGTTGACGGTGCCGAGCATTCGCATCGTTCCGCCGTTGGTGTCCGTCTCAGCACCGGCGGTGGGCTCCGTAATGAGTCGCCCCCGTGCAACAAACCACCGCCACTCGTCGTCCGTGTGACGCATCCGAAACTCCGCTCGGTAGGGCTCTCCCGAGTCGACTGACTGCTGGAGCGCCTGCTCGACACGTGCGATATCGTCGGTGTGTACGCGACTGGCAAAGCCCTCGTAGTTCCCTTCGAACCCACCCGGTTCAAGTCCGAGTAACCGTTCAAGCGTCTCGTTCCAGGCGATGTCGTCGGTGTCAACTTGCCACTCCCAGATCCCTGCATCGGCACCCTCGAGTGCGAGTTCGAGACGGCGTTTGGTCTCCTGTAAGTCCTGCTCGCGTGTCTTTCGATCCCCGATATCACGACAGATCGCGAGATAGCGGTTGGTCGTCTCAGTCCGGGAGGAATCGGTCGCAGCCCAGGAGAAATCGAGGCGTATCAAGTGAACTTCGATCGGGAACGTCGAACCGTCCGAGCGCACGAATCGCCCCTCAAACTTCTGGCGCTCGCCAACCGCGAGATCCTCGAGTAACCCCGTCACATCTGATGCATCGAACTCGGCGTCGTAGTCCCAGATACTCGTCCCGACGACCTCGGCTTCGGTGTAGCCAAGTTCCGTACAGAAACGCTGGTTGACCTCGAGAATCGTGCCGTCCTCATCGAGAACGTCGATGATGTCCGGCGAGTTTTCGAACAGCGCCTCGAGTCGTGCCGTCGTCGCCTCGAGACGTTGCTCGCGGGATTTTTGCTCAGTAATATTTTGAATTGAGCCTCGAACGACGGCCCCTGTCTTGTCTGATTGAACCGGTTCGCCCGTTGTTCGAACCCAGCGTATCCCATCGCCATCGATGAGTCGAACCTCGAGATCATAGCGTTCCCCATTCGTGAGCGCCCGCTCGAGTGCACGTTTCACCTGTGGCCGGTCGTCCGGGTGATAAATATCGAGAACGTCCGTGAGTGTCGTGTCGACATCGGGATCGAGTCCGTGAATGCGTGCTGTTTCGTCGGTCAGGCGGAGTTCGTAGTCATCATCGGGATCATCGCCGAACTGTCGGTTCGCACTATTATCAGTCTCGTGAGCCGTTATTTCCCACCCGCCAACGGTAGAGAGGTACTGAACCTGTGCTAACAGCTGCGTTGTTCGCTCGAGGTCGTGCTCATAGTCCGTTCGCTCCGCGATATTCCGCCCAACACCGGCAATGACCGTGTTGCCGTCAGGGTCCTCGAGAGCGCTTGCAGAGAATTCGTAAGGAATTCGCTCATCCTCGGCAGTGAGGAGCGCCGCCTCGACGCGCACCGTTCCTTCCTCGAGAGCATCGGCGACTGCCGTTTCGATGGCACTCCGGTCACTCTCGCCGAAGAATTCGATTGCGTTCATCTCTGCGATGGTGTCGTCCTCGTAGCCTGTCACGTCGCTAACGCTGCGATTCCAGCGCCGGAGTTCGCCAGACGGGTCAAGAACGTAGACCAGATCGTCAACGGTATCGATGACCTCGTCGGTAAAGGCTCGCCGATGCTCGAGGTGGTGCTCTCGAGTCCGGACCGTCGAAATCAGATCGCTGAGCGCACTCGAGAGACTGCCGATTTCGTCTTCGTGGTCGGCTGCAAACGCCTCGAGATCTGCGAGCACGGTCTCTGCGGACGCAGATGAAGACTCAACGCCGAAACCACGGCCGGGATCGGATTCATCGACGACAGACGCCGTCTCTTGGTCCAATTGGGCAACGCAGGATTCGATTTCGGCCGTAAGCTGCTCGAGGGTGTCGTTTCGGTCACCGTTCGCTGCGAGGCCGAGGACGAACGGGGCGAAAACGCCACCGTACTCGAGCACGGAGCCGACCGCACCGGACCGACTCGAGAGCACGACGGCGGTGAGGAGACACAAACAGAGTACTAGCCACCGTCCGCGAGCCCCTGGCCAGTATCGTTGACTGCGACCAGCAGCGTACCTGATCAGCGGGCGTTGCACCCAGTCACCGAACATAGGGTACAGTTACAGTCGAACAACAGTATCCGTTTGGGTGAGTAATATTCTGATATGTCGTGGTGCGAAACTAGATACGTCGAGAAAAGAGAGTTTGTATGTTCACTCATACCTTGTTAAGTGGTGTCACAGTTTTAATCGCCCTAGACGCCACTCAGTCATGCGGTTTCAGTGGCTGTTCTATACATGTAGTATCAAACTGACTCAGAGGCTACGTGTATAACAGACAGTGGGATACCCATCATTGGCGTGTCTCCAACTGAGATGACTGGAACGACACTCGATTACCACCGCGATTCGCCAAGTCTCCGCATCGTCGATGCACTCGCCGACGCCACCGATACCGACCCTCTCGAACTCGACCCACTGTATAACGTCATCGACCCGGAGGCGCTGGATCAGATCGTCAACAGCGATTGCGATCAGATTGACCAACTCAGCGTTCAGTTCGTTTACAACGGGCACAACGTACAGGTCCAGGGCGATGGATCAATCGCCGTCGACGGCACGGTCTACGATCATGGCGATATGTAATCGCGTTGTGCAGACGAAACACGCGAGAATCCCCACGCAACCGACTCGAGTACCTTCGTCGCCATATCGACACCTCCAGTGAGTATGCACCCACGTGATTCTTCGAACACCAACCAGGCGGCGACTCTCTCAGCAGACACCGATCCGAGCGCGCTCTGCCCCGAGGTCACCGTCCTCGTAGTCGCGCCGAATCAGACCGTTCCAACGCCACTCGAGGCCGCACTCGAAGCCGACTCGAGTGTCGATGCCCAGACACTCACCTCAATTGGATCGGTGCTCCAACAACTCGAGCGTGCTGACTGTCTGTTGCTGGTCGCCGATCCACCGTCCGAAGAAAATGTCGACGTGAAAACAGAAACAGACGCGAACACAGCGGCTGAGGCGGCTACGACTGCCGAAAACACCGAGATGCCCGACTCGAGCGCAGCCGTGTTGACACGGCTGCGAAACTACGCACCCGATTTTCCAGTCGTTGCGGTCACAGTGGGCCACGACAGTGACGCCGCGGCCAAGATGGCGACGGCCGAACGGGACCAGCGCTGGACCGTCCACGTCCCAGTGACGGCCCAAGACAGCGATAGCGACCTCGAGCGCGTTCTTCAACGGATGGCCGACCTCGTCGAACACCACCGCCTCGATGGGGTCGTCGGCCGGTCGCTAGCTGCCGTTGAACTGACACAGGAACCACTCGCAGTCGTCGCCCCAGACGGCACCTTCGAATACGTCACCCGACGGTATACGATGCAGTTTGGCTACGACCGCGACGAACTCCAGGGCCAGCCCTGGCAGACGTGTTTTCACGACGAAACCGTTTCACACCTCGAATCGACAGCAATCGCGACCGTCACTGACGGCTGGCGGTGGACTGGCCACTGTACCGGCCGCAAGAAATCCGGTGACTCGGTCCCGCTGCACGTCCGTCTTGGCGGCCTCGAGGATGGCAGCCTCATCTTCGTCGTCACCGAGCGTGAACAGGACCAAAACGATGCAGTCGCCGACACGGACACAAATTCCCCACGCGAGAACGTTGCCGATGAGTCCACTGACACCGAGACCGAGCGCGACTAACTCGAGCCCTTAGAAAAACACAGCTGGCTCGAGCAGCAAAACGGTCACAACTCCGGCCAGCACGACGAGCGCAACGACAGCGCGTGTTACCCACGGCTCCCATCGCTGGCGTCGTGTCTTGACGTGAATCGTCCGCTGTTCTTTCACCTGCGTAATCCCATCCGCAGAGCGATACGTAAAGACGATCGGCAGTGAGTACGCCCCCGGTGTGACTGTCGACTGCGTATTGATCTCGAGGATGTAGCCCGGACCACCGGCATCGGTTCCGCCGAGTGGCTTTCGCGTCAGTGCGTGGATCGGCTCGCCAACCGACGTATGGATGATCTCGTCTCTCTCCGCTGTCGCCTCAAGGCTGTCTGTCGCGGACTGACCAGTTGCCGTCTCAGGCCCGCTCGAGCGGCGGCGAACCGTCCCCGGATTTGCGAGGTCGATCAGTTCGTCGTGGTCATAAAAGATGTCGAGTTCAATTGCATCGACGGCACCCGCTGCGACGAAGAGACCGAGTTCGATTCGCTCACCGGGGGCAATTCGCGCATGTCTCAGAAAGATATCCAGCGCGCCCTCGTCGATCGACTTCTGACCGACAGCGGCAATACTGATCTCGAGGTGGCCGTTGTCGTCGAGTGACGACCGCTCGAGTAACGGTGAGATTGGAAACTCCCCCGGCTTGTCACCGGTTTCTCCCACGGCTGTAACCCGTTCACCCATCGGTTGGATATCTCGGGGCGCTGTTTTCAGCGTAGTGGCCGGTGTGTCAGAAAATTGCCTCGACTATACTGTTTGAACAGGTCGACCCCGCCTATGTCCCGTGGTCCCAGCTGCCCATGTAGTCGTGCTGGGTATCCGTCAGCGAATCGAAGTCAACGCCTTCGGCAGCGAGTTTGATCTCCGCGATTTCCTTGTCGAGTTCGTCCGGCACGTCGTGGACGCCAGCGTCATACTCGTCGCCGTTCTCGAGCATTTCGCGCACACAGACGGCCTGAATCCCGAAGCTCTGGTCCATCACTTCGACGGGGTGGCCAAGCGAAATCGGTGCTGCAAGATTGACGAGGCGACCTTCCGCAATAACGTTCAGTCGGCGGCCATCGTCCATCTCGTACGCTTCGACACCGTCACGAGCCTCATAGCGGTCGACTGCGAGGTCATCGAGTGCCTCGAGGTCGATTTCGATGTCGAAGTGGCCCGCGTTCGAGAGCAAGACACCGTCTTTCATCGCCTCGAAGTGCTCGCGGACGATGATGTCGCGGTTGCCCGTCGTCGTAATGAACACATCGCCGACTTCGGCGGCCTCCGACATGGGGAGCACGTCGTAGCCTTCCATGTGGGCCTCGAGTGCGCGCCGTGGCTCGACTTCGGTGACGATGACGTTCGCGTTCTGGCCAGCGGCCTTCTTTGCGACGCCCTTGCCACAGTAGCCATAGCCCGCGACGACGACGTTCTTGCCGGCCCACGAGAGGTTCGTGGTCATGGCAATCGAGGCGAGAGAAGACTCGCCAGTGCCGTGAACGTTGTCGAACAGGCGCTTCATTGGCGTGTCGTTGACCGCGAAGACGGGGTACTCGAGTGCGCCGTCCGCGTCCATCGCGCGCAGGCGGTGGACGCCCGTCGTGGTCTCCTCTGCACCGCCGATGATGCCGTCGATCAGTTCGGGGTAGTCCTCGTGGATGGCGGCGACGAGGTCCATGCCGTCGTCGACCGTGATCGTTGGCTCGTGGGCGATGACGGCCTCGATGGCCTCGTAGTACTCCTCGTCGTCGACGCCGCGTTTGGCGTAGCTCGTGATGTTCTCGTGCGTGTCGAGTGCCGCGCTCACGTCGTCGTGCGTTGAGAGCGGATTACAGCCGGTGACGGCGACTTCCGCGCCACCCTCTGCAAGCGTCTCGACAAGTACTGCGGTCTTCGCTTCGACGTGCATCGCCATTGCAATGCGTTCGCCCTCGAAGGGCTGGTCTGCGACGAACTCCTCGCGCACGGCCTCGAGAATAGGCATATGCTGGGTTGCCCAGTCCATTTTTCGTCGGCCCTCCTCCTGTGCCGACTCGAACTCCTCGAGTTGATCGCTAATCGGCGGATACGCAGATTCACTCATGAGTGTAGACAGTGCAAGCGGCGCCAAAACGCTACCGAAGCACAGTCAGCACCACGCAAAACGTACTGGGGGTGAATTGGTGTCGATTCGGTCCGATCCGATTCCGATGGATACGACGACGAAATCTGCGTCAACAGTCCGCTGTGGGCTTATTTGGGGGTGAGACACGCCGTGTGTTACCGGCGACGAGCCGTGCCTCTGACATCGCTGGGGGTTCCGTCAGCCGGTACCAGCCCACAACCTACTGTGGCCTACGGACCCGCGTGGTCCGGTGGGCCGCCTGCAGCCTCGTCGTCGCTTCCGTCAGCTGCACCGTTTGTCTCATCGGCGCTTTCTGCGTCGGCGTCATCCGCGTCATCAGCGGTATCCGGCGGACCCGCATGTGCTGGCGGGCCGCTGCTGTCGGCCGACGAATTGGTTTCCTCATCGCTCTCGTTGTTCGGCCCCGCATGCGCCGGTGGTCCCTGTGCTTGCTCGTCGTCACCATCGTCCGACGGGCCAGCGTGATCCGGTGGACCAGCGTCGTCAGGCGGACCAGCGTGATCCGGTGCGTTTCCAGGGTTGTTCTCGAGCACGAAGCTCGAAACCGAGGCACCAATCGAGCCGTTCGTCTCTGCCTGTTGTTGGGCGACGAACTGCGAAACCATCGCGCCGAAGGTCGCTGCCTCCGCCTCGAGTGTGACCGTTGTCGTGTCGGACACATCACCGACGCTCGCAGTAATCTCGAGTTCGACGGTGTCAGCGCTCGGTGACTCGAGTGTCACCGTGCCGTTCTCATCGGTCGTGTACTCGCCTGTTCCCGTGTACGTCGCGTTCTCGTCGACGGGCTCAACCGTGACGGTCGCGTTCGCAACTGGCGTCTCATCTGCCGTGACCGTGACGAGAGCGCCATCAGCACTGACCGAGAGGTCGGTGCTGTCGTTGACGGCTGGGTCAGCCACCACTGCGCCAACCGGGGTGAGGATGGAAAGCACCATCACCATCGCCAGCGTCACAGCAACATCTTTTGATCTCCTCATCCAGGCTGACAGTCCCGTTTTCCGAGGATAAACCCCGTTGGCAGTTTTCGAACGTTTGGTTGCAGAGAAACGGGCAGAGAAACAGTTTAAGTGTTCATCAACCGTTGTGAGCGTTTAGATTCCGTTTTCAGGACCGGAAGAACAGGGACTTACTCCGCACGCGACAGCAGCGACTCGGCCGTCTCCTGTGCCTGCTCGCGAACGGCTTCCTCCTCGAGCGTCAACACCTCTCGGTCACGCATGAGCACCTGGCCGTCACAGAGTGTGTGTTTCACGTCCGCTGCTGCGACCGCATACGCGAGGTGGCTCACGAGATCGTGTCGCGGTGTCAAATGCGGCGTCTCGAGGTCGATCACTGCCAGATCAGCGGGTGCACCGACCTCGAGTCGACCGCTCTCGAGACCCATTGCGTCGGCGCTGCCCTGTGTCATCATCTCCGCGACAGCAGCGGCGGGAACGGCACTCGCGTCGTCAGCCGCAAGTTTGCCGATCATCGCTGCGTCGCGGGCTTCGTCGAGCATCGAGAGGTCGTTGTTCGAGGCCGCGCCGTCGGTACCGAGACCGACCGTTACGCCCGCATCGCGCAGTTTCTGAACCGGAGCCATCCCGCTTGCGAGTTTCATGTTCGAGGCCGGACAGTGGATCACGCTCGCACCGGTTTCGGCAAGCAGTTCGATCTCGGTCTCATCGACGTGCACGCCGTGCGCGATGAAGTCCTCGGACTCGAGTAAGCCCTTCTCGACGGCGTACTCAAGCGGTCGGACGCCGTGTTCGTCGACGATTGGTGAGACCTCGTTCGTGGTCTCATTCGCGTGGAAGTGAATCGGCAGGCCCGCTTCCCGGGCTTTCGGGACGTACTCCTCGAGATACTCGCCGCCGACGGTCGTCAGCGAGTGGGGCTGGAACGTCGTCGAAATGCGTCCAGCAGCCGCCCCATCGAGTTCGATTGCAACCTCGAGGCTTTCCTCCAGATCCGCGTGTGCACCATCGTCGTCCTTTCCGACGGTGATCGCCGTATGGCCGAGAACGGCGCGAACGCCGGCTTCCTCGACGACAGCGGCGATGTCGGGAACCTCGAAGTACATATCCGAAAACGCCGTCGTCCCGGATTTGATCATCTCGAGAATGCCGAGTTCGGCTCCCGCGCGGATGTCCTCGGCCGTCAGTTCGGCCTCGACGGGCCAGATATCCTCCTGGAGCCACGCATCGAGCGGTTTGTCGTCGGCGACGCCACGCAACAACGTCATCGCGACGTGGCTGTGACCGTTGACGAAGCCGGGTGTCACCAGCGAGTCCGATGCATCCAGCGTCTCGTCCGCATCGTCGGCCAGATCAGTGCCAATCTCGAGAATCTCGCCGCTGTCCTGGTCGAGCAACACGTCCGCACGCGAGACGGTGATATCCGGGTGCAGTACCTGTCCACCGGTGATCGCAAGCGTGGTCATTGCCGGGATTTCTCGCCGGTGGGACTTATATAGTGGTTATTGCGCCAGCGATGGCGATACCGGACCCGAACAGCACCTTCCGCTCACAGACTCCCCGGGAGACACCGCCAGTACCCCTCTCGCTCTATAATATCGTAGCCTGCCTCCTCGAGCACCCCCCTCGTTTCGCCTGGAACGTCGCGCTTGAGTCCGTCTTCGTGAATTTCGATGAAGACGAGTGGCTGGGCGGTCTCGAGCGTTTCTCGCGCGCCGCGAAGCACGTCAGGGGCGGTGCCTTCGACGTCGAGTTTGAGCACGTCGGGTGGCTCCAAGTCGTCGACGGCCTCGCCGACGCCGGCGACGAGATCATCGAGTCGATAACTCGAGACTGTCTCCACTGCAGACACAGTTGCACCCCAACGCTGGGCGCTCTTGCGGTCGAACGAGGAGAGTTCGGGATTGCTCGAGCGATAGAATCGCTGCTCGCTGGTTTCGTCGCCGAGTCCACAGACCCGGTAGTCGATTCGGTTCTCGAGGTCGTTGAGCCGGACGTTCGCCCGCAGCCGGTCGGCGGTTTTGGGTACTGGCTCGAACGCGACACAGTGGCGGTCAGGTTCGTCGACCGTCAGTGCCAGCGCGTAGATGCCGATGTTCGCGCCGATATCGTAGATGACGTCCGACGGGCCACAGGCGGCGTCCAGTTCGGCGAGCATTTCGTCGCTGCCGTGGCGGGTGAGCGGCTCGTAGCACTGGAACGACCCCGCGGGCGTGTCGTTCTCGCGGACGAGCCAGCCGTGTGTGTAGTTCGCCCGCGTGAGGCGGTGGTAGGCCCGCAAAACGAGCCCGCGGGCAACGTAAAACGCGGTCGTCGCCGACGAAACGGGAATCTGTGCCATGCTCTGCTGTCGTCTTCGGGAAGGAGCCAGTTGTACGTTCGCTCGAGTGACAGTGTTCAGTGAAAAACACAAACGGCTACGGCAGTGCCAGCCATCTGTCGACGTGTGACGGACTCTGGGTCAGAAGGCGAGGATGCTATTCTCGAGCGAATCGTCGAGGCTGCACTCGAGGCCGAAGTGCAGTCAGTGAGACGACCACGAGCGGGTTCAGTCGCAGACACGTTCTTGCTGGAACTCTCACCCAGTGACGACCTCCCGGCTCGCATCGTCTGCAAACGCGGCGGTGCGAGCGTTTGGACTGGCGACGTGATCGAACCGCTCGTCTGTGAGCGCGTCCGTGCGGTGACTGACCTCCCTGTTCCCGCCGTGTTGGCGCAGGGCTCGCTGGTCGGTGGCGATCAGCAGGCAGCCACGCCCGAGCGCTGGGCACTCTACGAGCATCTCGAGGGAGAAACGCCAACGACGACAGGACCCCTCGAGCCTGCAGTTCGATGCCGACTCGTCGCAGCTGCCGGTGCGCGACTCGGGCAGCTTCACAGTGTGTCGCTGGCTGCGTTCGGCCTCGAAAATGGTGCAGAGTCGACCGGAAACACCAATGCGAGCACCAACGCCACCAGCGTCAGCGTTGGCGGCCTCGCCCGCGGACCGGACGGCGACCTCGAGGTGTGTACACCCGACGGCTGGCACGCGATTGAAGCACGGGAGAGCGCCGCGCTGTATGACCGCCTGTCGGTACCGTTGGCTGGCGATCCAGACTGCGTTCCGGTCCTCACGCACGGCGACTACCAGCCACGCAATCTCCTCATCGCGTCTGATGGCTCGATTACCGGCATCCTCGATTGGGGGAATGCACACGTCACGCACGCCACGTACGCACTCGCCCGCGCCGAGGTCCGATTCGTCGACCTCGAGTGGATCGCCGGACGACTCGAGCCAGGTGAGCGTGACCGGCTCCGCCGGCTGTTTCGTGACGGCTACGCGAGCAAGGGGCCACTCGAGCGGACAACCGAACTCGAGCGGCAACTGCGCCGGTACAAATGGCTGTGGGTCTGCCAGTCGCTCGCCAACTACGGACAGATCGCCCGCAGTGCCCGCGGTCGTACACAGTTGTGGCGACAGTGTCGTCGCCTGCTCGAGTGAGGGCTGAAACCGGTCGGCGGATTTATCCCACATTTTGCCCAATGAGTGGGTATGAATGGAGCCGGGAATGGAGACGACACAGACGCCAACGGGACGAACGGCCGTGGCGGCTCCGCAGAATCGGGCGGCTTCGAGTTCGGACCTGATCAGCAGTCGCCAAACGACACGGGCCGAATACGAGTGGACCTCGATAACGGTGAAGAGACAGCCTCGGGCGGACCACCGGGTGACGATCCGGACACACCGCCGGCCGACCCCGAACCCGATCCAGGTTCGAACGCTGTGCGTAACTGGACGGCGATGTGTACCGGACTCGCGCTGGTCTCGCTTGCGACGGCCATCTTCATCTTCGTCACGGGAGAGGGCAACAGCGCACTCGAGCCGGCGCTTGGTTCAGCGGCCCTCGCCGTCGTCTTTGGCGCCCTCGCTGTCCTCCCGAAGACTGGCAACGACATGCTCATCCGGCGACTCTCGAGCGGCTGGGTAGAGAACCGACGCGCCGTTTGGTTTGCGACCGGCCTGTTCGCGTTCGGGACGCTCATCGGCGTTGCGCTGCTCGCAGCAGGATTCGACCTCCTCGAGATGGTCGCCGAGTTGCTCGAAGAGGAGCTGTTACCCGAACTCGAGGATGAAGCCGGTGAGTTCGAACTGACTGCGACCTTCTTCATCGTGAACAACACGCAAGCGTTCCTGATGGCCATCGCGGGCGCGCTGACAGTCGGCCTGCTGACCGCGTTCGTGATGATCTTCAACGGCGTTATCGTCGGCAACGTCGGCGCATCCGCGGCCAACGAGATCGGGATCGACTTCATCATCGTCGGATTGCTCCCCCACGGCATCTTCGAACTCCCGGCAATCTTCATCGCCGCAGGCGTTGGCTTCCAGATCGTCTATCGCTTCGGCCAGCGCGTTATCGGCTCTCGAGAGCGATTCTTTACGAAATCCTACGTCGCTCGAACCATCGCGTTCGTCCTCTTTGCTTGGCTCTTGCTCGTCCTCGCGGCGTTCGTCGAAGCCTACGTGACACCGGCGCTGCTCGAGGCACTGTTCGGCGCACAATTCGAGGCCGAGGGCGGCGCCCTCCCATAGGCGGGGTCACTCAGTTTCTCCGAATGAACTCGAGCGGACGCAACACGGCCAGCCGGTAGTCCTCGTGCGGATCGTACGTCGTAAACGAGAGACTGTTTGCCATCACGCTCACGCTCGAGGCGGCCATCGCTAACCCGGCAAGGGCGGGATTGAGCAGTCCGAGCGAGGCAATCGGGATGAGCGTCGTGTTGTAGAGAAACGCCCAGAAGAGGTTCTGTCGAACCTTCGAAATCGTCGCCTCCGAGATGCGGACGGCCTTCAGCACGTCGGCTGGGTCATCACGCATCAGCGTCACATCGGCGGATTCGATGGCAACGTCGGTGCCGGAACCGATGGCGACGCCGACTTGTGCGGTCGTCAGCGCAGGTGCGTCGTTAACGCCGTCGCCGACCATCATCACCTTCGCATCACGCTGTTGCAGTTCTTCGACGTGATCTGCCTTATCCTCGGGAAGCACCTCCGCACGGACGTTTTCGGGGTCGATTCCGACCTGCTTGGCGACCGCTTTTGCCGTGCGCTCGTTGTCCCCAGTGAGCATCACGACCTCGGTTCCGCGTTCCCGAAGTGCTGCAACTGTCTCCGTCGCACTCTCGCGCACCTCATCAGCGACCGCGAGGACGCCCAGTAGCTCCCCTTCGACTGCAACCGGCATCGCCGTCTTCCCCTCGCGCTCGAGGCGCGTCAGCGTCTCTTCAGCCGGCTCGGTGTCGATATCGACATCCTCGAGTAGTTTGCGGCGACCGATCAGGACACTCCCGCGGTCAGTTTCGGCCCGAACGCCGTGGCCGGGCACGTTCTCGAACTCGCTGACCTCGCCGACTGACACGCCGCGATCTTCGGCACCGTCGACAATTGCCCGTGCAATGGGGTGTTCAGAGCCGGACTCAGCGGTTGCCGCCGCGCCGAGGACGAATGACTCGAGGTCGTCGTCTCGATCCACGCCGGTGACGACACCGCCGTCAGTCGCCGACTCGCCGCCGTCGGGTGTCGCCCGTTCGCCAACGAGTTCGAGGTCCGTCAGGACCATCTCACCGTGGGTCAGCGTCCCCGTCTTATCGAAGACGATGGTGTCGATGCCTCGAACCTGCTCGAGGACGTCGCCACCTTTGAACAGCACGCCGTTCGTCGCAGAGAGCGTCGAGCCGACCATCGTCGCCGCGGGTGTCGCCAGCCCGAGCGCGCAGGGACAGGCAATCAGCAGAGACGACGCGAGGACGATTACTGAGAACTCGAGGATAGGCACGCCGCCAGCGACCGGGCCACCACCGACTGGCTCGAGGACGGGAATCCACGAGCCGAGTGCTGCGGAAATGCCGTACAGTGGATCGTTGAAGACGTACCAGATGACCGCCCAGAAGACGGCGTTTGCGATCACTGCGGGGACGAAATAGGCACTCACTGTGTCGACGAGGCGCTGGATTTCGGGCTGGCGCGACTGAGCTTCCTTGACCCGGTCGACAATCTGCTGGATGGCCGTCTCGGAGCCAACCTTAGTTGCCTCCACGAGAAGCACGCCATTTTCGTTGATCGTCGAGCCAACGACCTCGTCACCCTCGGCCTTTTCAACTGGGACGGACTCGCCGGTCAGCATCGACTCGTCGACTGCGCTCTGGCCATCCACGACCACGCCATCCGTCGGAATCTTCTCGCCCGGGCGAACCTTCAACACGTCACCGGGGTCGACCGTCTCGAGCGGAACCTGCTGTTCCTCGCCATCGACAACAATGGTTGCCTCGTCGGCTTCCATCTCGAGTAACTCCCGCAGTGCGTTGCCCGCGCGGGCTTTCGAACGCACCTCGAGCCAGTTGCCGAGCGTGATGAACCAGAGGATGAACGCGACGGCCTCGAAGTACAGCCCCGCGCCGGCGATCAAGCCGAACAGCAGGGCTGTGCTATAAATGTAGCCCGCGCTGGTGCCGAGCGCGACCAGCGTGTCCATATTCGCACGCCGATTGTGCGAGAATGCCCGGTAGGCACCGACGAGGAACTCCTTGCCCAGCGTGGCCATCAGGGCGGTTGCGAGGATGAACTCTCCCAGCCCCATCGCGGAGACCGTCACGACGCCCAGGTCGACGGTGCCCAGATGGGGAAGTTCCATTAGTCCCAACATTGCGAGCATGATCGGCACGAACGGCAGCGTCAGCAATCCGCCACCGATCACCAGTCGGCGCTGTCGACGCAGTTCTTTCTCGACAGCCCGCTCGCGCTGGCTCGCACCTTGGGTCTCCTCGAGATCGTCACGAACGGGGTCGTAGCCCGCCTCCTCGATGGCTGCAGAAATTTCGCCGAGCGATACGTCGGACGGGTTGTACCGAACGCGGGCCTCGTCAGAAGCGAAGTTGACATCGGCTCGGATAACGCCTGGCAGGTCCGATACCGCGTCGCTCACCGTCTCCGAGCAGGTCGAACACGACATGCCCATCACGGTCAGTGACTCCGTCTCGGCAGCGGCTTCGTAGCCAGCCGCCTCGATAGCATCGTAAATCTCGGCCAGAGATACCTGCGTGGGATCGTACGCGACCATCCCCTCGTCGGTCGCGTAGTTCGCACTCGCCTCCTCGACGCCCTCGAGGTCGCCCACCGCGTCCTCGACGGCTCCCGAACACGTCGAACAGGACATCCCCGTAATCTCGAGGTGCGCACGTCTCGTCATACGAGAACCGAGGTGGCCCACGTTCAAACCGGTGTCGGGAGTCCCCCGTAGCCGCGATTTCCGGCTGCTCGAGTGGGGATCAAAAATCACAGCTAACCACAAATTTTTATTGTGGCGTATATACCCATCAAACGTGACTAGTGCTAACATACCAAATGGTCGGCGACAAGTGAGTCACGAACAGGCCCCAACAGCGGGCTGCAGAAACCGATAAAACCGTCACAGACAGCACAGAGAGACCGTGTCACGTACTGAATCGAACCCGATACGTCGGAGCATCGAAGTCGAGTACTGGGTCATCGACGACGAGGGTCGACTGGTCGAACCAGGAGCGCTCGTCGACGCGACGCCGGGCGCTGAACGGGAGTTCGTCGAACCAGTACTCGAGATTAAAACGACGCCGTGTGAGACGACGGCGGAACTGCGCGAGGAACTGTTCGAGCGAATCAGCCGGGTACTGCAGTGTGCAGACGAGGTGGGAAAGGGACTCGTTCCGCTTGCAACACCGATCACTCGCGAGGAAATCCAAGAACTCGAGAGTGATCGAACGCAGATCCAGAACCGCGTCATTGGTGAGCCGTTCGAATACGTCCGCCACTGTGCGGGGACCCACATCCACGTCGAACAGCAACCGGGCCACGTGGTCGATCAGCTGAATACACTCATCGCGCTTGACCCCGCGCTAGCGCTGGTCAACTCCTCGCCGTACTTCCAAGGGCGACACCTCGCGACTGGTGCCCGCTCGAAACTGTATCGCTGGATGGCGTACGACTCACTCCCGCATCAGGGTCGGCTATGGCCCTACGTCGACGACACTGCCGACTGGAACCAGCGACTCGAGGACCGGTATGCGGAGTTCGTCCAGATGGCGCTCGAGGCGGGCAGTGATCGAGCGACAATCGAGTCGAACTTTGATCCCGAGAGCGCGGTCTGGACGCCAGTCCAACTTCGAAACGAGTTTTCGACGGTCGAGTGGCGCTCACCGGATACGGCGCTTCCGAGTCACGTCGTCCAGTTGGCTGGCGACCTCGCAGACACCGTCGAACGGCTGCTGGACACCGAGGTCCGCATCGAGGGCGACAACGGCCGGATAACCGACGACGAGTTCGTCCTGCCCGAGTTCGAGGCGGTCCAGGAGTACGTCGACGCTGCGATCCGCGACGGCCTGTCGTCTGATGCAGTTCGGGCGTACCTCGAGCGGATGGGCTTCGATGTCACGGCGTACGAGCCACTGACAGACGACTTTGACGACAAGGTGGTCACTCCTTCAAAAGCGCGTCAGTGTCGACTCGACTACGCGGCGCGTCTCGAGGGGGACGTTCGATCAACCACCCCAATTCCGAACGACTGAAATCGATTCGGTCCACGTCGTCGTTACTCAAACAAGTCAGGCCGTCGCTACTCGAGCAGATCAGGCCGTCGCACCCGATCACGGCTGTCGTCAGGTCGGGAATCCATCCGGAATCCCCTCAGGGAGTCGGGGAGTCCGTTCTCGCTCTCCTCGTCTACGTGGTCGTCGAACTCGACCTCCGGCTCCGATCGGTCGAGGGGATCGATCTCAGCCAGTTCGTCGGCCAGAAACGTCCGCAACTGGTCCTCGTCGTCGACCTGTGGCTCGAGTTGGCGGACGTACTGAATCCCCTGTTGGTAGGCAATCTCGAGGAACTGCCGATCAGAGCCTGCAGCGAGCGCGGCCTCGAGGCGTTCGAACTCCTCAGGATGAGTCTCGCCGAGTGTTTCAGAAACGCCGAGGGCAAAGGCCCGGCGCAGCACGTCGTCGCCATCCTCGAGCGTCTCCCAGTCGGTGCCGAAGGTGCGTTCGTACATCAGGACTGAACCTCCCCGTCGGGGTCGACTCGGAGTCCGCGGTCGGTGAACTCGAGCGGGCGAATTGTCGAGTCAATCTCGGTGCCACGCATCTTGATGACCTGCACGCCGCGGGTCATCCCGCCTGACTCGAGGTAGTTGTGCATAAAGAGGACGCCGTGGGCAAGATACTGGGCGTCCGAGTAGGAGGTCGGGTCGGTCATCTCCGAGATGACGAGCACCGTCGCGTCGGCGCGTTTGAGCGTCGTGATGAACGTGATGAGTTCCTCGAGTGCGTTCGCAAAGAAGTACTCGAGGATCATCGTCGAGTCGACGACGACGCGGTCGATGTCGTTGGCGTCGATAAAGGAGACGAGTTTGGTCGAGAGCGCCTCGACGCTATCGGGACCGTCGGTCGTGCCGCGCGAACCCGCAAAAAATCGCTTCGTCTCCGTCTCGAAAACATCCATAAACTTCAGCTGGCCCGCGTTGACCGCCTGCTCGAAGCCGAACTGAAACGACGACATGTCTCGAGCGAGTTCCGACTGCGACTCGTGCATGCTGACGTAGAGGCCTGTTTCACCGTTGAACGCGCCTTTGGTGAGAAACTGCGAGCAAAGCGTTGTCTTGCCGCTCCCGGGCGGGCCGCTAACGATGTAGAGGCGATCTCGCAACAGCCCGCCACCGACCAAGCGGTCGAAACCGGGAACGCCCGTAGAGAGTCGCATCGGTAAATCCAGGGGTGCGATTGATTAAATAGATTCCGCAGCCGTCGGCAACGGTTAGTCGGTCAGTCAAGCAAAATATGTCGATTCGGTCACCAGTGTTCGACTCTCGAGCAGCGATGGACACCCAGACTGGCTCGAGACGGGTTAATCGTCTCCCGGTGCGACGTTTCGGGCGGGGACTGCAGGATCATCGTTGACGATCCAGCCGTCTTCGGTGGCGTTTTCGGCGATGTGGGGCTGGAAAACCCAGGCGGTGAGTGCGAGGATTGGGATCATCGTCAGTGCGACGATTGCGTAGCCGACGTGGAGATTTGGCAGGAACGGCGCGGCGAACAGCAGCGGGTAGACCGAGCCGCCGACCGTGCCGATACCGCCGACAACGCCCGCGACGGTGCCCGAGTTGTTCGGGAACATGGCTGGCACCTGTGCGAAGATGGCCCCCTCGGAGAACGCACAGCCGACACCCACAAGGAAGCCAGCGGCGACGGCGAGGTAGATGTTCCCCGTCAGGCCAGCCGCGGTCATGCCGAACAGTGCGAGGACGACGAACGCCATCGTTGCGAATGTCCACTGCTCGCGGTGGCGTCCATCGAACCATGGCAGGATTTCCATCTCCTTGCGTGCGACCACGTCACTGATGTAGCCCCCAAGCGGACGGAGCAAGCCAGCCGCAATCGAGAACGTCGCAGCAAACGTCGCGGCGATCACGATATCGCCCTGTCCGAACCCTTCGCGGTAGTAGGTGCCCAGCCAGCCGTTCATCGCGACCTCGAGTCCGAAGGTCATGATGTAGGCAGCGGAGAGGACAACAGCACCGTGGCGGGTGGCGACGTAGAGCCACTGCTTGAAGGTGACGCCCTGTTTGGCAGCCTGTCGGCGTTCGTCGGTCTTTGCAGCCTCGCCGAAGACGACGTAGACGATACCGAGCACAATCGCGACGACGCCGGTGTAAAAGAAGGCGGCGCGCCAGTTTGAGGCAAACAGCGCGTCGCTGTACCCCTCACCGAACAGTCGTGGCAGCGTAAAGTACGCACCCAGCCCTGCACCAGCGTTACCGACGCCGGCGAAGATGCCCTCTGCAAGGCCGAGGTTCTCCTCTTCGAACCACTGAGCAACGTGCTGAATGCCGATGACGAACGTGATACCCGCGAGCGAGGCGATAACCCGCGAGACGGTAAAGACCTCGTAGGTCGTCGCAAACGCGCTGATGATCGAGAAAATCCCGACTGTGACGAGCGTGACACCGGCAGTGAGTGGCGCACCGAATTTATCCGTGATTGGACCGATGACAATCCGACCGAGTGGCACCGCGATCACCGCTGCACTCGAGACGACCCCCAGTTGCGCGACTGAAAGGCCGAACTCGTCTGCGATCTCGCCCGTAAACGGCGCGAACGAGAACCAAATGACGAAGCCGAGGTTGAACATCGCCGTCGCCAGCAGCAAGTTCTTCCACTTGCCGGCAATCATACGCGTTCACCCGTGAAATCGAAGATAGCCGAACCACACGTAACAAACGCTTTTGATTCATGATTGGTGCTGTTTTCCTCCCCAGAGCGGACAGACAGACTCATATTCTAACAATTGCTGGACACTCGATAGTGTATAAGCCTATTTATTAGATAGACCAAATAACTATATTGTGGGAGGGAACGGCTAATCTCTTAATACCCCTTTAGGTATTCGACAGATGACGAGTACCTCTGCCAGTAACCGTTGGCTTTCGAATCACGAAGCCAATTTGTGCCGTCGTGGCAACTGCCCCAGTTCGTATCAACTGGCAAATAAATGCAAAAGAGCGCTCGAATAGTTGCCGTTTCAGTGACCGAACGCGCCTTCGTCGAGCACGACTGGAACCCCGCGACTCGCGACATCGCCCGCAAACGCCGTTGAATCCGCCTCGAGTTCGGTGAACGTGTTATAATGAATCGGGAGGACGAGAGCTGGCTCGAGCGTCTCGGCGAGGTCGGCCGCGCTGTGGCGGTCCATCGTATAGTTCTGGGCAATCGAGGGCATGAACAGCGACACCTCAAGGTCCTGGTGGTCCTCGAGTGCGTCTGAGTCGCCCGTCCAGAAACAGCGCGTGTCGTCAATCGTAAGGACGAACCCACAGCCCAGTCCCTCGGGATGAAGCGGTTCGCCGTCGGACGCGTTCGGCCCGTCAGCGTGGTTGTACGCCGGCACGACATCGATATCGATGCCGGAAACAGTGAGTTCGTCACCGTAGCCGACGCGCTCGATTTCGTACGGGAGGGATTCGGGTTCGACCACATCGCGACCACCGTCGGTGATTCGCTCAGCCGAGACGTTCTCGTAGACTACGATTGTCGCGTCCTCGCTGGCGACGCGTTCGATGCCGTCGCTATCGTAGTGGTGATCATGCGTTACGACGACGACGTCGCCGTCCTGTTCGTCGTAGGCCGGACCACTCGGATGGGACGCATCGCCGTACTGCTCCGCCCAGGTGCCCTCAAGTGTGCCGTAACGGCCGGGATCGGTGTAGACGACGGTGCCATCGGGGGCCTCGAGTCGTGCGGTTGCGTAGCCGAGCCACGAGACGGAGAGCCCATCGTGTGTGATCGTCATACGCGCCACAACGCTGTTCGGCCAATAAAATGGCAGGGTACCGGCGGTTTCCGAGTCGGCATGGGTCAACACAGCACTGGAACGATGCAACATGAAAAGACAATTGCCCTCCCGGCCCAATTATTCGCGCAATGCGAATCGCCGTTCCCAACAAGGGCCGCCTGCACGAGCCAACAATCGACCTCTTAGAGCGGGCGGGACTCCATCTCGAGAACGGTGCCGACCGGAAGCTCTACGCCGATACCGTCGATTCCGACGTGTCGGTACTCTTTGCTCGCGCGGCAGACATTCCGGAGTACGTCGCCGACGGCGCAGCCGAGATGGGAATCACCGGCTACGATCAGGTCCAGGAAGCCCGCGTCGAGAACGTCTCCGAACTGCTCGACCTCGAGTTCGGCCGCTGTCGACTCGTCCTCGCTGCGCCCGAGGACGGCGACATCGAGGCCGTTTCCGATCTGGCGGGGAAAACCGTCGCGACTGAGTTTCCAAATATAACAGCAGACTTCTTCGCCGACACCGGCGTCGAACCCGATATCGTCGAAGTCTCTGGCGCGACGGAACTGACGCCCCACGTCGAGATGGCCGACGCCATCGTCGACATCACGAGCACCGGCACGACGCTGAAGATGAACCGGCTAGCTGTCGTCGACGAAGTGCTCGCGAGTTCCGTCCGCCTGTTCGCTCGCGACGACGTCCTCGAGGAGTCGAAAGTGTCGGAAGTTCGGACGGCGCTCGCGTCGGTCAAACAAGCCGACGGTAAGCGCTATCTGATGATGAACGTCCCCGAATCCAAGCTCGAGGCAGTCCGCAACGTCATTCCGGGGATGGGCGGGCCGACGATCATGGATATCGCCGACGAGAACGGTAACGGCAAGGTCGCCGTCCACGCCGTCGTCGATGAAACCGACGTCTTCGAGACCATTACCGAGGTCAAAAAAGCCGGGGCGAGCGATATTCTCGTCACTGAGATCGAGCGACTGGTCGAGTAGACCAGACACTACTGAAAGAGTCATAACTCAGAAGTGAGTTGTTTTCATTTCAGCCAGCCATCTTGTTACGAAATGGTTATCTGGGGCGCTTGCCACCACTCGTAGCAGATGCACTGTCCAGAGCACGCGCTGCTTTCGGTGCTCGACGAGCACGGCCCGACGAGAGTGACTCGATTAGCGACAGAACTCGAGCGACATCCGCTTACGGTAACGACACACTGTCAACAACTGCACGCTGATGGGCATGTGCAGCGACTCGCCGCCGATGTGTATGGAATCACGGCGACCGGCCGCGAGCGGCTCTCGGCAGACACTGAATAACGCTATCTAGCGCGTTCTGTACAGGATTCCTCGCGCTTATCGCTCGTCCTCAGAAAGCGGCGGCCAGTACCACGCGTCGGCTTGCACGATACCGAGGAGTTTCCGACGACGCTCGGTCAACGCCTCGAGGTCCTCGTCGAATTGCTCGTCGCTGACTGTTGGAATTTTATCCGCACGAAGCCGATCCAGTTCGGGCGTTGGCGGCACCTCCTCAGCTGGTTCGATAAACGCTGCCCCGAGTGTCTCGAGGTAGTCATCCACGCTCGAGCGAGTATCCGCAACGAGCGTCGGATTCAGCTGGTCGTCCGCAGGAACGCCGTGTCGGTACAGCGTCAGCGCCTCGTCGAGAATCGGGACGGCCATTGCCGACGCCTCGTCACCAGGTTCGCTGTGATAGTAGTGCAAGATCGGGTACGATTTGTGCTGTTTTGCGAGCAAGGACAGTTGTGAGGAGAGCGACTCAAGCGGGAGTTCGACCCCTTGGAACTGATTGTCTGTGGAATCGTCTCTGCCATCCCAACTCGCGCGGACGAACGCCTCGCTGCGGTGGCCAAGCCCGGTGACATCGCTTGCGAACGCACGCTTTTCGGAGACGGCACCCATCACCGAGAGTACGTAGGATACGCCAAGCGTGACGAACGCCATGCCCGTTGCGGTCGTCAGCGAACTGGCGAACTCCCAGACCGGGGCCGTCGGCGTGTAGTCGCCGTTGCCGTTCGTGAACATCGTGTAGGCAACGTAGTAGACGTAGCCCGACCACGATGCTGGCTCGCCGGTGTGGGCGCTGACGAGCGCCACCGAGCCACCCGCAAACAGCAGCGTCCAGCCGACCCACAGGAGCGTGATCCACAGCGCGAGCGTCAACGCGAGAATCAGCGGCCCAGCGACACTGAGCAGCCGCGAATTGCCGCGACTCACAGTCCGCAGGCCGTACCAGAGCCCTGTCGCCAGTCGGCCAGAGACCGGGCCAGCGCCGCCATCGACCCAGAGTGTCGTCCAGAGGATGTCGACGATAACCGTGACGAGAATAACGAGTCCCGCAAGCAGGTACAACGGTTGCATAACAGACGCCTACACTGTCGACATCCGTCAACGATGGGCCGGCACAGTGGTCTCGAAGGCTGGAACAGGTCGCAAAACGCCCCAAACGGACGGACGGGTGACTCGTCTCTATTGTGCGTTACGAGACGGAAACGCTCCGGTGTCCCCGCGCGGGGCGACAGCCGGGTTACTCGAGCAGGCCGAGGTCCTCGAGACGCGAGACGATCTTGTCGACGGCGTGTTCGGCGTCTTCTGGCTTCTTGCCGCCGGTGATGACGAGTTTTCCGGAGCCAAACAGCAGGGCAACGACTTCGGGTTCGTCGAGACGGTAGACGAGTCCCGGGAACTGCTCTGGTTCGTACTCGATGTTCTCGAGGCCGAGACCGATTGCGATCGCGTTCAGGTTGAGGTTCCGACCGAGGTCCGCGGAGGTGACGATGTTCTGGACAACGATTTCGGGGTCGTCGTTGACCTGAATCTGGAGTTCGCGGAGCTTATCGAAGACGATACGAAGGCTCTCGTGGACGTCGTCAGTGCTTTTCGCGCCGGTACAGACGATCTTCCCCGAGCGGAAAATCAGTGCGGCGGACTTTGGATTCTGGGTGCGGTAGACGAGACCGGGGAACTGCTCTGGGTCGTAGTCGGCCCCCTCTAAGTCCATCGCGACACTCTGGAGATCGAGTTCCTGGCCGATACCGGTCGACGCTACCACGTTTTCGATATTGATGGTATCCTTCGGGTCCGTCATTAGTCGCTTAAAAAGACGTATTTAAGGTTTATAAAGGTTGGTGCCGCCGCATGATATATCCGGTATGTCGACACTCAGGCTGAAGTGAGTCTCCCGAGAAGTGGACGCACACCACCCAAGAAAGCGGTAGGCTCATACTGGCGCCCACGCGACACACGCCTGTGTATCTGCTCGAGCTCGGTGGTGAGGACGATGCGTTCGCAGCCCGCGAGGCAGAAAGTGCCGCGACCGGCGTGCGATCGATTGCGCCCGGCCTCGCCGTTGCCCGTGGGATCGCCCCCGAACGCGTTCGCGGACTGGCCTACACCCACCGCGCAAGCGAGTTACTCGGCCGAACCGACGCCGACCTCGAGAGCGCCCGTACGTTACTCGAGGCCGCCACGCTCGAGCGCGACGACGGTAGCGTCGCCGTTCGTGCGACCGACGTTCACGGCGAAACGGATATCGACACCGAACGCGCCGAACGCGTTCTCGGCCAGGTGCTCGTCGAACGCGGCTTTTCAGTTGATCTCGACGATCCGGACCATCTCCTGCGTGCCGCCTTTTCGGCAGGGTCAGTCGACAGCACCGACGCCGAAAGCGAACAGGACTCCGTCTGCGCACTGGGCTGGCTCGCCGCCGAGAGTGTCCGCGATTTCGGGACGCGCGCGCCGACGGACAAGCCCTTCTTCCAGCCCGGCAGCATGGACCCACTGCTCGCTCGCGCCGTCGCAAACGTCGCCGGCGCACGCTCAGACGCGACGATTCTCGATCCCATGTGTGGCACCGGCGGCGTGCTCGTCGAGGCCGGCCTCGTCGGCGCGGACGTGATCGGCACTGACGCTCAGGCAAAGATGGCTGCAGGCGCACGGACGAACCTCGAGCACTTTCTCGACGCCCCCGAGCCCTCACCAACAGGCGTCGAACGCGGCTCCTGGCACGTCGGCCGGGGCGACGCAACCCGCTTGCCGCTCGCGGACGACGCCGTCGACGGCGTGGTCTTCGACGCTCCCTACGGCCGCCAGTCGAAAATCGAAACCCACCGACTCGAGGACCTCGTTGCCGGCGCGCTCGCCGAAGCCCGCCGCGTCGCGTCACGGGCCGTCGTCGTCGCTGATCGGTCATGGCAAGACGAAGCGAAGGAGGCGGGCTGGGAACTCGAGGCCACGTTCGAACGGCGCGTGCATCGGTCGCTGACGCGATACGTGCTGGTCCTCGAGTGAGTATTCTCCATCCGATTTCGAATCAGATTGATTTGCTCCCCATATCTTATGGTGAGTCACCACGTCACCATCGACACGGGAGAGACCATGAGTTCGTCCAGTGATCGTACCGACGAGGAGTACGGAACAGCCCGACTCAATCACCGCGGTCGATTGACGATTCCGAAGGAGCTGCGCGACGACCTGAATCTCGAGGACGGAACCGAGTTTCAGATCGTCCGTGAAGGCGGTGATATTCGACTCGTCCGAGAGTTACCAGATCTCGAAACGGTGACTCGGGGCGAAGAGTGGGGGCCGGAAGCGTTTCGAGACGCAGGCGACGCAACGTTTGGCGGGCGATAAATGAGTTCGAAACGGATTCTTCCGGACCTCAACGCGCTGTCGATCCAGTTGGTCGACGACCATCCTGGGCATCCCTACGTCGCAGACGAACTCGTTCCTGCGCTTTCAGGCGGCGACACGCTTGTCGTATTTGGGTACCTTCCGCTCCGAATCCAGTGGGTACTCGAAGATCTCGGCTTCGAATCCTATGAGGCCAGAAACGCCGTCTCGTCCGTGCTCCAGTATCCACTGGAATTCGTCGACGTAGACGATGACACTGTTCTCGAGGCCTACGAGATCAGTGCCGAGAAGAATCACGACGTGTACGATTGTTTTTACGTTGCACTCGCACGACAGGCAAATATCGACGCGCTCGTAACGACCGACCGAGACTTCGAGCAACTCTGTTCGGACGAATCGTTCGAGTACGTCAATCCGGTTCCCGAGGACGTTCTCGAGGCGTTTCACGACGCCGACGCGTCGTGATCGTCGGTCGAGTGTTAGTACTCCGCCTCAAGTGCGCGCTCGCGGAGTTTCTCGCCTTCGTCACTATCGACAGTGAGGTCGGGAACCGGCACCGGTGAGCCATCTTCGTCGATTGCGACGAACGTAAACGAGGAGGCGGTCGTCTTCTCAGTCTCGCCGCTTCTGGGTTCCTCGCGCCAGGCCCGGAGTGCGACGTGAGCGCTCGTCCGGCCCGCATCGTAGACGTAGGCCTCGACCAGCGCCGTATCGCCGATTCTGATCGGGCGCTCGAATGCGAGTTCGTTTACCTGTGCCGTGACACAGGTTTCGCCTGCGAAACGCATCGCAGACATCGCCCCAATCTCGTCGAGCCACTTCATCAGATTCCCGCCGTGGAGCGAGTTGTTGTTGTTCGCGTGATTCGGCTGGACGCGAAAGCGATTCTCGATATATGTATCGAGGACGGTTGGCATACCGTCGTGTTCCTCGAGATCGCAAAGAAGCTTTCCCATCGGGCGGTTTTCGCGATAGGTGAGGCCCACGCCTCGAGTGAATCGCGCTTACGCGTCTCGACCCAACTCCGCCAGCAGATGCGAGACGTGAATCCGGTCGCTCGTTCCCTCGTGGAGTTCGAATTCGACGTCTGCAGCGAGGCGGTGAATGCGAGCGAGTTGCGGCCCCTGATAGCGTTTCCGGGAAATCTGGAGGATCAAATCGAGCACTTCCTCACCGTCTAACCCTTCATCGACCAGCAGATCGTCGAGCGTCTTTCGGGCGTCGGTAAAGTCACCCGTCTCGGCAGCGTCAAGCATCGACTCGATCTCATCATCTAGTCCGACCTCGCCGAGGGTCTCGTAGGCCGCGTTCATCGTCAGTTCGCCCTCGGCTTCGACGGTCGTCTGGGCACCCAAAATCGCCTCGCGGAGGTTGCCACCGCCGTAGTTCGAGACGAACTCGAGGCCGTTTGCGTCGTACTCGACGTCCTCGGCCTCGAGGATGCGCTCTAAGACGGCGACGGTTTCGGCGGTCGTCGGCGACCGGAAAGAGACGGGGAAACAGCGCGAGCGAATCGGCGGGATGAGCTTCGTCGGCTGACGCGTCGCGATGATAAACTGCGTCGTCTGATGGTGTTTCTCCATAATGCGACGCAGCGCCTGCTGGAAGTCCTCGCGGACGTCTTCGGCGTTGTCCAGCAAGATCGTCTTGTACTCGCCGGAGACAGAGGAGTAACTCGCAGATTCCTTGAGCACGCGGTTGATCATGTCACGTTTGGACATCGAGGAACGGCCGACGAGGAACTGCGAAAAGCGCGGGTCGTTCTTGATCTCGGTTTTCGTCCGCCCGAAGAAGTCGGCGACGTTGATCTCGACGAGGTCGTTGTCTGGATCTGCATGTGCCTCTCGAGCGAGTGCGCGCGCCGCTGCGGTTTTCCCGCTTCCCGGCGGGCCCTGTAACAAGAGGTTGATCGGCTCCTCGACTGCCCGCTCTAAGTACTCGCGGGCATCGTCCTGTGGCAACTCGGCCAACTCGGGCGCGTAGGTATCGGTCCACAGCGGCGCGTCCATCGACAGACGCTACGAATGGGACGGGTAAGAATCGGTCGGTTGTGCGCTAGTCATCGGTGTCGTCGCCGTCCGCATCGTCACCATCGTCACCGGTGTCGCTGTCATCGGCTGCGTCAGCCTCGTCTGTCTCATCGTCGTCCGCAGCCATCGCCTCCTCGAGCGTAAACGTCGTTTCGACTGGTTCGTCGTTGTATTCGATTGGCGACTCGTTCTCGTAGTCGTCGGGGTCGCCGCTGTACAGGAGTGCCGTGAGTTCGTCATCTTCCTCGAGAGCGTCCTCGTCTTCAAGCTCTATTGTGACGTTCTCTGGTGGCTCTTCGAGGTCGATGGTGACGTTCTCGTGTTCGCCGAACTCGAGTGACTCACTCGTTCCGCGAAGCGTTTCGTTGTCTTCGATGGCGACGAAGCCGTCTTCGGGGATTGCGGCGTCGACTGTGACGCTGTCCTCAGTTGCGTCGGTCACAGTCACCGAAGGCGTCGCATGGAACTCGAGTTCAACGGTGTGGAGGCTGCCGTCGGCTTCGGTGTAGACGCCGTACGTCTGGTTTCCGGGTTCTGTCCCCGCTGTGTCAACCTCGAAGGTCACGTTGCGAACCTCACCCGGTTCGAGATCAATCATCTGTTGTTCAAGGACGGTGCCGTCGACGCGGAAGTCAACAGGCTGTTGGGTCTGGAAATCGGTTGGATTACTGATTTCAGCGACGACCTCGACCGTTTCGTTCGTCGTGGCTGTCGATGGAACATCGACCGAATCGACTTCGAACGAATCGGTGACGTCACCGTCGTCGGTTGTCGTCACTGTTGCCGTGTCGCTGACCGGGAATCCATCCTCGAGATATGGGCGGTCCTCTTCGCCGTCAGTCTCATCATACGCGTAGGTATCGTCGTTGGACGTATCCTGATGAACGGTAGCCGTCAAGCGACCGATCAAGACCGGTTCGTCGTCCTCCTCAATGTCGATGGTGACGTTGTCGTGGCTGCCGTCCTCGAGATACTCAGAGACCGCGAGCGTCTCGGATTGGCTATCAGAAATGACGACGAACCCACCCTCCGAGAGTGAGACGTTGTCGACGGTCACGTTCGTTCCGTCGCCGTCTTGATCTTCGAACGCGAGTGATGCCTCTGGATCCTCCTCGACGCCGAAGATGGCCGGCGCCTGGCCGACGAGGATGCCTGCAGCGAGGACAATCGCGATGGCGATCAAGATTGCGGCGACCCGCTTGATCGTACCCAGGGTCGATCTCGAACTCATTGGCACTCAGCTGTGTCGATATTACCTATTCGGACTCAGGGGACGTAAAACGCGCAGTTTGTTCGCACGATTCGGAAGCGAATAGATGGGGCGCTCGAGGAAACAAAAACGACTCGAGAGAACAGCTGTCAGGGGCCGATCTGGAGCGATATGAACGATTGTAACGAAATGATTCAACTGAATTCAGACGACCAAGGTGGTGTTCGAACAACGAGTGGTGGACAGCGTACCGATCCGAAGGCGGTTTAGCCGCGCCCCGTCGAGTACGGACAGATGCCACTACGCGTGACGTTTCTGGGGACGGCGGGGGCGGTGCCGACGACGGAGCGGAATCCGAGCGGACTCTACGTCGCCCGCGAGGGCGATGAGTTGCTGTTCGACGCCGGCGAAGGGACCCAGCGCCAGATGATGCGCTTTGGAACCGGCTTTTCCATCTCGAATCTGTTTGTCACGCATCTCCACGGTGATCACGTCCTCGGCATTCCCGGCTTGCTCCAGACGATGGCGTTCAACGAGCGCGACGCGCCACTGACGATTCATACGCCACAGGGAACCCAGCAGTCGCTCAGCAACCTCGTTACCGCGCTCGATAACCGCCCCTCGTTTCCCGTCCACATCAACGAGGTTCGCGGCGGAACGGTCGCCTACCGCGCCGACGAGTACGAGGTTCGCGTCTTCAACACCGACCACGACACCCGGTCGGTCGGCTACGCCCTCGTCGAGGACGACCGTAAGGGCCGCTTCGACCGCGAACACGCCGAAGAACTCGGCGTCCCAGTCGGCCCGAAGTTCTCGAAACTCCACAACGGCGAGGCCGTCGAACTCGAGGACGGAACCATCGTCGAACCCGAACAGGTCGTCGGCGAGCCGCGGCCGGGCCGAACCATCGTCTACACGGGCGATACCCGCCCGACGGTCGAAACGCTCGAGGTCGCCGACAACCCCGACCTGTTGATTCACGATGCAACGTTCGCCGATGACCGGGCAGAGCGGGCTGCAAAAACGGCCCACTCGACAGCCAGACAGGCCGCCGAAATCGCAAACCGTGCGGGGGCCGACCGCCTCGCGCTCGTCCATATCTCCTCGCGGTACGCCGGCCACGTCGGCGACCACCTCGAGCAGGCACGAGACGTTGCCGACCACGAGGTGTTCGCGCCCGATGATGGCGAGGTACTCGAGATTTCGTATCCTGATTCGGAGTAGGATTGCGACTGGCCTCGAACTCGCTCGAAATCAGAGCAAGCAGTGTCCGACCCAGCGGCTTTGAGGACAGCCGATGACTCACGTTGGATGCGCCACATTCAGGTCACGATTCCGATTGGAAAACGGAAGGCGCTGCTTGATCTCTTGGATGACGAGGGAATCGACTACGTCGTGACCGACGAGACGAGTTCGCGCGAGTACGACGCGGTCGTCTCGTTTCCGGTCCCGACGAACGCTGTTGAACCGATTCTCGACTCGCTGCAAGACGCCGGCATCGACGAGGACGCACACACCGTCGTCCTCGATGCCGAAACCGTCGTCTCACGCCAGTTCGAACAATTACAGGACGAGTACGCCACCGAAACTGTCGAAGAGGAACAGATCTCGAGACAAGAACTGCTGACTCGAGCGGACGAACTCACGCCGACGTTCAGCGTATTTCTCGCGATGACGGTGATCAGTGCCATCGTCGCAACGGTTGGACTCATGCTCGACTCACCGGCGGTCGTCGTCGGCTCGATGGTGATCGCGCCGCTGATCGGCCCTGCACTGAGCGCGTCGATTGGGACAGTCGTCAACGATCGCGAGGTGTTCATGGCAGGGATGCGCTACCAATTCACTGGGGTCTTTGGCGGGATTATCGCCGCAGCCGTCGTCGCGTGGATCTTCCAATCGCTGTTTCTCGTCCCACCGGGGGCCGAGATCACCGAAATCGACGAAATAGCAGAGCGGATCGCCCCCGAACTGCTCCTGTTGCCAGTCGCACTCGGCGCGGGTGCAGCGGGGATTCTCAGCCTCGCAACGGGCTTTTCGATCGCTATCGTCGGCGTGATGATCGCCGCCGCGCTCGTCCCACCAATGGCGGCAGCCGGAATCGCCATCGCCTACGGACTGCCCGTGGCCGCAGTTGGTTCAACCGTGCTCGTACTTGTCAACCTCCTCGGCGTCAACCTCTCGGGACTGCTAACGCTTCGTTACATGGGCTATCGACCCAACAGCTGGTTCGAAGTTTCGACGGCACACACGAAGTTCGTCAAACAGGTCGCCGTCTTCGTCGCCGTTATCACCATCCTCTCGCTGTTTCTCGCCAGCACGACGTTCGCCTCGTATCAGGTCTCCGAGTTCGAAGGCACGGCAGCTACCGAAGCCGAATCCGTCCTCGAGAGCGAAGACGAACTCTCCTTGCTCGAGGTCGAGGTCGAAGTCCACGGCGACGGATTCCCACTTGACCGCTCGCTCGATGCGACACAACAGGTCGATGTCGTTGTGATCGAAGTCGGGGGCCCACCGGGTGCGTACGACGAGACGATCGTTAGCTCGCTCGAGGAGCGGATCAACGCCCATACGACTGGCGAAACCGAGGTACAGGTCCGATTCGTCACGACGGGCGGTGCGGAGTTGGATCAGCCGACTGAAACCGCCGATGACGTTCCCGCGACGTAACTACCTCGACAACCAACTGCTCGCCGCCGACTCGCGTTACGCTCGCTCGATCAGTTTGACGTCGCTGGATCCACAGCGCTGACAGCGCTGGGTCGTCGAATCGTCGTAGCTCGTATCACAACTTGGACACCGATTCCGATCCGTCTCGAGCCCGCACGTCCCGCAGACGCCACACTGTCGCCGAGTTGCCTTGAAATGGGCATTGCAGTCGTCGCATCTGTACGTTCCGCGCATGCTCGAGAAACGTCTGGCGCGCCAAAATGGGTTGGGCCGTCACGCGCCGTCAGCCGGACCACGCCGGAGCATGACGGAACAGTCGGTGACTACACCTGCCGGAGCAGTTCAACCACGTCCGTAAAGCCGAGTTCGTCGTTCTCGGCAAAGTCGAACGCCTCAGGATTGTCCTGGACGCCGTCGTCCTCGAGATTCTCAAAGAAGGCGGTCACGTCGTCGTGGGTCGTCTCACCATCACCGGTGAAATCGTTGTGCAGGCCATCGCTGGTCGTATCCGTCGTGTTGTACTCGCCGACGGCGATTGTTTCCTCGTCGCCGTTCCCGTTGTCACCGTCCCAGTCACCGCTTTTCTCAGCGACGACCTCGGCGTAGTCTTCGATGATGGAGCCCGAATCGCTCGCATAGAGCTGGAAGCCGTCGTGATCTTGCGTGTCCTCAAGGACGACCTGCCACGGGATAACGGCGTTACAGTCGACCGCATCGGCGGCGTCGTACCACTCCTCTAAGAACTCATTGCGCGTCTCGAGGTCGTGGTCGTAGAGATTGACGTTGAACTCGCCGAGATACGCCGGGATGCCCAGTTCGTTGTGTGCGTCCTCGACGCGCTCGGTAATGTAGTCCGCGCCGTCGTGCAGGGAGAGCCGGTCGTCCGGATCTGCCGGGTTGTCGCCCCAGTGGTCGGGGTACAGGTGGAACGAGGCGGCGTCAATCGTGTCGTAGGAGTGGTGCTCGAGGTAGTCCTGGCCGTCCCAGTCGTCGTCCGGGTAGTCGTCCTCCCAGTGGCCGTAGTAGTGGCCTTCCGACCCCGTCGAGACGAGGTGGTTGTCGTCGAGGTCTTTGATATAGGCCGACATCTCCTGAATCCACTCGCCGAGAATCTCCTGATGTTCCGGCGGCTCGAGATCGTCCATATCGTTGGGGACGTCGTCCTGCTCGAGTCGGGGCTCGTTCGCGAGTTCCCACATCGCAATTGTGGGATCGTCGCGCCACTCGAGGCCGCTGTAGGAATTCTCCCGCGTGAGGATGGTCTCGACGTGGTTGCGGTACATCTCTCGAGTCTCGTCCATCGTGTAGAACTCGTAGCGCGACTCCGCGTCGGCCCACTCGGCGTACTGGAGCATGCCGCCTTCGTGGTCCCAGTTGTCGACTAAGGCGACGATGAGTTTCATCCCGCGCTCGCGGGCGGCCTCGATCACGTAATCGTGGTGCTCGAGAGCCGCCTCGTTGTAGACGCCGGGTTCCGGCTGGAGGACGAGTTCGCCCTCCTTGGCCTCGCCGTGGGCCCAGATGCGCACGAGGTTGATTCCCAACTCATCGAAGAGGTCGAAGACGGCGTCGACGCGCTCCTCGGTCGCCGCGTTCGCGTCGTCGTCGGTGATCCAGAAGTTGTTCGCGCCGTTGAAGTAGACGGGTTCGCCATCGATGACGAACTCGGTGCCGTCGGTTTCGACGAACTCGTCGGTCGGTAAGGAGACGTCGGGCGTCGCTGCGGCCGGCGAGATGCCGGCGATGCCGAGAGTTGCGGCTGCAGCACCGGCACCGATCGCTTTCATAACGCCGCGACGGCTCGCTCGAGGCTGGTCGGGTGCTGGTCGGTTCGAGTCGTGGTTCGTGTGTGGTGTGTGGTCTGTCATTGGAATCGTGAGTCGGTGAGTCGTCGCTCGCTCGTCAGTTCGTCATCCGGTTGCGCAGATCCAGCGCGTCGAGCAGGTCGTCGTTGCGGTCCATGTCGGTCTCGACCTCGACGTGACAGGACTCGACCATCGTCTGGACGAGTTCTTCGCGGGACTGTTCGTCGTCGAAGTGGTCGTTGGCGCTCATGCCGATCTCGAGGGACCAGCGCTGGTTCGGGTAGGCCGTTCGCATGTTGTACGGTTCGTCGTGGAACGCGATGCGGACCGCGTAGGCCGACAGCTGTTGCTCCTCGTCGTACATGACCTCGATTACGTCGCGCTGGGGATGGCCCCAGCCCGGCTGTGGGCGCTGTTCGTTGTTGTAGTGGCCCGTCCGGAGGTCGCCGTTTGCGCCCGAGGGGCCGATCCACATGATGACCGCGGCGTTGAGGTGGTACGGAACCGGGCTCAGATTCTCGAACTCGAGGATCTGGTACCACCAGGCGTCGCTCTCCTCGTGGACGGTCGCGCGACAGTTCATCGGTGCGTTCGCGGTGAAGCCGTCGCCGCCGAGTGGCTCCTCCGTTGCCGGGTGAATATCGTCGCCGAGCAGGTGGATCGGGTTGTCGTCGTCGTAGTACCGATCATCCGACAGCAGATCGTTCTCAGTCCAACCCTCTTGATCCTCGTGCTGGGGCTGGTCGTGAGCGCGGTCACGGATCGCTACCTCGTCGGGATCGTACGAGCGTGCATCCGGCGGCCACGGATCCTGAATGAGCGTATCGGGATCGTTCGTGGCTTCCTGCGGACCGTACATTTCGTCCCAGTAGTTCGGTGGTCCATTGTGCAGCGTGAGCTCTTCTGTCTCCTCTGGGAGGAAAATGAGCCGCGGCAACAACTGGACGATTGCCTGACGTGGGACTCCTTCTTCCTCGAGTTGGGTGACGTGATTGATGACGACGTCTCCCATCTCGCCGAACGTAACTGACCCATCGCGGGCTCCGTCTTCGATCGCCTCGAGGTCGACATTGAAGTAGTCAGCCTTCTCCTCATCCGGCCAGTTGACCTGATCGTGGTCGCCGTGGCCGTCGCCGAGTTCACCCGGGAAGTACTCGTCTATCTCGACAGCGTCGCCGGTCCCGCCGTACTCGTAGTCCTCGTAATACTCGGCGAGCGTCATCTCCTCGGTGACGACCTGCGGTGGGTCCTCACCGTTGCCATCTCCGTCGCCGACGAACGCGATTTCCTCGAGTTCGATTGCGCCACTTGCGTCGTGCCAGAAGCCGAGTCGGAGCTGTCTGACGGCCGAGCGAGACACGCCGGCCTCCTCAAGGTCGATACTGACGGTGTCGAACTCGGTGCCGATGGAATCGTCGGTCAGTTCCGACAACTGTGCGCGCACGTCGCCGACGCGCAAGTCGATGTCATCTTCCTCGCCACCGTCGTCGCCGCGGACGACCAACTCGAGGCGTTCGTAGGCCGAGACATCTGTCAGGAGGACGCTTCCGAAGAAGCCGCCGTCGTCGTACTCGAGACGGAGCGCGCCATCCTCGAGTGCTGCGTCGTCGAACGCCGCATGATTCGTCCACTCATCGACGGCGTTCGTCCCAGGATAGCTGTCGGACTCGAACTCGTTTACGAGCATGCCATCGGAGCCTGCCTGTGCGCCACTGGTTCCAGTCACACTCATGCCGACTGCGCCGGCAGTGATGGCGGCGAGCCCGCCTTTGAGTACATTTCGTCGGTTAACCATGTGCAAATAATATACGCTGAATATAATAAATATTTTTTCTAGCTATAGATAGAAAGAAAGTCGGAAAGAGTCGTCGTACTACGCGCGTCGTGGTTTCATCACACAGAGTCGAGCGGTGAGGCCCGCGCTGGGCGCTCAGACGTCTCGAAGCAGTTCGACGACGTCCGAAAAGCCGACCTCGTCGTTGCCAGCGAAGTCAAACGCGTCGGGGTTATCCTGAACCTCGCTTGCCTCGAGATTCTCGAAGAAGGCCGTCACGTCGTCGTGGCTGGTCTGGCCGTCACCGGTGAAGTCGTTGTGCAGGCCATCGCCCGTTGTGTCTCGCGTGTCGTAGTCGCCGACTGAGATCGGGTCGCCGCGGTCGACAAACCGAATTTCGTCAATCTCGAGTGCGCCACTGCCGGCGTCCCAAAACGTGAGCCAAACGTCCTGGACGGACGCTGTGTCAACACCGACTGCCTCGAGATCGACACTGACGGTGTCGAAGTCGGTCCCGATTGAGTCGCTGGTCAGTTCTGACAGCGGTGCTTCGACATCGTCGATCTCGAGGTACACATCGTCTTCCTCGCCGCCGTCGTCGCCGCGAACGACGAGTTCCAGATGTGTCTCGTCCGAGCGGTCCGCGCGGACGTTGCTACAGAACCAGCCCGCATCGTCGTACTCGAGGCGCAGTGCATCGTCGACGACTTCGCCGCTCCCGTCGCCGTTTTCGAGCGCGCCCGCACTCGAGAATTCCTCAAGGCTGTTCTCGCCGGGCCACGAATCGAACGTCTCGAGGACGGTTTGGGATGATTCTGCTTGCACAAGTGTCGCCATCTCGGCAGTGACTGCGTTGTAATTTTCAGTGTTTGCCATAGAAAATAATTATCGTGAAGCAATATAAAAATAACTCTCGGTCGCTACACCTGCCGAAGCAGTTCGACGACGTCAGCGAAGCCAAGTTCGTCGTTCTCGGCGAAGTCGAACGCCTCGGGATTGTCCTGAATCTCACCGTCCTCGAGATTCTCGAAGAAGGCGGTCACGTCATCGTGGCTGGTCTGGCCGTCACCCGTGAAGTCGTTGTGTCGGCCGTCGCTCGTGGTGTCTGTCGTCTCGTACTCGCCGACGGTGATCGACTCGCCGCCGTTGTCGGTTTCGTCGTCATCGCCGTTATCGCCGTCGGCTTCCTCCTCGAGCCATTCGCGGATGTACCAACCCATCTGTTCGTCGTCGTCTTTCAGTTCCCAGGGTTCGCCCGTCCCCTCGCCGGGTGAGTCGAAGAAGGTCGGTGCCCACGAGTCGTCGAAACACCACGCGACCCAGCCCATGTTCTCGTAGGACTCTATCCACTCGCGGAACGGGTTGCCCCACTCGCTTGTCGTTCCGTACTCGACGGTCTCTTCGAACTCCTCGTCGGGGTCCCAGCCGAACTCGGTACAGACGACGGGCACCTCCTCCGCGGGCGCGCCGTACTCGTGGTCGAACTCCTCGGGAACGCCATTGTCGGGGTAGATGTGGCTCGCGTAGATGAGGTTCTCTCCCTCGAATGGATACTCCGGCGCGTACGCAGTGCGAGAGGTCCAGTCGGGCGAACCGACGATGATCGGCGTGTCGGGGGCATGCTCGCGGATCGTATCGACCCACGGCTGGGCTTCGTCGCGCCAGAGCAGCCACTCGTCTTCCTCGCTCGTCACGTCGGAGCCGTACTCGCCGTAGTCGGACCACGTCACCGGCAGCGTCGGCTCGTTGTACAACTCATAGAGCACGTTCGTGTCGTCGGCGAACGCGGGCGAAACGGCGCTCCAGAACTCCTCGAGCAGGTCATCAGTTTCGACCCACGGATTGAAGCCCAAATCGTCGAGACTGTCCGCCCAGCCGTCCGCGACCATCTCTTCGGCCTGTGCTTCTGCGTCGATATACGGTCGGATCAGATGCAGGTCAATCATCGCGTAGATGCCCCGTTCGGCCAGCAGGTCAACGGCGGGCCGGAGCAGGTCGTCGACAACGTAGTCCATTCCCTGCTCGTGGACCGCGTCTTCGGTGATCGGAAGTCGGACTACGTTCGGGTGCCACTTCTCGCCGTCAGTCCCGCGCTCTACAACCTCGGTCTGGGTCTTGGGGAAGAAGTCTTCGTCCATGAAATCGAGCGAGGCCGTGGCGAACCCACGGAGTCGAACCTGCTCACCGTCTTCGGTGACGATCCACTTCCCGTCAGTCTCGAGGCGAGGCAACGGCTCGTCGGCGGCCGTCGTTGTCCCCGCAAGACCACCGAGTGCAAGCCCGCCGACGCCAACGCCAGCGGCTTTGACGAACGACCGTCTCGTTGGCTGGTGTGATCGCATCTCGGTTGGTTCGAAGCGGCCCGATTCATCGTGTTCGCACTTTCTTTCCATACATAACAGTACCGAACCGAAATATAAATACATGCTGGAGGGAACGGAAATTAGTGATTGGCAGTGATGAACACACATGGTCAGCGTGCGGCGCCGCTGGCACTGGATTCATCATTAGATAACGATCACGCGAGTCTCGCAGTCAAATTGTCTCGAGGCGAGATGTTCCTGTCCGGGGGCGTTCGTCGGGTGTCCGTGATAGCGAATACCGCGTCGAGAGCGCTCGAGCCTTCCCATCCCGTAGGAAAAAGGGACCCTGTATATGAGTGGTGCAGGCGAATCTATAGTTGTAACTGGTGACCGACAATGTCCACAACTGAAACAAACCGATTGGAAAGCAGACTCGGCGGTATTACACTCGAGGGACGACCCCACCAACTCAGCGCCTGGGCGATCGTTGGTCTCCGACTCATCATGGGCTGGGTCATGCTGACGGCAGGCTGGGGCAAAATCGTCGGCGAGTTCAGCGCTTACGGCTACCTGGCGAACGTCGACCCCGCAAGCCCGGCAAGCGGACTCTTCGCCGTCATGGCCGAAAGCGGCGCGATGATGGCCGCGGTGGACGTGATTGTCCCCGTGACTCAGCTCCTGATCGGCCTCGCGCTGATCGCAGGCGTCTTCGTCCGGCTTGCTGCACTCGGGGCAGCGACCCAGATGGTGATGTTCTACTTCGGCAGCTGGGACGTCGCCGGCGGGCTGGTCAACGACCAACTCGTCTACGCCGCAGTGTTCCTCGCACTGGGGGCATTCGCCGCCGGCCGCATCCTCGGCCTCGACCGCTACATCGAACAACACCCCATCGTCGAGCGATACCCGGCGCTTCGATACCTCCTCGGCTAAGCCGGGGCCGTCGGTCACCGCTCGAGCGAGACACACCGATTTTCCCGAGACACCATACGAGATCGTGTGGCGTAGCCGCTGTGAGGCGCCGCAGAACGGTTTTCAGGCCCGCACTCGAGGGCGTTCTGTCGACAGCAGAAACGGAGAGGAACGCCCAAGGGCCGTGGCCACCAACTCGTGAACATGGAAACACCCTCCCGTCCTAGCGACGTCGAGCGCGATGGCGCGCCGCTTCGCTCGATGCTGGTCGCCATCGGACTGACGGTTTTCGGCCTCATCCTCGTCCCAGAGTTCATGACGCTCCCGGCATTTCTGGCAGATCCAGCACTTCTCGAGGCAGCCCAAACCGGACAGTACGGAGACACCTCACTCGGGGGGCGAACGCTGATGATGGCGCTGAACTTCATTGGCATGGCAGTAGCTGGGGTCATCTATCTCCTGTGGACTGATCGTGGCCTCTCGTGGATTGACCTGCGTATTCCGACGATGCGAGACTGGAAATACATCATTGGCGGCAGCGTGGGCAGCATCGTGTTCTTGCTCGGTATGAGCAACCTCTATGCCGTCCTCGGCGTCCCCGCCGCAGAAAGCCAGATCATGGATATTATCGCTGGCGACCAGACGATGGTGTTGATTATGATCGCCATTGTCTTTCTGTTTAATGCGCCAGCAGAGGAGTTCCTCTTCCGAAACATCATCCAGAAACGCCTGTACGAAGCGTTTACGCCGATGCGATCAGTGCTGATCGCGAGCGTCATTTTCGCGATTGTCCACCTGCCGATGTACATGCTCGCCGGTTCGATGGTCGCAACGGCCGCCTCGCTCGTCATCATGTTCGGCGGTTCGGTCATCTTCGGCTACGTCTACGTCAAAGCCGACAACTTGCTGGTGCCGACCGCCGCCCACGCCGCGCTCAACGCCTTCCAGTTTGTCATCCTCTACATCACGATGGTCTACGGCTTAGACGAAGACCTCGCACCGTCGTTCCTCACAGACATCCTCCTCGTCTTCCCGCTGTAGTCGGACCGGCGCGCTGTCCGGTGCTTTATTAGCACCCGCACGTGAGCACAGGGTATGTCTCAGGCGAAGGGCGATCGCCGCGAACGTGAACTCGTCAACGCACTCGACGAGGCCGGCTTTGCGGTGATGCGCGCCCCCGCGAGCGGATCGGCGACGGAACGGGAACTCCCCGACGTACTCGCCGGCGACGGCGAACACTTCTACGCAATCGAAGCCAAATCGAGTTCGGGCGACCCCATCTATCTCACTGGCGAAGAGGTCGAAGCCCTCATCTACTTCGCACAGAACTTCGGCGCAAAACCCCGCATCGGCGTCCGATTCGACCGCGAGGACTGGTACTTCTTCCACCCCGGCGATCTCTACGTCACCGACGGCGGCAACTACCGCGTCAAAAAAGAGACCGCCCTCGCCGACGGCATCGACTTCGACGAGTTCGTCGGGACGAGCGAGAAAGTGACACTCGAGGAAATCGGAAACAACGACGATGACGGCCCCGACGAGGACATTCTGCGCGTCTTAAACGCCGTCGAGCAGGGCGTCATGGATGTTGAAGAAGCCGCGACGATGCTCGAGTGAGTCAGCAAGCGGGACCGACACACCGCCATACTGCCGGTGTGTGGGAATAGACTCAAGTTAGCGGCGCACGCACTCAGCATATGACTTCTGACGACCGAACAACCGTCGAGGACGTAATGTCAACACCGCTCGAGACCGTTTCCAAGGACGCCACGGTGATGGAGGCAACCCAGCAGATGCGCGAACACGACATCAATGCGCTGGTCGTCCAGACAACGCCACGGGCGATCATCAGCAGCACGGACGTCCTCGAGGCCGTTGCAAACGGAGAGGATACGACCGAGTTGCACGTGAGCGACGTGATGACGACCGATGTCGAAACTGCCGCGCCGGATCTCTACATGGAGGAAGTCGCCGCGATGATGACGACGTACGGCATCAAACACCTGCCCGTCGTCGACGACGACTACGTCGGGATGATCTCCTCGACGGATATCGCGGCCCACCACTCGTAAGCGCGAGAGAACTACTGACCGCCGTTTCGATCAGTCAGCAACCGACCGGATTTCTGAGCGGCCTTCGTTACTGTTCCGAGTTGTGACGCGCTCGAGTCGCGTTCGCGGGAAGACGTAGACGCGAAGCGAAGCGGGAACAACACCGTTCGAGCGGACGCTCGCGTGCGGGTAGATTGCACCCACAACTGGGACATCTGGCTCGTACTCGCTGTTCGTCGCGTACTCAGCAACGGTGCAGTCGGCGGCGGCGATTCGAACGGCATCGGCGCGGTACTCAGAGACGTCGACGACGGTGAGCCGATCGCCAGTTTCGCGGTCGTGGACGGTATCGCCCGGCCAGAGCGTATGCTCGGCGCAGTAGTGCGGTGCTGGGTCGTCCTCGGCAACGAAGACAAACGCCCCGCAGTCGTGGCACTCGACGGCGATGTTCCCCGGTGGCGGAGTCCGGCCTTCTGTAATTTCGATGGCGACGCGGCGGATGTGCTTACAGCGAACGCCACGGAAAATGTGATCCGGGCAGGTACACCGGCCCGCCTCGAGATCGACGAGATAGGTGCTGTCGCTGGCTGATTCGACCTCGTAGAGCCCATCGCCCAGTGCGAGCACCGACATGGCTTCGGTGCGGGCACGGCGTGAGCGCTCCTCGAGGTGCGAGGGTGTCGGAACGGGAAGCGGTGCTTTCGGTGATGCGGTTGTGTTCATGGATGCATCGGGTGTGTACGGGGAGATTCGGTCGGCGAGCTATTCACTAGTCGTAGGTTCTCGAGGCGTATAACGGGCTCGGCGGACGTTAGATGGGCTGTTAGTCCACTATTCTAACGTCACTGCGAGTGGGATCGATCACTGCTTCTCGAGCGAAAATCGCACAACCGCGAGTTCGCTTTCGGCGGTGTCGATCCCGAGCAGTCGGGCGAGAATCCGCCGCTGTCGGGCGTAGACTGCGAGCAGTGCAGCGCGGTCGGCATCATCATCGATGAGTTCCCCCGCTGCAAGTCGCTGTTCGCCGCGAACGTGGAGCGTACACGCGGTGGGCTGGCGGAAATTCGTCCACCAGATCGTCTCCGCTTTCGGCGTCACGGCGACGAGTGAGCCGTCCGCGCGAGCGTACGCGATGGGAATCGTGTACCCCCGGCCGCTCTGTTGGCCTCGATACGTGAGGAGAACGAGCGCAACGCTGGCGAGCCAGTGGACTGGTGACTGCAAGAGCCAACAGACGAGTGGGTTCACGACTCGCGTTTCGACCGTGCGAGCGGCCGTCGTCATCGTACTGGACACTCGAGACACGAACGACGATACGGGCACGCGCCACATCACTATGGAGGTGCTCGGATCCGAATATCCGAATCTTGAGTCGAGAGACGTGAATTCTAAGAGGTTGGCCCCGTTGCATGGCGTATGGGACTGCTGGACGGACTTCGTGCCGCCCTTGGATTGCGCGCCGAAGCCGACGCCAAACGTGATGCCGACCCCGAGGACCTGTTCGGGATGAGCACTGCTTATCTGACGATGGAAGCCGAACTCGGCTATGACGCGCTCGATATCGGCGCGCTCTGTTTCTCCGGTGTCGACTCACACAGCTTTCACGAAGCCGTCGACGAGGTCGAAGCCATTCTCGAGGCGGGCCAGCAAGAGACCGGCACCGACTTTTCCGTCTCGGAAGACGACCACGGCTATCACTGGGTTATTCTCGAGGATACCGATCCCGAAGACCTGATCACCAGCCTGCACTTCGCGTCCGATACGTTCGTCGAGCATAACTACGGCTCGCGACTGCTCGCGGCCGTCTTCGCCTACGAAGACCGGTCTGGCGAGCCAGCCTACTGGATCTACTCGTTCCGGCGCGGCCGATTCTATCCCTTTGCCCCTCGAGCCGGCCGCGAACGCGACTCGAGCGCGGAGTTCAAACTCGAGTCGGCACTGGATGGTGAACTCGAGATCGAACGCGAGAAGGAGTATTGGTATCCGCTCTGGCCGAGTACGGGCGGGACCCATCCCTGGGAGTAGGGACTGTTCTGTCCGACCCAAATATATTTGGGAGTAGTGGTTTGATGCTGGCACCGCAACCAATAGGTGCGACAGGAGGATACCGCATCGACACACACCGTTGCGCCATACATCCATTCGCTCCTGTCGTACCGTTCACCCACCATCAACGCCTCCCACCTTTCTGTGGCGTTGTCACACTGGCCCCCAGCAGCCTCGTGTGCGTGTCGTATCCATTCCATTATACCGATTCACTGAGTAGCCCCAGGCAGTGACAGGGTGGACTCAGTACCACGGCGGCCCACAGCACCCCGGCCATCGTCGAGACCTTGCCGGCCCACAGCGAGTCGAAACCAACTGGACAGTCGACCTCTCCGGTGCGGTCGGCCCACCGGTACTCGACCGAGATACCGTCTTCGTCGGCACGGACCGCGGAAACATGTACGCGTTCGACCGCGAGACGGGCCGCCGCCGATGGACGTACGAAACGATCGCTGCAACCGATTCGACGCCGGTCGTTACCCGCGACCAAGTCGTGTTCACCAGCGGCAGTGACACGCTCACGGCTGTCGACCCCGCCCGCGGCGACCTCGAGTGGGAAACGTCGCTACCAGCGCCGGAGGTGACGACGCCAACGCTCGATGACGGACAGCTCTACGTCGGCCACGCAGACGGCCTCTCCGCTCTCGAGGCCGAGACCGGCGACGTGCGATGGACGCACGAAACCGACGCCCCCGTCGTCGCTGCACCCGTTATCGCCGACGCTCGCGTCCGCGACCGAGAGTGGGAGCACTCACGCGTGTTCGCCGCCCTCGCAAACGAGACTGTCGTCGCACTCGAGGTCGAGTCGGGCGAAGACATCTGGACGGCCCCCACAGATGGCGTCGTCACTGCGAGCCCAACGGTCGCAGACGGGCGCGTCTACGTCGGTGACGACGACGGAACTTTGCTCGCACTTGATACCAACTCGGGGCGAACGTGGTTTTCCTACGAAATTCGCGACGGGTTTACGTCGTCTGCGACGGTGCTCCCCGAAGAAGAATCGACGTTCATCGGCGCGGCAGACGGCTACCTCCACGTCACCGATACGACCTTCGGCCGGCGCAAACTCCGGGGCTGGCTCTTTGCGAAGAAAGGCGTCCCACTCGATGGCGAACTCCACGCGAGTCCCGTCGTCATCGGCGACGTCGTCTGTGTCGGCGACACGACTGGCTCGCTCTACGGACTCGACCTCACCGATGACTGCTCGCACCTCTGGCACTTCGGCACCGACGACTCGAGTGCGATCACGAGCACGCCTGCCGTCGGCGACGGACAGCTGTTCGTCGGCAGCGACGACGGGCGACTCTACTGTCTAACGTGGACGCCACCGGAGCAGTAATCTGTCGACAGCGGATCACCCACACGTTCTTCTGTAACACGGATTCGCTGTGTACTGCGAGCGTTTCCTCATACAGCGTCAATGAGAAGTCCGCCGGTAGACGGCCTCAGAAACGATAGATCTGCCAATCTGGAGCTCGAGTTTTACTTTCACTCCCCTGTTAACGAGCCTTTATGGGGTGTCCACCACAACGGAAAAGTATGCCTGACGCAGATCTCGAGACACTCCCCGGAGTTGGCCCAGCAACCGCAGAAAAACTGCAGGAAGCAGGATTTGAGTCGTTCCAGAGTCTTGCCGTCGCCTCGCCCTCCGAGCTGTCGAACACAGCCGACGTCGGCGAGTCGACCGCCGCAGATATCGTCCGCGCCGCCCGTGACGCAGCCGACGTCGGCGGCTTCGAGACCGGATCGACCGTGCTCGAGCGACGAAACGAAATCGGCAAACTCTCCTGGCAGATCGACGAGGTCGACGACCTGCTCGGGGGCGGCATCGAAACCCAGTCGATCACCGAAGTCTACGGTGAGTTCGGGTCCGGGAAGTCCCAGGTCACCCATCAGATGGCGGTCAACGTCCAGCTCCCGAAAGAAGTCGGCGGCCTCCACGGCTGTGCGATGTTCATCGACAGCGAGGACACGTTCCGTCCAGAGCGTATCGACGACATGGTCCGCGGACTCTCCGATGAGGTCATCAACGCCACGCTCGAGGACCGCGAAATTGAGGGCTCAGCGGGAGACGAAGCCGCCGTCGACGAACTCATCGACGACATCCTCGACAAGATCCACGTCGCGAAGGCGTTCAACTCCAACCACCAGATGTTGCTCGCCGAGAAGGCACAGGAACTGGCAAGCGAGCACGAAGAAAGCGAGTATCCAGTTCGCCTGCTCGCGGTCGACTCGCTGACCGCTCACTTCCGCGCCGAGTACGTCGGCCGTGGCCAACTCGCGGACCGACAGCAGAAGCTCAACAAACACCTGCACGACCTCGATAAGGTCGGCAACCTCTACAACGCCGCCGTTATCGTGACGAACCAGGTCGCGTCGAATCCTGACTCGTACTTCGGCGACCCAACGCAGCCAATCGGGGGGAACATCCTCGGCCACAAATCGACGTTCCGGATGTACCTCCGCAAGTCCAAAGGCGACAAGCGGATCGTCCGCCTCGTCGACGCACCGAACCTCGCCGACGGCGAGGCAGTCATGCGTGTTCAGGACGGCGGACTGATGCCGGAGTAACCGTCCGAAACGTGGCTTTGTAAGCCGAATACTTTTTGCCACTTACTTCGTAGCGAGATGTAAGGAACCAATGTCACACGAAGCAACAGTTACATCTCGTGGACAGATAACAATACCAAAAGATGTGAGAGACCAGATGGGTCTCGAGGAGGGCGAAACCGTTCTCTTTCGGTTTGATGCAGACGGAAGTGTGCGACTTGTTCGGGTTCCATCCGACCCCCAAGAGCGCCTCGAGGCGGCTCGCAAGCGTGGCTCGTCGCTCGAGTTAGACGCAGCTGAGTTACTCGATGCAGAGCGTGACGAGTGGTCCTAATGCAGTATCTCGACTCGTGGGTGTGGATCGAGTATGTACTCGGTGGTGCAGTTGACGACGCTGCAAAAACCGTTCTCGAGGCAGCACACGATGACGGTGGCGTCACGTCGACAATTGCGCTTACTGAGATTGACTATATTATACGACGAGAACTCGACCAGGAGACGGCCGATTTTGTAACCAGTTCGATAGAGGATTCAGCAGCGATCCGCGTCATACCCGTCTCAAGTGATATTGCGCTGCAGGCGTCAAACATCCGATCAAAGTACTACAGTCGACGAGAACGCGAACTCTCGTACGCAGACGCAATTCATATTGCCACGGCACTGCAGAAAGACTGTTCAACGATCCAGACAGGCGATGCAGATTTCGATGGCCTCGACGAAATCGATGCTGTTGTCCACCAGAAATAGACCGAACGGCCGCCCTCAATCCTCCGTCGTCGTCTTCTCCACGTCAAGTTCGCCCTGATAGATCTCTGCGCCGTCTTGGGCGACCTTCTCGGCGAGCACCGCACACTTGACTCGCATCGGGGAGATATCGACGCCAAGCATGTCGATGATATCGTCGCGGTCCATCTCGAGCAGTTCCTCGAGCGTTTTCCCTTGAAGTTTCGTCGAGAGCATGCTCGCGGAGGCCTGGCTGATCGCACAGCCGTCGCCGGAGAAGGCGACGCGCTCGATTGTCTGGTCGCCGTCGTCCTCGTCGGCGAGTTTGACATCCATGCGGATCTCGTCGCCACACATTGGATTCTCGCCGATGTGGGTAAACGTCGGCTCCTCGAGTTGCCCGTAGTTACGCGGGTTTTTGTAGTGGTCGAGGATCTGCTGTCGGTACATATCCGAACCCAGTCCCATCGTTGGACACGGATACGGCTGTCTGCTGTAAAAGGGTTCCGGGGCAGTGTGTGGCGGACTCGAGTGCGGTGCAGCCCCGGATGTGAGTGGGGGTTCAGTTGCCGTCAGCGTCGAGCTGGTGCAACACCTCCGGTGACACCCGACAGCCACAGGGGCGGGCGAACGCCGTCGTCGGGCCGAGGACCGTCACGCCCACAATGCGGGCGTCACAGGCCGGGCACGGGCGACTCGAGGGCGTCCTCGAGAGCGGTTGGGACGAACTCGAGTCTGGGTTGGTGTCCGTGTCGGGGTCGTCTGTGTCGGGTCTCGAGTTAGTTCTCTCACCGGCGTCGGCGTCCGAGTCTGTTCCGCCGTCGGCGTCTGCATCTGTGCCACAGTCCGGTTTCCCATCGCGATCAGCGGCCATCGGCTGTTGCCGCCGGGTGTGGATGGTGCTCTCGAGGGGAGCGATTCGACTGTCGTGCGGGATGTTTATGTCCCGGTAGAATGAACGGAATCATGCTTGCAAAACCCCAGGAGGGTTTTGGAAGCCGTCTCGGGTGCTGGTTCCACCCGGGGCATTTCACTCATGCCCGGTTTGGCTTCCGGTTGGTTTATTGTCGTGTTGTGACTTATAACTACTGTTCGTGGGTGGGAGGGAACAGTACACTCGTCTGTTGCAGTTCTAGTATGGTTGCTCGCTCGAGTGCGCTTTCTCGGCAGGCGTAGTCACCTCCAGTTCAAATCTACATCATTGGAACACACGACCAGCAAAATCTTGTTTTTCGACTCGCTAAACCAGCCTATTCTGCCCAAAACATAGTTCTTCTATCACTCTACTGGACAATTCGGTGGATCGGAAACCTGACTAGCAACCAAGATGCGCACAAGGTACCGTCGTCTCATGTGCATATTCGAGAACCGTGTTTTATCCGACGTGTAACCCTTTGGATCTATAATGGGGAAGAAAAGAATCGAAGCACCACCGGTTTTTAGACCTTAGCAAACGCAAATAGAGCATGCCAATAACAGATGATGAAAAGTACTATATTACAAGTTGTGACGAAGACCTTTGGAGATATGTAGGGTTTGATCACTTCTTGGATATTTTAAGGACTGAAAAATTGTTATTTCGACGTATTTCAAATTTTGATGATCCATATGAAGGTACCGTTCCAAACGCCTACGTTCAATTGCGAGAAAATGAATACGAAGATTCAGATGAATGGGATGACGATATAACCGAAATTCTGTCTTCTCTTACTGAATTTATTGGTAAATCGTCCTATGGTAATTGCTGGCATAGAAATGACAAAGAATCTGCATCAATGTGGGAGCACTATGGTGATAGAGGGATTGCCATTGTCAGTGATCCTAGTTCATTGGTGACTGGTTTTGAGAAAGACGACCGAGATCTTTTTTCACGCCCAGTAGAATATCTAAATTTCTATTCAGATTTTGAAGAGCTAAGCAATGATGAGCGAGATAAATTAGAAGATTTTGCTGACGAGGCTTCATCAGAGCTGGTTTCTCCATTATTTATAAAGAGAAGGAGTTTTTCACACGAAAATGAACTCAGAATAATCTATTGTGACCTTGATATAATTTCTGAGGAAGAATTTGAGTCTGTTGATTATAACATTGTTTATGAAAAAGAAGGAGAAACGAAAAGGAAGAAATTTCCCTTATTAACGTACATCAATGGTGAAACAGGTGTAGTTAACGCTTGTAAAACGCCAGAGGACCCGACAAAGCATATAGAGATCAGAGCAACCGATGTTATTAATCAAATTCGTGTGGCCCCTCAGGCAGATGATTGGTTTTATAATACTGTATGCGAAGCGGTAGATTCTATGGGGCCTGATGACCTCACTTCTGATGATGTAAGAAGATCAGATACAGACAAACATGAGCCGATTCATTAGTCATTTACCCTGTTATTACATACTGTCAATTAGTGTGGCTATCCTACTTGAATCTCCATAGGATCCACGGCATTTCGTGAGCATTAACTAGATATTCTCACACAGTGGTTGGAATGGGATGCTGTTACTTTTCGCTGTTGTCGCCTTGGCAATCGTGTAGAGACGGGAGGTTGATCTAGTCCTTTGACCTCAGCCACAATTTTAGTCCCAACAAAGCACCCGTTGGTGCTGTTTACAATGACAATTTAAGTGAGATTTCGCTAAGCGCGAACGTCAATGACTTCAAAGTTAGAAAGAGCATGGCCAGTCTCACTGTCCCGGATTGTCAGCGAATGATATCGGCCAGCACTTTGAACGCTACCCCGGGGATAGACATCGAGCTTGATCGGGAACTGTCGGTCCGAAACATCTGTACAGGACAACCGATTCGTCTCCGGGTTGTACGAATGCTCTCGTCGCGGCCTCGTCTCTAATTCGACCCCAATCTCAGATGACGAGTCAAACCGGATGTCAAAGCTACTGTTGAATTGCGTTAATTCCATCACTCCGTGAACTTTCGTGGAGTCATTCTGTATTAAGATATTGTCACGTCTCTCAGAGGGCTTATCTGGCTCGCGCTCACCGCTGACGAGGTGTGTTGGTGTACAAGAGACTCGGATTCCGAATGGGCGCCCAGTCCAGTATGCGTGAACGAATGCTGCAAAAAGAATTGGCAGGGAAAATGCCCCGACAATCCATTGTAGCTGTGGATCGGGGAGGAGTCCCGAGATCCCGATGAGCAATGGGATAGCGAGACTTACCATAAAATATGCATTAGTATTTGTGAAGTGATTGATATACCTCCGAAGGACTGCTTGGACCGAACTCAAAACAGATATGCCGGTTCCTGCCATCTCTCACCGAATTATTCAGAGAGAACCTCTCGCTCAAAGGTCTGCACGATATACTCACGGCCCAGCTCCCACTCCGATTCTACCTGAATACTCCCACCTCGATACTCTACGAATATCTCGTTCCCTTTCTCGACAAACCCAACGGAAGCACTTTCTATTGCATACCCCCCCACAACATCTTCTCGATCAACGCCGTCAACATCTTCATAACGTACTTCCTCTCCCTGATCGAGAACTGTAATCTCAAGTATCCGATCAGCAATCATAAGGAAGTCCCAGAGTGCATCCTCTGGTGCATGCAGATTTCGATAGATCTTCAGCGCTCTCGAGGTAGCTTCGGTAAATTGAGTGGTCACCAGGTCGAGCGATGGAATATCTGTTTGTACCTCAGTGAGGAATAAGTTCGACCCTGTCCGGAACTGGAAGTCAACCGGGATCGTCCGACCTGACGTATAATTAGATTCTTCCTTGTAAGATAATCTGCCCAGAATGATATCCTGGGTGCGGAAGGGATATTGCTCGACAATTGGCTCAACTGTCTTGCTATCTACAGATTTGATCGAAACTTGGCCTTTCGAAACCCCGCGTAGCGAATCCTCTAAACGATCCGTTGAGGCGCTTGCCTTGCGAAGGTTGGTTTCGGCCATCGTTATTCTGCTTTCGTTCTTTAGTGTGAAAGTCTTCCGGGTCCTGCTTCAGACTATGGTTAGTCTGAGAATTCGTCAATCCCTGATTGATACTGATTATACTCCTCAGGGCCACCTTTCTGTCTGTACTCACGGATTACGTCATCAATAGAGAACTGAATCTCAACGCCCTGCCGTTTGCACTCCTTGTAGATATCCTCAAAGAACTGTTCAGGAGGGTATTTTCGCTCACTCTCCATGCGTTGCCATTGATCAAAAAGGTCAATGAACTCTTTGAGAAAAGCAATGGAGACTGCCATGCGTTCGATATCGGGTGATCCTTTTATTGCGTGGTCTGCGAGAACGTGTATACGCCCCTCCGATGAAATTCGCACTCGGAGGAAAACCCCCGAAATGCTGAAAACGCCCTCCAACTGGATTATGCCCATCTGCCGTAAGACGCCCATCAGAACCGGGGTCGATTTTGTCACATCGATCGAATCCGCAACCTGACCTTGTTGGCCGAATAAGTCAGGTTCGTCGCTCTCCACACGTGCATCAGTCAACATGTTGACCGATAGTGGACCGGGGAGCACTTCGCTATTTTTCTCTTTTGAAAAGAGCCAGAGAAGAAAGTCTGGAGAAAACTCTATTTCCCTAATGTCGAGATACTCTTTCAGAGTTCCTGAAAGTAGTTCACCTGCTTGATCCGCTTCTGTCTTTTTCCCCCGGACAAAGAGATAGTTAGGCTTAGCCCAGAATGCATCGAAGGAGGATTCACCGGTTTTGACCGGTGCTTCTTCCACTTCGCCATCCACCTCTACCTCATGATATTCCCATATCTCTTCGCGGTACTGAAGTGCGTTGATCTTCTCAAGAAAATCTTCAATCTGATCGCCAACTCTCGGTTCGCTTGACACCATTTTCTGAAATGGAATTGACCGATACCCACGACCTGTAGATTCGATATTCCCTTCTGAGAAGTCGGTCAGTTCTTTGCTGACGATTTCATCGAATTCAAAGCCAGAATCGAGGATTGTCGTAGAGTAGATTCCGTTAAATACGAGTCGACCCTCATACTCGAATTCCTCATCCAGCCTTTCTGTACTCATCTAATCGAAATCTATAGGGATATGATAAATAACCTTTGACTGATTAGAGGGTCGAATCTACACTCTTATTTCATGTGCTTCAACTGGAGAGATGGTATACAGAGACGGGTCGGATTCCTGTAAACCTGGCAGGCCTTCTCGAGACCACGACCCTTCACCAGTGAGAACACCCCGCCAACGCAGAACTGCTCGAGTTATCCTACTCGTCAAAAATCAAGAGTACGATGGGATTTGAACCACGGTCGCAGCAAGCTGCTCCCTGATTCAAATCCTCTGCGTGCTGCGGTTCAGCACGCCTCGTAGTACTCGGCGGCTTCACGGGCACGATGGGATTTGAACCCACGACCGTCGGATGTCTTCCCCCACCGCAGACGCGGCGAGGATAGAAGTCCGACGCTCTTTCCGGACTGAGCTACGTGCCCTCGAGGCTAACTCAACGACCGATTGGCATAAACAGTGCGGATTGTCGCCTCAGAACGGCACACAAGCGCCGACACTCACACCCCGAGAAATCGCAGGAACAAGCCAAGCCCCAACAGCAGAATACCAATCGCAGTGCCGACAAACGGCGGCACCACCGGAATCGGGATGATGATCAACAGGAGGGCACCAGCGATGACTTTCGTGGACAGGCGCATACGAACGCACTCGCCCTCGAGCGCCAAAGAGGGCCAGGGTCAGGTCACGAGAGTGACGACGGCCGCCACTCGAGTCCGAACACGAACACGATAGCGAACCCACAGTCCTTAAGCACGCAACACTGTTACCTCGAGTTGATGCACGTCATCGGAACGGTGGGCCTCCCGGGCAGCGGCAAGGGCGAGGCGGCCACCGTCGCACGCGAGGACGGAATCCCGGTGGTGACCATGGGCGATGTCGTCCGCCAGGAGACGGCCGACCGCGGCCTCGACCCGACGAAAGACCACGGGACCGTCGCCCAGGCGCTGCGCGAGGAAAACGGCCCGGCGGCGATTGCCGAGCGATCACTGCCGATGATCGAGGACCGACTCGAGGACCACGACACCGTTCTCGTCGACGGCCTGCGCTCGGGAACCGAACTCGACGCCTTCGAAGACGAGTTCGGCGAGCACTTCACACTCGTCAGCATCGAAGCCCCCTTCGACCTCCGCGCCGAGCGGATCACCGACCGCGGGCGCGATGCGAGCGCAGACAACGGTGGCGAACCGCTCGAGGCCCGCGACGAGCGCGAACGTGGCTTCGGGATGGACGACGCGATGGATCGCGCCGACGTGGTCATCGAGAACACGGACTCACTCGAGGCGTTCCACGAGCGCGTTCGACGCGTGATCCGCGAGGGACCGACTGGCGATGACGAGAGCGAACCGACACCCGAACAGAGCGAGCAAAACGAAATCCAATGACAGAGATCTACCGCATCGACGTGGAGATTACGGCACCGGTGTACGACACTGAGGTAACGAGTCGCGTCGCCGACGCCGTCGGCAACATCTTCCCGAACGCCGACATCACGGAAGAGTTCGGCGAGATTCGTGCCGAAGCCCACTCGATGGACCACTTTTCCGAGCTGTTGCACCGCCAGGAAATTCTCGATACCGCCCGCGGCGAGTTCTTTTCGAACCGCGACGGCCAGACGTTCTCGTTCGCTCTCAAAAAGCAAGCGGCGTTCGAGGACCGAATCAACTTCTCCGTCGGCGAGCCCGACGAACTCGGCGAGATCAGCGTCCGCGTTCGCGTCGACGAGCCCACACTCGAGGAGTACGTAGACGCAATTGCTCCACCAACGGAAGACGGCAAACCGATCGATAGCTGAGTTCCCAGGCGTATCTAGGGACTACCGAACGACGGCTACTCCTCCGCACACGAGTCTGCGTCCTCGAGTGCGTCCTCCGCGTCGTCCTGCCGTTGCTGGGCAGTCATGAAATCACCGTCAGCAGCCGCGCCTGCAGCATCCTCGAACGCACTCGCGGCCGTCTCGAGCGACCCGCTCTGACAGAGGGCAGTTTCGAACGAGGGGACGAGTGCAGTCGGCGCACTGTCTTTGCCGGCGTCGAACGTCTCAGTCGCACGTTCAAACGCCGATTCGGCGTCGCCAAAGGCCGCTTTAGCAGCCTCGTGATCGTCGTCATCAGTTGCCTCCCGTCCTGCCTCGAGGTCCTCGTTACCCGCGAGCAGGTCATCGTAGCCTGTCGCAAGGGCAAGCTGTGCATCGAGGACAGTCTCGAGTTCGTCAGCCCCGGCTTCGATCTCCTCGAGATCGATAACAGCAAGCGAAGAGAGGTGGTCAGCATCGAGTGACTCGAGGTCGCCCTGTGCGTCCGCGAGTGCCGACTCGGTGTCCTCGAGCGTCGACCTGCGGTCGTCGATACGGCCGCTGGCATCGGCCCGGTCGTCGGCGTCACCATCCTCGAGCGCAGCCGTCGTCGAATCGATATCGTCGGAGACCGTCTCATCAGTGACGGTATCGGTGGTTTTGACAATCGTCTCGAGGACGCCCGCGTAGGTCTCGAGTGCCTCGAGATCGGCTTCCTGTCCGTCGAGTTCGGCAGCCGCCGTCTCGAGGTGATCGTCGGCTGTTTCGAGGAGGTCCTCGGGTTCGTCCGGGTCGAACGAGACATCGTCTGGATCGCCCTCGAGATCCGTCTCGTAGAGGACGAGCGCAGTATCGTTCAGTGCGCCGACCGCTCGAGAGAGCGCCCGTTCGCCGGTGCGATCAGCGACTTCAACATCCTCGCTGTCTCCACTGAGTGTATCGAGACAGCCTGCAAGTGTGACGACCCCCAACCCGACGCCGCTGCGAGCAAGGATCTGTCGACGGTTCATGACTCGAGCGTTTGTCTCGGCTCTCTTTAATATGACGACCAGACTGTCAGAGAGTCATCACAGTCTGG